>PEAP01000069.1 GCA_002753665.1 Magnetococcales bacterium DC0425bin3
TGTTGTAGTTTTTGAGATAGGTCTCCTGCTTGCCCCGCTGTACCCGATAGAGGGGCGGCTGGGCGATGTAGAGATGCCCCCGGGAGATGATCTCCTCGAACTGGCGGTAGAAGAACGTCAGCAGCAGGGTGCGGATGTGGGCGCCGTCCACGTCGGCATCGGTCATGATGATGATGCGGTGGTAGCGGAGCTTTTCGATATCGTATTCCTCCCGGCCGATGCCGGTGCCCAGGGCGGTGATCAGGGTCCCCACTTCGGCGGAGGAAAGCAGCTTGTCGAAGCGGGCCTTTTCCACATTGAGGATCTTGCCCTTCAGGGGCAGAACCGCCTGAAAACGGCGATTGCGGGCCTGTTTGGCCGAACCGCCGGCACTGTCGCCCTCCACCAGATAGAGTTCGCACAGCGCCGGATCCCGCTCCTGGCAGTCGGCCAGCTTGCCAGGCAGGGAAGAGATTTCCAGGGCGCTCTTGCGGCGCGTCAACTCCCGGGCCTTGCGGGCCGCCTCCCGGGCGGTGGCCGCCTCCACGGTCTTGGCCACGATGTCCCGGGCCTCCTGGGGATGTTCCTCCAGGAAGATGGCCAGCTTGTCTCCCACGATCCCTTCCACGGCGGTGCGCACTTCGGAGGAAACCAGTTTTTCCTTGGTCTGGGAGGAGAATTTGGGGTCCGGAACCTTGACCGAAAGAACCGCCGTCAGACCCTCGCGGCAATCGTCGCCGCTCAAGGTCACCTTTTCTTTCTTCAGCAGACCGGCCTGGGTGGCGTAATTGTTGATGGTGCGGGTCAGGGCGGCCCGGAAGCCGGCCAGGTGGGTGCCGCCGTCGCGCTGGGGAATGTTGTTGGTGAAGCAGAACACATTTTCCTGGTAGCCGTCGTTCCACTGGATGGCCACCTCCAGCTGGACCGGACCCCGTTCGTCCACAATGAAGATGGGGGGCGTCAGCAGGGGGGTGCGGGCGCGGTTGAGATGCTCGACGAAGGAGCGGATTCCGCCCTGGTAGTGGAAGGCATGTTCCTTGTCGGTGCGTTGATCCCGAATGAAAATGTGGACGCCGGAGTTGAGAAAGGACAGTTCCCGCAGCCGCTGGGAGAGGATATCGAAAGAATAATCGGTGACGTTGTGAAACACTTTCCGGCTGGGCCAGAAGGTGATGCGGGTGCCGGTGGAGCTGGTGGTTCCCGTGACCCGGATGGGGGCCAGTGGGTCGCCGTTTTCGTACTCCTGGGTCCACACCCGTCCCTGGCGACGGATGGTCAGCTCCAGGCGTTCCGACAGGGCGTTGACCACCGAGACGCCCACGCCATGCAGGCCGCCGGAAACCTTGTAGGAATTCTGGTCGAATTTGCCTCCGGCATGGAGGACGGTCATGATCACTTCCGCCGCGGAACGGCCTTCCTCCTCATGGATGTCGGTGGGAATGCCGCGGCCGTTGTCCATCACGGTGACCGAATTGTCGGTATTGATGGTGACCTCGATGCGGTCACAGTACCCCGCCAGGGCTTCGTCGATGGAATTGTCCACCACTTCGAACACCATATGGTGGAGACCGGTGCCGTCATCGGTGTCGCCGATGTACATGCCGGGGCGTTTGCGGACCGCTTCCAGCCCCTTGAGGACCTTGATGCTGTCGGCCCCGTAGGAGGAGCTGCCGTTGGCCTTCTCCGGATTGTCGTTGGCGATTGGATCGCTCATGAGCGGTTGGACTCCATCTGGATTTTGAAGGTCCCGGCATGCACCATGAAGGTGATCCGGTGGCCATGGGGCCAGGGGATTTCCCCGGCATCACAGGTCGTAACGAACAGCTGGCCGCCCCGTTCGGCCAGCAGATCCATGAAGAGGGTCGTTCCCTCCCGGTCCAGTTCGGCGGCCGGGTCGTCCAGCAGGAACAGGGGGGCTTCCCCCAGAGTTTCCCGCAACAGGTCGGCCTCGGCCAGTTTCAGGGCCAGAACCAGACGTTTTTGCTGTCCCTGGGAACCGAACCGGGCCAGGGGCCGGCCATCCAGGCGGAACAGCAGATCGTCCCGGTGGGGGCCGATGGTGGTGGTGCCGGAAAGTCGATCCTGCTCTCGATGCACCGCCAGTTGGGTGCGATACAGCTCCGCGGCTCGGGCCGCTCCTTGCCACTGGGGGTCCAGCCGGTCCAACTGGGACCCCAGACGGGACTCCAGGAGGCTGCCCGTGACGGCCAGGGGCTGCAGATAGGGAATCAGTCCCTGTCCCAGGCGCTCCAGCATGCGGCGCCTGGCCCAACTGATGCGTCCCCCCAGATCCGCCAGGCGGTCCTCCCAGGCGGCCAGCTCCGCCTGGTTTCGGGTCTGGGCCCGCAGCAGGAGGTTGCGGGATTTCATGGCTTGGCGATAATGGCGCACCAGGGCGGCATGGTCCCGCCTGCGGGAAAAAATCACCCAGTCCATGTAGGCCCGCCGTTCCTGGGGTCCCTGACGCACCAGGGCCAGGCTCTCCGGGGTGACGATCACCGCCGCCAGGGCCTGGCCCATGGCGGAGGCGGTGGTCATGGGTTTGCCGTTCAGCCGGGCCATCTGGCGCTTGGCTTGGCCCTGGAATTCCAGGCGGTGGGCCAATCCGCCGGCCTGGCAGCGGCCATCCAGCCGGAAGCAGGGGCGGTCATGGCGCCGCAGGGCCTCCGGGGGCGCCCGGCGGAACGACCGGCCGGTGGCCAGCAGGCCCACCGCTTCCAGCAGGTTGCTCTTGCCCTGGCCGTTGGGGCCGACGATCAGGTTGAGGCCGGGTCCGAATTCCAACTCAGCGGCGGCGATGTTGCGGAAATCAAAAATTTGAAGTGATTCCAGAAACATCAGCGTTCCCCGGGGAATCCGCAACGTCTCCCAGGGGGTCAAATGCGCATGGGCATGAGGACAAACAGGAAATTGTTTTTTTCCGGATCGGTGAGCAGCACCGAACTGTCTTCGTCCAGCAGGTGAAACCGGATGGTTTCACCACCGATCACCGTCAGGATTTCCAGCAGATAGCGTGCATTGAATCCCAGGGACATGCCGGGACCATCGAAGGTGGTGAGCATCTCTTCCTGGGCTGCTTCCTGTTCCGGATTGGTGGTGGTCACCTTCAGCCGGTCCGGCAGGATCTGCATGCGGATACCCCGGGATTTTTCGTTGGAAAGGACCGACATCCGCTTCACCACCGCCAGCAGAGGATCCTTGGGGATGTTGAGCAGGAGCTTGTTGCCTTCCGGAATCACCCGTTTGTAGTTGGGGAACCGTCCCTCCACCAGGTTGGCGATGAGGGTCATTTCCGGCAGGGCAAAGCGGACCTGTCGTTCGCCCAGGGTCAACTCCACGTTGGCTTCGCCCTCTTCCAGCAGCTTGCGGATTTCCTGGACCGCCTTCTTGGGCAGAATTGCCTCGATGGGATTCTCCACCCGCCCCGCCTCCTCGGGAATGGGATTTTCCACGATGGACAGGCGATGGGTATCGGTGGCCACCATGCGCAACCGGGCCACGGTTTCCGGTGAATCGGGTTTGGGCGGGTCCGCCTGCAACAGAACGCCATTGAGGGTATAGCGGCCCTCGTCCGTGGAGATGGCAAAGTGGGTCTTGGCGAACATGTCCGCCAGGTCTCCGGTGGACATGGAGAAGCGGAAGCCCCCTTCCATCTCGGGGATGTCGGGAAACTGGTCCAGGGCCAGACCAACCAGATGGAACCGGGCCTGGTCACAGGAGATGGTCAGCCGCTCGTCGCCGTCCTGGCGCAGAAGCAGGGGTTTGTCGGGCAGTTCGCGGACGATTTCGTAGAGCTTGCGGGCCGAGACGGTGAGGCCCCCGGAATGTTCCACCTCTGCCGGACAGCGGGTGGTGATGGAAACCTCGGTATCGGTGGCGGCAATGGCGAGAAATTCCCCGTTGGCCTCCAATCTGGCATTGGCCAATACCGGTCTGGTGTTGCGGCGTTCCACCACAGTCTGGATGCGGCCCAGGGCTTTCAGGAATGGCTCCCGCTCGACGTAAAGTTCCATGACGAATGCCTCGATTGTCCCGTTGCCGCGCCGGCCGGACGGCCTACTTGCGCAGCATGGCGGTCAGGGTTTCCAACTCTTCGGTCAGGCCGGAATCCGCGGCCCGTTTCTTGTCGATACTGCCCACGGCATAAAGCACTGTGGTGTGATCCCGACCTCCGAACTGGTGGGCGATTTCCGGATAGGAATGCCGGGTCAACTGCTTGCTCAGGTACATGGCCACCTGGCGGGGGTGGCTGAAAATCCGGGACCGCTTGGCGGAGAGCATGTCGGCCAGACGGATCTTGTAGTAGCCGCAGACGGTCTTCTGGATTCCTTCGATGGAAACCGGGCGATCCTGCCCCTTGATGAGATCCCGCAGGCTTTCCTTGACCAGTCCCAGGGTGACCGGCTTGCCGGTGAGGGAGGCGTGGGCCGACACCCGGATCAGGGCGCCTTCCAGTTCCCGCACGTTGGTGCGCACCGCCTCCGCCAGGAAGAAGGCCACGTCGTCCTGGAGATCCATGTTTTCCTGGGCGGCCTTCTGCTTGAGGATGGCCACCCGGGTTTCCAGCTCTGGGGGCTGGATATCCGCCACCAGTCCCATGCCGAAACGGGAGCGCAGTCGTTCCTCAAGCTGTTCGATTTCCGAGGGAAAGCTGTCGGAGGTGAGAACGATCTGGCGGTTGGCCTCGTAGAGGGCGTTGAAGGTGTGAAAGAATTCTTCCTGGGTAGCCTTCTTGCCGGCGATGAACTGGATGTCGTCCACCAGCAGCACGTCCACGGAACGGAATTTGTCCTTGAAAGCCATGATCCCCTGATTGCGCAGGCTGTTGATCAGCTGGGTCATGAACTTTTCCGAAGAGATGTAGAGGACCTTCAGGTCGGGTCGGGTTTGCAGGATCCGGTTGCCGATGGCCTGCATGATGTGGGTCTTGCCTAGCCCGACCCCGCCATGGATGAACAGGGGATTGTAGCCCTGGGCCGGCAGTTCGGCCACCCGTTCGGCGGCGGCATGAACGAATTGGTTGCATCCCCCCACCACGAAGGTTTCAAATCGGTAGCGGGTATCCAGGCCCGTCCCCTGGATGGGACTGGTCGTAGGGGGCGCGGTGTCGTCGGCTGGGTCAGGATCGGTTGCCTCGGGAACGGCGTCGGGATCGACCCGAAAGGAGAGTCGTACCCGGCAGCCAGCCTCGCTGGAGAGGCAGGATTCCAGCAGGGAACCGTACCGGGATTGCACGAGGTTGCTGGAAAGGCTGCTGCCGGTCAGCAGTTCCAGATGACCGTCGGCCAGGGGGCCAGAGGGGCGCAGGGGTTCGATCCAGGTCTCGAATACCCGATGGGATACCTGTTCCTTGACCGCTTCCAGGGTCCGTTCCCAGAGTTGATCGTCCATGGTCCGCTGCCGGTAGAATGTCCGCCACTTACAGGGAGGAGGCGGTACTCGGGGAGCCGCTGGGGGTTCGCAGCCGGGTTCGACCGGCGCTTGCGCCTGGCGGGTTCGAGGGGGCAATCTAGCATCGGGCCAGGGGTTTCGGCAAGGCGGCAGGGTTTTGAATCGGCATGCAATGGCTTGACCTGGGCGCGGAATTTCATATGATGGAACGTTTTCGTAACAACGGACGGGGGGCTGGATCCCGAGTCGGGACCGGTCCTGATTCGAGAACGCTTTTTTTACGGGAGTCAGGTGGGCCATCATGAAAAGGACCTTTCAGCCCAGCAACATTCGTCGCAAACGCACCCATGGCTTTCGGGCCCGCATGGCCACTCCGGGCGGACGGGCGGTTCTGGCCCGGCGCCGGGCCCGGGGTCGCCGCCGTCTTTCGGTTTGATGCCCAATTCCGGCGCGTTCGCCTCCAGGCGGGGTGAAAGGGGAGAAGGTTTCCCCAAGAGCGCCCGGTTGCTGGATGGCGCGGGCTTCAGGGCGGTGTTGCAGCGGGGACGGCGTCGTTCCGGTCCCTGCTTCACCCTTTATCTCTGGATCCGTCCCGGGCGGCCCTGCCGCCTGGGACTGACGGTCAGCCGCAAGGCCGGCAAGGCGACGGAACGCAACCGGATCAAGCGGGTGACGCGGGAATATTTTCGTCAACATCAAATCCGCTTTCGCGACGGGTTTGATTGTGTCGTGCAGGCCCGGCCCGCCGCGGGGAACAGCTCCAACGGCACTCTGAGGGCCGGGTTGGACACGCTTTTCGCCCCCTGGCTGATCGCATCCCCCGGGGGTGGAACCGATCCGGAAGCCACGCCATGCGACGGTTGATGCTCGGATTGATCCGCTTCTATCAGCTCTTCATCTCCCCGCTGCTGTCTCCCTGCTGCCGGTTTGCCCCCAGTTGCTCCGAATACGCCCTGGAAGCGGTCTCCCGCCATGGCGCCGGACGGGGTACCCTGTTGGCGGTGCGCCGGATTCTCAAGTGTCACCCTTTCCATCCGGGCGGGTTCGACCCGGTACCCTGACCGCCCATCACAAGGATCAGACATGGATCGCCGAACACTCCTGGCCGTCGGCCTCTCTTTCATCCTGCTGGTGTTGTACCAATGGTACATGAATACGGTCTATCCTCCTCCCGAACCGGGAGTTCAGGTGGCGACCGAGAGCAGCAAGGAACCCCCGGGATCTTCGGGACCGGAATCCATCCCCGTGACTCCAGAAGCCCCGGGGGAAGCCACCGATGTTCGGGTGGGCAAGGGGCCGGCGGGTCCCACCCTGGAGACGGCAGCGGCCTCGATCGCTCCTCCGCCTGCCCGAATCGCCGAATCTTCTGCCAAGGCGGCCGTGGTTCCCTTCGGCAACAAGGTGGTCTCCGGCAGCCTGTCCTCCGCTGGCGGCCGGCTCGTGGACCTGCGCTTTCTCGATTATCGGGACAAGCTGGGCCCCGATGGGGCTCCCATTCGCTATCTGGATGGCACTCCCGGCAAACAGTTCTTCGTTGGCGAAAGCGGCATCCTGGCCGCGCCTGGACTGGCCATCCCCGACCAGACCACCCTCTGGGAGGTGGCGTCCCAGCCCGAACCGGGCAGTGGGGGGGAATTGCGGTTGACCTGGGACAACGGCCAGGGTCTGCTGTTCGAAAAGATCCTGATTTTCAATCCGGAGGGCTATCAGTTCGAGGTCAGGGACCGGGTGACCAATCGGACCGGTCAGGCTCTCACCGTCCACCACTTTTCCCAATTGATCCGCAGCGAACCCGGGCAGAGCGAGGAGGGGGGGGGGCCTCCGGCCATGGATTTCGAAGGTCCCATGGGGTTCCTGAACGATGCCCGGGTGCAATTCAAATACGAAGAATTGCGCCAGGGTGATCAGCTCCAGCGCAGCCGGACGGGTTGGGCTGGATATTCCGACAAATACTTTCTGGCCGCCATGGGGGGCATCGATTCCGGGGAAGAACGGCGCTTCTATTTCGATTATGACACGCCCAATCACCGGGTGGGGATGGTGACGCCGGGACTTGTGGTCGCTTCAGGAGCCAGCGGCGAATTTCGGGCCCGGCTTTATGTGGGTCCCAAGGAAATCCGGATCCTGGAGAGCCAGGGATGGCATCTGGAACGGTCCATCGACTACGGCTGGTTCCATTTTCTGGCCGAGCCGCTGGTGAAGCTGCTGTTGATCTTCAACGATTTCATGCACAACTTCGGCCTGGCCATCATCACCCTGACCCTGTTGATCAAGCTGCTCTTCTTTCCCCTGGCCAACAAGAGCTACCACTCCATGAACGCCATGAAGAAGCTGCAGCCCAAGGTCGAGCAGCTGCGGAAGCTCTATGGGGATGATCGCAAGCGCCTCAATGAAGAAATGATGAAGCTGTACCAGGAGAACAAGGTGAATCCCCTGGGCGGCTGCCTGCCCATCGTCGTGCAGATCCCGGTGTTCTTCGCCCTCTACAAGGTGCTTTACCTGTCCATCGAAATGCGCCATGCCCCCTTCTTTCTGTGGATCCAGGACCTTTCGGCCATGGATCCCTACTATGTCCTGCCGGTGCTGATGGGGGCCTCCATGTTTCTCCAGACCAAGATGAATCCCGCCCCCGCCGATCCCATCCAGGCCAAGGTCATGCTGTTCCTGCCGTTGATCTTCACGGTGATGTTTCTCACCTTTCCCTCCGGTCTGGTCCTTTACTGGTTGGTCAACAATATCCTGTCCATCAGCCAGCAGGGCTATATCATGAAGAAGGCCGGATAAGATCGGTCCATGGGGCTCTCGCCGCCCATCGCCGCCTTGGCCACCCCCCCCGGCAAGTCCGGGGTGGCGGTGGTCC
Organism: Magnetococcales bacterium DC0425bin3; assembly: GCA_002753665.1. Classification (GTDB taxonomy): domain Bacteria; phylum Pseudomonadota; class Magnetococcia; order Magnetococcales; family DC0425bin3; genus DC0425bin3. The sequence continues at coordinate 8,231 of PEAP01000069.1, forward strand.
GGACCAGTGGGCGGGGGATCCTGCACCAGGTTCTCCCGCTGCTGCGTTCCCCCGGGGGGCGCCCGGTTGGCGGTGAAGATTTTCCCCCGCGCCAACTGCAGCGCATGGATCTGGTGGAAGGGGTTGGGGGGCCGGTGTTGGACCAGGCCCTGGTGGTCTTTTTCCCGGGACCGGCCTCCTTTACCGGTGAGGATCAGGTGGAGTTCCATTGCCATGGCTCCCCGGTGGTCGTGACCAGGTTGCTGGAACTGCTGACCCTCCAGGGAATCGCTCCCGCAGGCCCCGGGGAGTTTTCCCGCCGGGCGTTTCTCAATGGCAAGATGGACCTGGTGCGGGCTGAAGCGGTGATGGAATTGATCCAGGCGGCGTCCTTGCGGGGGGCGCGGGTGGCGGCCAGACACATGGGGGGTGGCCTGTCGCGGAGCTTTGGAGAGATCAAACAGGCTCTGGTTCTCCTGCTGGCCCATCTTGAGGCGCATCTGGATTTTCCCGATGAGGAACTGGATCCCCGGGATGAATCGGCCCTGCTGCAGGGGGTCCTGGATCTGACGGCCCGCTTGACCGACCTGGGTGGGAATGCCCGCCTGGGCCAGCTGCTGCATGACGGTTTTGAGTTGGCCATCGTGGGGCGGCCCAATGTCGGCAAGTCGAGCCTGTTCAACCTCCTGGTCCAGGAGGATGCGGCCATTGTCACCCCCCACCCCGGCACCACGCGGGACCTGAATCTGCGCACCCTCCAGATCGATGGCATTCCCGTGCGTCTGGTGGATACGGCCGGGCTGCGGCGGGCTGCCGGTGTCGTGGAGCAGGAGGGGATCCGACGGGCCCGGGGCAAACTGGGTGAGGCTGATGGAATTCTGGTGGTCCTGGAGGCCCATCGGGGTGTTCTGGCGGAGGATCTGGAGATTCTCGCCGCATTGGGAAAAGTCGATTTCCTGCTGGTCTGGAACAAGGGGGATCTTCGGGATGCGGCTTTTCCCCTCCCCGACCTTCCACCATTGGTCCAGTCTCCCATGGCTACTCTGGTCACTTCCTGTGCCACGGGGGGGGGATTGCCCCAATTGGTTCAGGCCATCGCCCGGTTGCTGGGGAGTCGCGATGGGGGGGGCGAGGGCGACGCCATCCTGGTTGCCCGGCAGAGGGCTGTGTTGGAACGCGCCCAAAGCGCCTTGATGGAATGCGGTGGGCTTTTACAGCAGGGGCGGCCCCTGGAACTGGTGGCCCTGCCGTTGCGGGAAGCCGTCACTGCCCTGGGTGAGCTGACGGGGGAGGTGACCCACGCGGATTTGTTGGATACAATTTTCTCCACCTTCTGTATCGGCAAGTGATACCCTGTCATTCGGTTTCACGTGAAACGATTGCCTGATTCTCCGGGACAATCGGTTGTTCCCAGCCATGCGAGTCACCCCTTCATGACAGCCACCGAACGATACGATGTCATCGTGGTGGGAGGCGGCCATGCCGGATGTGAAGCGGCCCATGCCGCGGCCCGGACCGGCGCCCGGACCCTGCTGTTGACCCAGAATCTGGATACCATCGGCCAGATGTCCTGCAATCCCGCCATCGGCGGTTTGGGCAAGGGCCATCTGGTGCGGGAGGTGGACGCCCTGGGGGGAGTCATGGGGCGGGTGGCGGATCGGGCCGGCATCCAGTTCCGGCTGCTCAATCGCCGCAAGGGACCGGCGGTCCGCGGACCCCGGGCCCAGATGGACAAGATGGCCTATCGACGCTCGATGCGCCAGGCCCTGGAAGAACGTCCCAACCTGACCCTGCGCCAGGGCGAGGCCACCGGACTGCAAACGGTGGACGGAACGATCCAGGGAATAGCCACTGATTGGGGAGAATGGTATGCAGCCTCCAGCGTGGTGCTGACCACCGGCACCTTTCTGCGCGGTCTGGTCCATATGGGAGAGCGTATCTTCCCCGCCGGCCGACTGGGGGACAGCCCCAGCCAGGCCATGGCCGACTCCCTGGCTCGATTGGGATTGACCCTGGGACGCCTGAAAACCGGAACCCCGCCCCGCCTGGATGGCCGCAGCATCCGCTGGGCCGGATTGCGGGAACAGCCGGGGGACGATCCGCCGGTGCCGTTTTCGTTTCTGACCCGCCGGATCCAGGAGCCGCAAATCTCCTGCCACATCACCTATACCACGCCCGCGACCCATGCCCTGATCCGCGCCAATCTGCACCGGGCGCCCCTCTATACCGGCCAGATCGCCAGCGTGGGTCCCCGCTATTGCCCGTCCATCGAAGACAAGGTGGTGCGGTTCGCCGCGCGGGAGGCCCATCAGATCTTTCTGGAGCCGGAGGGACGGGACTGGGCCGAGGTCTATCCCAACGGCATCTCCACCAGCCTGCCCATCGATGTGCAGTGGCAGGTGGTCCGATCCATTCCGGGCCTGGAGGATGCCAGGATTCTGCGACCCGGCTATGCCATCGAGTACGACATGGTGGACCCCCGGCAACTGGATCCGGGACTCGAAGTGAAAACGGTTCCCGGGCTGTTCCTGGCCGGGCAGATCAATGGCACCACCGGCTATGAGGAGGCCGCTGGACAGGGGTTGATGGCCGGCCTCAATGCCGCTCGCCGGGCCCGGGGCGAGGCGCAGGTGCGCCTGGATCGCTCCCACTGCTACCTGGGCGTCATGATCGACGATCTGGTCACCCGGGGGGTGGACGAGCCCTACCGGATGTTCACCTCCCGGGCGGAGTTTCGCCTCATGTTGCGGGCCGACAATGCCGATCAGCGCCTTACGCCGTTGGGGCGGGAATGGGGGTTGGTGGATGACCAGCGGTGGGAATCCTTTCAAACCAAAATGGCCGAGTTGGACCGGGTGCGCCGCCATCTGGAACACACGGTTATCACGGTTCCCAACGCCGATGTGGGGGCTTGCCGCATCCCAGCCTGGGATTGCCTGCGGCGTCAGGATGTCTCCCTGGAGCAGGTCTTGGCGGCAGCCGGAATGGAAGGGGTTTCCGGAGAAATCGCCGAGGTCCTGGATGTGGAAGCCCACTATCAGGGCTATTTGGCCAAGCAGGCGGACATGGCTGTCCGATTTCGCGCGGCCGAGAGCCTGGCTCTGCCGGTCGGGATCCCCTGGGGGGAAATCGGTGGTCTGTCCAACGAGGTGCGGGAAAAACTGGCCCGGGTGCGGCCGGAAACCCTTGGCCAGGCCCAAAGGATTCCGGGTGTGACGGCCGCCGCGGTGGCCGTTCTCCTGGTGTGGCTCAAGAAACATGCCGGCGGGTGATCATGGGCAAACGTCTCCCCGCTGCGGACCGCCGCCTTCCTACCCCGGATGATTGGGCCACCTTCGGCCGTCAGGCGGCCGGACTGGTGGGGCGTTCCCTGTCGGCGGATGAAGGTCGGACCCTGGAAGCGTATGTCGGTCTGCTCGCTGAATGGAATCAGACCTACAATCTGGTGGGGCCTTCGGTACTGGAAAGGGTATTGGACCGGCATCTTCTGGACAGCCTGACTCTCCTGCCCCATCTTGGTCCCCGGCAGCGGGTGGCGGATCTGGGGTCGGGAGCGGGGTTGCCGGGTCTGGTCCTGGGAGTTTTTCTGGATCTGGACAGTCGGATGGACCTGATCGAGGGCGCGGAAAAAAAGAACCGCTTTCTGCGCCATGCCGTGGCCCGTCTCGGCTTGGTGAATCGGGTAAGGGTTCCCGGCCAGCGGGCCGAACTCCTGGTGCGGGAGCAACCTTCCCCCTACACCACCGTGGTCTCTCGGGCGCTGGGCAGTCTGATCTACGGGGCGGAACTGGCCGCTCCCCTGTTGGAAACCGGGGGGAACTACCTGGCCCTGAAGGGCGAGCGGCATGAAGAAGAAGTGACCGCCTTTCTGGACGCCCCCATTGCCCAGCGTTTCGCAGCTCCTCGAATCCAGCGGCTGGATGCCGGCGGAGTGATCGTGATCCTGAAGAAAGTTTCACGGGAAACCCATTAATTGAATTTATGGATCGACGGTGTGGGGTCTTTGACGTTGGGTGTGGTAAAATTGTCACGTCCGTTGCACAAAGAACACACTTGAGAAAGAGTTAAAATTTCCAACCTGTTGAAGCCGCGGAGCGCGCCTTGCATGGGACGGATCATTGCGGTTGCCAACCAGAAGGGTGGCGTTGGGAAGACGGCTACGGCGGTCAACCTGGCTGCCGCCCTGGCCGCGGCCGGGCAACGGGTTCTGCTGGTGGATTGCGATCCCCAGGGCAACGCCACCACCGCCCTGGATCCTGGCAGGGCCAACCAGGAAAAATACTCGAATACTTATAACTTGTTGGAGCAGGATAACGGGGTTCCGGAGCGACTCTGGTCGCCGGATCCTCCCCATCTTTTTCTGGTGCCGTCCACCCCCCACCTGAGCGGCGCGGAGGTGGAACTGGTCAACACCCCGGCCCGGGAACATCGGTTGCGGCGGGTGTTGCGGGCCGCAGTGGATCGATTCGATTTCATATTTTTGGATTGTCCCCCTTCTCTGGGGCTGTTGACGGTCAATGCCCTGGTGGCGGCGCATTCCGTGCTGGTGCCGCTCCAGTGTGAATACTATGCCCTGGAAGGCTTGGCCGGCCTGCTGCGGACCGTGGCCATGGTTCGGGAAGGTTTCAATGGAGACCTGGAGCTGGAAGGAATCGTCTTGACCATGTTCGACTCCGAGGCAACTTTGAGCCGCCAGGTGGCCGAGGAAGCCCGGGGGCATTTCGGCGCCCAGGTGTTTCAAAGCGTCATTCCCAGGGATCCGCGGGTGGCCGAATCCCCGGGTTTCGGCAAACCGGCCTTGTGGTACGACGCCCTGTCCCCGGGAGCCTGGGGTTATATGGGGGTCGCGGGTGAAATTCTGGGAGCCCGCCGACGGGCTCGGGAGGCGGTGCGGTGACTGGTCAACGGCTGGGCTTGGGACGGGGGCTGGGGGCGCTGCTGGGCGGGGATGACCCCGAAGGGGAAATGGGGCGGCGGATCCGTATGGTCCCCGTGGATCGGATCGATCCCAACCCCCGCCAGCCTCGGCATAATCCGGATGGGGAGGCCTTGAATGAATTGGCCGATTCAATCCGGGAGCATGGAATTTTGCAGCCCCTGCTGGTGCGTATCCCCCGGGAGGGGGTCGAAGGCCGTTACGAACTCATCGCCGGAGAGCGACGTCTGCGGGCAGCCCGCCTGGCGGGGCTGGAGCGTGTCCCCGTGTTGGTGGAGGAGATGGACGACGGCCAGTCCCTGGAAGTGGCCATTCTGGAGAACGTCCAGAGAGAAGACCTCAACGTGGTCGAGGCGGCCCGGGGCTATCAACGGCTGGTGCAGGAGTTCGGTTACAGCCATGCCCGGGTGGCCCAGCGGGTGGGCAAGAGCCGCATGGCCGTGACCAACATGCTGCGGCTGTTGAAACTGCCTCCCGAGGTGTTGGCTCAAGTGGTGGCGGGAGAACTTTCGGGTGGGCATGCCCGCGCCCTGTTGGCGGTGGCGGACAACCCGGACAGTGTCATGGCTCTGGCGCGCGCGGTGCATGTCCAAGGGTTGAATGTGCGGCAAACCGAGCGGATGGTGCGGGAAAATGCCGAGAATAGCGAAGAAAAGCAAACCGTTGTAAATAATGTCAAGCGTCAGCCAGCCCGGCGGGATCCCGCGGCGATGGTTTTCGAGAAACGGTTGGCATCCCAGTTGCAGGTCCGGGTCACCATCACCCAAACCCGAGGGCGGGGCAAGGTGATCCTCGAATATGCTTCTCCCGAAGATCTGGAGCGTCTGGCCAGAAAGCTGTTGGGCGAGGGAGGACAGGATTCAGTGGGATTGGAAGTTGTCGATAGGTAGAATATGGGGTCCGAAAAAATTTTTTGGTTGACCGGGCCGGGGATGTCGGTTAAAAGGCAAGCATAAGCTGTTGCGGATTGGACACAGCAGTGTGGCAAAAATGCACCGGCGTCCACCGACCTCCCACGAAGGCCGCAGATTGGTTTTGAATTTGGGAAGGCTTGGCCAGTAGCGGAGCCAAAGGACCGTAAGGTAACGATCCGGAGGTGGACCTCCGGCAAGACGATCGGAAGATCGGGAGCAAGTATCATGATCAAAGGAGCAAAACAGATGAGGAAGTCTTTCGTATTGGGTGCGGCCGCGCTGGCCGCCATGGCGGTTGCCCCCAGCATCGCCGATGCCGGTGAAGTGAAGATGGGCGGGTATTACATGTTCCGCATGATCAACTCGGACGATACCCCCCAGAAGGACACCAACACCACCGCGCTGTCCGACGATGCCAACTACTGGGCCCATCGTCTGCAATTGAACATGGATTTCATCGCCAGCCCCAAGACCCACGCCCACATGGTCACCCGTGTGATCGACAGCGTGCCGGTGGAAGGCGCTGACTCCGCCCTGGCCGATGGCAGCTCCGTCACCACCGCCAACGCCGCTGCCGCCGATACCTTGTGGGACATTCGGCAAGCTTGGTTGGAGACCGAAGCCTGGGGCGTTGGCCTGAAAGTGGGCAACATGCCCATCTCCCTGCATGACAACATCCTGGTGGGGGTGGACACCACCTCCTTCGGTACCATCATGCTCTCCAAGAGCTTCGGCGACATCACCCTGGTGGCTGCCAACGTCCGGGTGGACGAGAACGTCACCGGTAACGGCGGAAAGATCTCTACCGTGGCAGCTGGCGGCTTGGCCGGTGGCGGTTCCGATGATGACGATGAGGACGTGTATGTCCTCTCCCTGCTGGGCAAGGCCGCCAACATCAACTACCAGGCCACCGTGGCCTACTACGATGCCGGCAAATACAGCACCACCTCCACTCTCACCACCAGCGGCACTGGACAGGACTCCGACGATCTGTGGCTGGGCCTGACCGTGGGTGGTGACTTCGGCGGTGTGGATCTGACCGGTACCGTACTCTATGAAGGCGGCGCTGACAACATCAGCACCACCGCTTCCGCTTGGCAAAAACAGTTGGAAGGCGACGACTTCCTGGTGGCCCTGCGTGCCAAAGGCAAGACCGGGTTCGGTGGCTGGAATGCCTACGGCTTTTATGCGGGCGAGGATTTCAACAGCATCACTGCGGGCAATGCCGCATGGTCCCCCACCTGGGATGAGGGCGGTCCCGGCGCCGAGGATCTCTTCACCACCCTGTTCGCCGGCAACGACGACGCCGTGCTGGCCGCCCAATCCAACAGCGACATGACCCGCAACATGTGGGGCATCGGCGCCGGCCTGTCCATCAATGCCGGTGGTTGGAACATCGCCCCCTCCCTGGACTACGCCAGCGTGGTCGAGGACATCGTGCAGTACAATGGCGGCGCGGCCAACTCCCAGGCTGACTATGACAGTGCCTGGGGCGGTGCGCTCACTCTGAGTACCGAGATCGACAAGGGGACCACCCTGGCCCTGGGCGCCTCCTTCGCCGATCCCGACAAGGGACCCGGCAACAACAGCACCACCGAGGATCCCGACACCATGCACTTCGTGCATGCTTCAGTGAAGATGAAATTCTGATTCTTTCCGAAAAGTCGGGCTGTACCGAAAAGGGGGCGGTTTCGCCCCCTTTTCTTTTGTGGGATGATGGGGACGATGGAATCAGGGCGGAGGTGTTTTGGATCGTCAACCGGAAAAGGTGAGCGGGGAAGATGAAAGAGCGCAAATGGCTTGGGCTGGCCCTTCTGCTGGCTCTGGCGGTGACCGGCTGTTCGGAGAAATCCTGGCGGAGCCGCAACAAGGTGGACGAGTACGACAATGTCATGGCCGCTGGCAAGGCCAAGGTCCTCAAGGATGGCGAGAAGACCGGGGATTACGACTCCATGGCCGATGCCGGGGAGGAAAGCGTCTTTACCCTGGGGGATGGGGGCGGGGTGTTCGGTTCCAGCCGGACCCTGAGCAAGGAAGACATTCGCGCCCGCAAGCTGTTCGGCGGTGCCCTGTCGGTGGTGATGGATCTGCCGGTGGTGGTGGCCAGCGAGACCGGGGGCTTCGTGTCCACCGACTGGAAGACCGATCCGGCCAATCCGGGAGTTCGCTATCGCCTCAACATTCGGGTGTCCGGTCAGGAACCCTATGGCGCGGTGGAGGTTCGGGTCCTCAAGCAGGAGGCGGAGCGCGGCGGTTGGGCGGATCGTCCTCCCGAAACCCGGTTGGCCCGTCAGATCGAAAAAGCCATCCGCAAGCGTGCCGGAGAGGAGCTGGCCCAGTAGTTGAGGGAAGTCGTATCGCGACCTCCACACGGAAACGACCTGGACCAGAGATTCTTCAGATCCTTCCCGCTACTTTTTGTCGGGACGGATGGGCAGCGGCAGGGTAAGATTGATGAAGTCGTTGCGGATGGGCGGGGTCAGGGTGACGTAGCGGCTCTTTTTCCAATCCATGAATGTCAGATTGTTGCCGGTCATTCGTGCCCGTTCCAGAATTTCCCGGGTCAGGCTGGCAGTGGTATTCTGCAGGCAGACTCCGAAACCGGTGCGCTCTGTGGCCACGATGCTGAACAGGGGCAGGGCCCGGGTCATGGAAGCCAGTTCGATGCCTTGCAGGTAGCCTTTCTCCATCAACCCATCCCGGGCGCCGCTGATGACCGGGGGGTAATGGCCCTTTTCCTTGTTGTAACGGAGGCAGGCTTCGCTGAGAATATAGAACAGCCCCAGCAACAAGGTGGACTGATCGCTGGGCAGGATCTCGGTCCTGGAGAGTTCCCGGATCTCTCGCAGTTTGACCAGGGCCCACAGAACAGCGGTCAGAAACAGCAGGCTGAGAAAAAATTTGACCATGGGCGCCAATCCCTGCAACAAAGCCGGCACGGGGCCGGCGGATGAATCGGGTATGGCCTGTCGGCCAATCCGGTAGCAGGAAAAATAAGCAATAAACGTGCCGAAAAAAAAATTTGCAACCGTGGAGAAAGAGCTTCACCATTTAGTAGAGTATGGCCTATTTCTAATATTCAAGTATCCTGACCGGTGATCGGCAGGAAAAACTCGGAGTTGGAGGCTGAAGGAAAATGGCTGACAAGACCCTCGATGCCAAAGGTTTGAACTGTCCCCTTCCCATCCTGCGGGCCAAAAAGGCCTTGAAGGAAATGCAACCAGGACAGATCCTGGCGGTGGAAGCCACCGATCCCGGCTCGGCCAAGGATTTCGAATCCTTTTGCGCCCAGACCGGCAACAGCCTGGTCAAGGCCTCCGAGGCCGCCGGCGTCTACTACTACGAAATCAAGAAGACCTGAGGAGGCATGGGCATGGCCGAGCAGAAAAGGCTGGCAATCATTGCCACCAAGGGGACGCTGGATTTCGCCTACCCTCCGCTGATCCTGGCGACCACCGCGGCCGCCCTGGATTACGAGGTGACCATCTTCTGGACGTTCTACGGGTTGCAGGTCCTCAAGAAGAACCGCAACCTCAAACTCTCGCCCCTGGGCAATCCGGCCATGCCCATGCCGGTGGACATGCCGGTGCTGATTCAGTCGCTGCCCGGCATGGAGGGGATGGCCACCTCCATGATGAAGCAAAAGCTGAAGGACAAGGGCGTGGCCTCCATCGACGAACTGCTGGAGATGGCCCTGGAATCCGATGTGAAGATGATCGCCTGCCAAATGACGGTGGATCTGTTCGATTTCAAGCACAGCGATCTGATCGACAACGTGGAATATGCCGGGGCGGCGCGCTTCTTCGAAATCGCCCAGAAGGCGGACATCACGCTGTTCATCTGATCCCGGGTGGGAGACGTTTTTTCGGCAAAGCCCGGCCACAAGGCCGGGCTTTGCCTTTAGGACTCCCGGACCGTCGGAATCCCTGCCCCGGTTGCAGAAAAAAATTGAAAAACGATCTGCAACTGGATTAACAAAAAAATAATGCCTGGAGGGAG
>PEAP01000070.1 GCA_002753665.1 Magnetococcales bacterium DC0425bin3
TCCGCCTGGGCGTGGTGGCCCCGGGGGGGTCGCGCAGTGCCGACAGCTCAGGTTGCAGGTCGGATCCGGATCCCAGACCACCCCCAACGGGGCGCTGGGGCGTTCATCCTGGAAAGCAGATGGCGTCATGCCGGCAGTCCTGGCACATGGGCTTGGGGGTCGGGACGAAGACGGTTTCCTCCTCCTTGCGGACATAGGTCTCCGCCACCAGACGCATCCACTCCCGCTCCAGGTCCACCGGTTCCAGACCCGGGAGACGGATGTTGGCCTTGTCGTGACGGTATTCGCTGAAATCCCGCCCGACGATCTCGATGTCGAACGCTCCCGGATCCTCGGCGATCCGGGTGCCCGGATAGGGGGTCATGATGGAGTAGGCGATGTGATCGGGACGGATCTCCAGGGCGAATTCCAGGCAGCGGTCCAGGGTGTCCCGGGTTTCTCCGGCCAGTCCGATCATGAAGCCCGTCCGGCTTTCGATGCCCACCCGATGGCACCAGTCCACCACCTGGCGGATGTGTCCGATGTGCGACCGGCGGCCCATGCGTTCGTTGAGTTTCTGGCAGCCGCTTTCCACCCCCATGGTGACCAGGAAGCAGCCGGCCTCCTTCATCCTGCGCAGCATCGCCTCGGTGAGGGTCTCGGCCCGGGTTTCACACAGCCAGCGCGCCGTGATGCCGCGCTGGAGAAACCGGTCGCAGATCTCCAGCACCCGGGAGCGGTGATAGGAGAAGGTGTCGTCGCTGAAGTGGATGACCTCGAATCCGTAGGTATCGACGATCTCTTCCACCTCGTCCAAAATGTTGTCCGGAGAGCGAAAACGGAATTTCGACCCCTGCATCTGCCCGGCCGAACAGAAATGGCAGGTGAAGGGACAGCCGCGGCTGGTGATCACCGGGGTGTGGGGCTGATACCGGCGATAGCGCTCCATGGGCAACAGGTGACGGGCCGGTCTGGGCAGACTGTTCAGGTCCGCGATCAGGCTGGTGCGCGGCGACAGCGACACCTGGCCGTCGATCCGCAGGCAGACCCCGGGCACCCGGGCCGCGCGCTCCCGCCAGTCGGCTCCGGTCAGGGCCAGGTCAAGATCCGCGATCACGTCCTCCGCCTCGCCCCGCACCACGACATCGAACGGCGACTGGGGATCGCGGAGAAGGGTCGCGGCGGTGTAGGTCACATGGGGCCCCCCCACCACGATGGGCAGGTCGGGAAACCGCTGCTTGATGTCCCGGGCCAGGGCCTCCGTCCTGGGAAAGTTCATGGTGGTGCAGGTCAATCCCACCCAGTCGGGCTGGTCCTTGCGGATGCGGGCCAGCACGTCCTCATGGCCGAGTCGGGCCATGGGCAGGTCCAGAATGGCCGTCTGCCGTCCGTTCTGCAGCAGGACGGCGGCCAGATAGGCCAGGCCGAGGGGCGGGGCGATGTAGTCGGTCCGATAGTCCACCGACCAGCGCAGTTCCGGTTGCACCAGCAGGCTAGTCCCCATGGTCGGCTCCGGTCTCGGCGACCCAGCAGGTGGGATCCCCGGCGGTGATGGTGCCGGTCAGGGCCAGGGCATTGCTGGGGCAGCCCCCCCGACACAGGGTCCAGTGCCGACAGTGTCCGCACTTGCCCTGGGGCTGTCGGTCGTTCAACAGGGCCCGCAGCGGCGATGCGTCCCAGCTCGCCGCCGGGTCGGCATCCAGGATGTTGCCGATGGTCAAATCCACATACGAACAGGGCGTCATGCGGCCATCCGGACGCAGGGTGAAGGTCTGTTTGCCGCACAGGCTCCCGCAGTCCAATCGGTCGGCCGCCGGCACTTGCCGGGGCGAACCGCTCTCCAGGAGGGCCACATCCACCAGGGGTTCCGCCCCCTGTCCGAAGTCCAGCCGGATCCTGTGGTGGTCCTGCAGCCGGTCCAGGCGGTGGTAGACGTCCCGCCAGCCGTCGGGGGGCAGCATGAAGCCCCGGTCGGCATTGCCCAACGGTTTCTGGCTGTTGAAGCGCACCCACTGGAGGTCCAGGGACTCGGCCAGATCGATCACCCCTTCGAGGGTATCGACGGTGTCGTTGGCGATGGTGCAGGTCACTCCCACCCCGATGCCCGCCTCCCGGGCGAAACCGATGGCCTCGATCACCCGTTGCAGATATCCCTGGCGACCGCGACGCAGGGCGTTGCGCTCCTCGTCCGGAAAGTCCACGCTGAACGATACGTTGCTCAGCCCGGCCGCCGCCAGGTCCACGGCCCACTGGTGGTTCCAGAGCTGGCCGTTGCTGGTCATGCTGCAGGCCGCATCCCGGGACAATGCCTCGATCAGTTCGGGCAGGGCGCGGACGAACAATGGCTCGCCCCCGCCGAATCCCACCATGCGCACGCCCAGGTCGAGCAGGGCCCGGGCCGCCTGCCGACGGTGGTCGGGGGACAGCTCGTTGCCCGTCGGCAAGGTGCGCGAGTAGCAGTGGGAACAGTTCAGGTTGCACTGGTACGAGACATGCCAGGAGACGGAGAGGGGGCGCGTCATGGCAGGGGCTTCCTCAGGCGGCCGGGCGCACGAGACCCGAACGTTCCATGTCGAGCAGCAGGGCATCGACCCCCGCCACCAGCTCCGGACGCGCGACGTCGTAGCGGTCGATGATGGCGTCGGCGATCTGCTCGACGCTTTGCGGCGCGTCCAGGGCGATCCAGACATCGGCCCCCACCATGTCCAGGTCGTACAGGGTTCCCGCCAGGGACAGCACGACGATGGCCCGGTTGCCGGTGAGGTCGCCCTTCTGCAGGCGTTCGGCAACGGTCTTCCGGCGACCTTCGTCCAGCCGCCAACTGACGTCGTTGTTTCGGCAATAGGTCTTCATCTTCATTCCCACTTTTGTCTGGTGGTCGGTGGAATACGGTTCCAGGGATCCCCGGAAACGCTGGCGCCGATGGAAGCGGCATACCCATCGGCGCTGTCGAAGGCCGCACAGACCAGCGGCAGGATCTCCTGCATCCCGGCCATGGCCTGATACTGTTCCAGCTTGTCCATCATGTAGAACTTGCGGTCGGCCTCGTCCATGGTCAGCAGGACGGTCACGGCCGGGATGCGATAACGCCAAGCGATGGCGTAGAACGTCGACGTCTCCATGTCATAGCCGGCCACGTCGAAGAAGCCATGGATGTTCTGATGGGGCAGCTCCCGGGTGGGAACGTCGATGCTGGCGATCAGCGCCCGGAACGGTTGGACGCCCTGGCGCTGGAGCGCGTTCACCACCGACTCCCGGAGATGGCAATCCGCCAGGGCCGGCAGCCAGTCCGGAATGAACCAGCCGGACGCCGTTTCGAAGCGCACGGCCGCTTCGGCCACCACCACCGTCCCCTTGACCAGCCTGGGGGCGATGGATCCCAGGAAACCGAGCCCGATGATCCGTTTGGCCCCGCACCGGACGATGGCCTCCACGGTGAGCCCGACCTGGGCCGAGCCGATCCCGGAGGTGACGACGCCGATTTCCCTGCCATCCTTGCGGATGGTGCAGGATCCCCGTGGCGTCTCCCCGGCGGTGCGCAACTCCTGGGGAACCAGCCACAGGTTCTCATGGCGACCGAACAGCATGATCACATCATCCGGAAGTCTTGCAGTTCCGAGTATGTTTTGAGAAAAATCCATTAGTGTCATCCGGTGGCCGCGATGGCGGCAAGAGAGGTCGTCCCCTCTTGCCGCCAGGCTGGGTTTCCCGTTACCGCCCGACGCAGAAGCTGTCGATCTTGCGCAGAAGCGGTTTCCGGTAGACCATCTTGAGTGGTTTCATGACAGACCTCCTTCTGTCGATTGGAAAGACAAGTCTATCGTATCACGTCCTGGCGCGACATGGAAGCTTAAAATTTTTTCAGCTTAACATATTGTTTGCAATAATAAAATATACCTATTGATCTTTGTTCACGTTAAACTTTTGGCAGCAATTTCCACAAAAAAACGTTACCTGTGACGAAACATGTTACATGGATGGACGAGAAACCGCCCTTTCCCCCCGGGCGGTTTCAGTCACCTGCCGGACCGCCCGGGGGTGGGGGCTTCAGGGGTCAGGGGCCGGTCGGCAGCCGGTCCAGCTCCAGATTGAGGATCAGGACATTGACCCGGGGTTCGCCCAAGCAGCGCCGTCGCTCCCGCGGGGCGATAGCCGACGCCCTTCAGCGCCAGCGGGATCAGGGCCACGATGATCAGCGCGTTGAAGGTCACTGCCGCCAGGATGGCCGAGGCCGGAGTGGCCAGGCCCATCACGCTGAAGACGGTCAGGGCCGGATGGGTGGTGGCGAAAGCCGCCGGGATGATGGCAAAGTACGAGGTCAAGAAAATCTCAAGTCAATCAGGCGAGACAGGACCCTCTTGAAAACTGGATCAGGATGTTGTATCTTGTTATTAATTCAGAATGTTCCTCCTTCTTGCCGCCATTCGGACTCTTGAGGGTAACTGTATAACTGGTCCGTTGCCGTCCCCCTGTGCGAGAGGCCTCGACATGAAATTCATCGACCCGAGAATCGACTTCGCCTTCAAGAAGATCTTCGGCAGCGAGGATGCGAAGGATATCTTGATCAGTTTTCTGGAGAGCCTGCTGGGGCTGGAGGGGGAGCGGCGGATTGCCGAGCTGACCATTCTGGACCCATTCCAGGCGCCGAAGATCAAGGATCTGAAATATTCGGTGCTGGATGTCAAATGCCGGGACCACCGGGACATCGTGTATATCGTCGAGATGCAGATCCAGAAGACGGCGGCGCTGTTGCGGAGGATCCAGTACAACGCGGCCAAGGCCTATGTTCACCAGATCGAGAGCGGCGAGGAGTATCCCAAGCTCAACCAGGTGATCGCCATCACCATCACGGATTTTTCGTTGTTCGAGGGGTTCGAACACTGCGTGTCGCGGCACGAAACGCGGGAGACGGTCACGGGGCAGTCCCATCTGCAGGAAATTCTGTATTATTTCATTGAATTGCCCAAATTCATCAAACCATTGGAGGAACTGGTCGACATATTGGATCAATGGCTTTACTTCCTCAAGTTCGCCGGGTCGCTGGAGGCGATACCGGAGTGGATGCGGGGGGAGCCGATCCGCCATGCGTTCGAGAAGGCCCGGGTGGCCAACATGACGTTGGAGGAATACGAGTACTACGAGAAGGCCGGGATGGCCATCACGGACGCTCGGGGGGTGGTGCAGGTGGCGCGGGAAGAGGGGCATCGGGCGGGACGGGAGGAGGGCCTGCAGGCGGGACGGGAGGAGGGCCTGCAGGCGGGACGGGAGGAGGGCCTGCAGGCGGGTCTCCGTGCCGGCGCGCAGCGCATCCTGCTGCGGCTGATCGCGCAGCGCTTTGGACCGGCGCCGGATTGGGTCCAGGACCGGGTGACCCAGGCCGGCCTGGAGACCCTGGAGCGGTGGACGGAGGCCGCGCTGGAGGCCCGGTCGGTGGAGGCGGTCTTCCGGCAGGAGGGTTCGACATGAAATTCATCGACCCGAGAATCGACTTCGCCTTCAAGAAGATCTTCGGCAGCGAGGATGCGAAGGATATCTTGATCAGTTTTCTGGAGAGCCTGCTGGGGCTGGAGGGGGAGCGGCGGATTGCCGAGCTGACCATTCTGGACCCATTCCAGGCGCCGAAGATCAAGGATCTGAAATATTCGGTGCTGGATGTCAAATGCCGGGACCACCGGGACATCGTGTATATCGTCGAGATGCAGATCCAGAAGACGGCGGCGCTGTTGCGGAGGATCCAGTACAACGCGGCCAAGGCCTATGTTCACCAGATCGAGAGCGGCGAGGAGTATCCCAAGCTCAACCAGGTGATCGCCATCACCATCACGGATTTTTCGTTGTTCGAGGGGTTCGAACACTGCGTGTCGCGGCACGAAACGCGGGAGACGGTCACGGGGCAGTCCCATCTGCAGGAAATTCTGTATTATTTCATTGAATTGCCCAAATTCATCAAACCATTGGAGGAACTGGTCGACATATTGGATCAATGGCTTTACTTCCTCAAGTTCGCCGGGTCGCTGGAGGCGATACCGGAGTGGATGCGGGGGGAGCCGATCCGCCATGCGTTCGAGAAGGCCCGGGTGGCCAACATGACGTTGGAGGAATACGAGTACTACGAGAAGGCCGGGATGGCCATCACGGACGCTCGGGGGGTGGTGCAGGTGGCGCGGGAAGAGGGGCATCGGGCGGGACGGGAGGAGGGCCTGCAGGCGGGACGGGAGGAGGGCCTGCAGGCGGGACGGGAGGAGGGCCTGCAGGCGGGTCTCCGTGCCGGCGCGCAGCGCATCCTGCTGCGGCTGATCGCGCAGCGCTTTGGACCGGCGCCGGATTGGGTCCAGGACCGGGTGACCCAGGCCGGCCTGGAGACCCTGGAGCGGTGGACGGAGGCCGCGCTGGAGGCCCGGTCGATGGACGCGGTCTTTACCGTGAAAGTCGCGGAACGACTGTCATCGGTGGAGGGTGGAGGGAGGCCGCAGCGGAACGAAGGCCGGTGACGGACTTCGTTCCGCCAATCCTGGACCGGCCTTCCCTGATCTGGGACAATTCCCGGTTCAATTTCTGGAAGGCTTCATCGACCAAGGACTCCGTATGGCCGTCAAGCAGGCCTGCATCGACCTTTCCGGCGATCCCGGCGACGCGATCGGCTGGTGGGAGAGCGACGGCACCCCCCGTTCCTGTCCCCCCGGACAGATCGCGACCCAGATGGGTCGTCGCGCTCCCATTGCGGTGCTGCCGGGGGAGCGGGTGGCTCTGATGAGCGCCGAGGCTCCCCGCACCAGCCGCCGCAATTTGGCCCGGGCGCTGCCCTTCCTGCTAGAGGAGCGTCTGGCCGAACCGGTGGAAGGGCTGCACTTCGCCCTGGGCGATGGCACCCCCCAGGGCTCCTGGACCGTGGCGGTGACCGCCATGGCCCCCCTGGCCCGGACCCTGGAACGCTGGCGGGCGGCAGGCATCCAGCCCCGGGCGCTCCATTGCCTGACCCTGCTGCTGCCCTGGACCCCGGGCACCTGGACCCTGGTCTGGAATGGCCCCCAGGTCCTGCTGCGGCTGGACCGCCAGCGCGGCCTGGCCCTGGATCCACCCAACGTGGATTTCGTGCTGGAACGGGCCCTGGCCGAAGGCACGGCGCCCCCCGGCAGGGTCCGCATCTACCATTTCACCCCGGAAGAACCCGCCTTTCCCGCCCTGGAAGGGGCCGGGGTGGCCATCGAACACCGGCATTGCGCGGGTGATCTGATGACCCTGATCGCCCGGGAAGGTGAACCGGACGGCAGCATCGATCTGCTCCAGGGTCCCCTCGGCTTCCAGGGCCGCTGGGGCGAGGTCCTGCGACCGCTGCGGGTCACCGCCCTGCTGGGCCTGTTGTGGCTGGCGGTGCTGGTGTTCCAGGGAGTCCTGGAAAACCGCCGTCTGGAGACGCAACTGGCCCAGGTGGAACAGCGCATCGCCCAGGTGTTCCGCACGGCCTTCCCCGACGCCAGAATGGTGCGGCCCGGGGTGCAGATGCAGCAGAACCTGACCCGGTTGCGCCGGGCCGCCGGAGGTGGGGACAGCTTCCTGGTTCTCATGGCCCGGGCCGGGGGGGTGATCCAACAGTTGCCGGGCACGGCGGTGGATCGGATCCGCTATCAGGACGGCATTCTGGACCTGTTCCTGCGGGTGCCCGAACTGCGCCAGTTGAACAAGCTCAAACAGGACCTGCACGACTCCGCCGGCCTGACTGCCGACATCCAATCGGCGGTCAAGGGCGCGGACGGAGTGCAGGGCCATCTGCGGGTGCGAACGGAATGACGACCGGCCCCGCTCTGGAGGGACCCCATGCTGCCCGAGGGAAACCCATGCTGCTTGATCCGCTGTTGGCCCGCTGGCAGGCCCTCGACGAACGGGAACGCCTCCTGGTGGCCGCCGGCGGGGGGCTGCTGACGGTGATCCTGATGGTCCTGCTGCTCTGGCAGCCGGTGCGGGACGCGCGGCAGGAGCTGACCCAACGGCTCGATGGGGAACTGCAGACCCTGGCCCGCATGGAACTGGGCGCCCGGGAGGTCCAGCACCTGCGCAAGAATTCGGTCGCCATCGCCCGGTTGGCGCCCAACGACAGCCTGTTGGCCCTGACCGAACGCAGCGTGCGGGCCGAAGGCCTGGCCACGGTCCTGCAACGGGTGGAGCCGGAAGGGGACAACAAGGTGCGGCTGTGGTTCGAAGGGGCCCCCTTCACCACCCTGCTCACCTGGCTGGGCACCCTGCGCAACCGCTTCGGCGTGACCGCCATCACGGTGACCATCGAAAAGACCGCCAAACCGGGGCTGGTGAACGCCCAGTTGCTCATCATATTGCAAACATCAAACGGAGACTCCTGAGACCGTCATGTTTTTCATGTCACGACGCTGGCTGATCCTGTTCGCGATCCTCGGTCTGTCGGCCTTTTTCATGTCCCTGCTGGCCAACCTGCCGGCCAGCCTGGCCGGCCGTTGGCTCCTCGACCGTTTCCTGCCGGGGGTGACCCTGGAAGGGGTATCGGGGACAATCTGGGAAGGCCAGGCCCTGCAGCTCCAATACCGGGACTTTCAGGTGGACGCGGTGGGCTGGCGGATCATTCCGGGGGAACTGCTGGCGGGGCGCTTCAAGGGCGCCTTCTTCTTCGGCAACAGCGACCGGCTGGGCGGCCGCGGCGGCCTGGCCGCCGCCGACGCCGCCAACTTCCGGCTGGACGGCATCCAGGCCTGGTTCGCCCTGGCGGATGTCGCGGCCCTGGCCGGGGAGATTCCAGGGGTGAAGGGGGGCGCGATGCGGCTGGATCTGGCGGAGGCCGCCATGGTCAACGGCGAACTGACCGTCCTCAAGGCCACCCTGGAACTGGCCGATCTGGCCCTGGCACCGCCCTGGAACCTGGAGGTGGGCGCCTTCCGCCTGGAGGCTGGTCCCTCCCCGGGGGGGTTGCGGCTCCACATTCGCGACGTGCGCAGTCCCTTCTATGTGGACGCCATCCTGCAGCTCTGGATCCAGCAGGGCCGCTTCCGCATCAAGGGCTGGATGGCGGCCCGGGAGGATCCCGACGGCCAGCTCACCAACCAGATGCGCACCCTCCTGGGGCCGCCCCAGAAGGGCCGCTTTCCCATCGACTACGCCGGCTTCATCCCCGGCCTCGGCGGCCCGCCGCCATGATCCTGGGGCTCATTGCCGACAGCCACGACCACATGGTCCACCTGGGGCGGGCGGCGAAGCTGTTCCGCGCGGCCGGGGTGACCCGGGTGATCCACGCCGGCGACATGGTCAGCCCGGCCGCCATCCGGGTGTTCGAGGGCTTCCCGGTGGCGGCGGTGTTCGGCAACAACGACGGCGAGCGCCTGGGCCTGGTCCGGACCGTGACCGCCATGGGCGGGCGTCTGGATGGCGATTTTCTGCAGCTTGATATTGGCGCATTGCGCCTGGCGGTGTACCATGGCACCGTGCCGCCGTTGACCGAATCCCTGATCCGGGGGGGGCTCTATCGGATCGTGGTCCACGGTCACAGCCATCGGGTCAGCCAACAGCGGGTGGGGGATACGCTGGCCCTCAATCCGGGCACGGCCCATGGCTATGGCGGTCCGGCCACGGCGATGGTGTTCGACGCCGCCGCCCAGGCTGTCCAGGTGCTGGATCTGACCTGAACCCGATGCCCCGCACGAAAGGGACAATGTCCAACAAACCCCTTTTTCTGGTGGTGGACGACGATCCGGTCAGCCGGCTGATGCTTTGCCGGTCCCTGGAAAAGAGCGGCTACGAAACCATCGCCGAGGAAAACGGCGCCAAGGCCCTGGCCGCCTTCGACCGGCGCCGTCCCGACGTGGTGCTGCTGGACGCCAAGATGCCGGTGATGGACGGCTTCGAGGCCTGCCGGGCCATCAAGCAGTGTCCGGGGGGGGACAACGTCCCGGTGCTGATGATCACCGGCCTCAACGACGAGGAGTCGGTGGACAAGGCCTACGAGGCCGGCGCTGCCGATTTCATCACCAAACCCATCCATTGGGCCATCCTGCGCAACCGGGTGCAGTATCTCATCAAGGTGCTGGAAGCCGAACGCCAGCTGTACCTGGCCGCCGGGGTCATCGAAAGCACCGACGAGGGCATCGTCGTCACCGATTCCGACTCCATCATCCAGTCGGTCAACCCCGCCTTCGCCCGCATCACCGGCTACAGCGCCGCGGAGGCGGTGGGCCGCAGCATGAACCTGCTCAAATCCGGCCACCACGATCGGGAATTCTACCGCAACATGTGGGAATGCCTGCGCAACTTCGGCAACTGGAAGGGCGAAATCTGGAACCGACGCAAAAACGGTGAAATCTATCCCCAGTGGGCCAACATCAACGCCATCAAGTCGCCCACCGGCCAGGTCTCCAACTTCGTGGTGGTCTTCACCGACCTGACCGCCGCCAAGGAGTCGGAAGAGAGCCTGCTCTACATCACCGGCCACGACGCCCTCACCGACCTGCCCAACCGCCTGCTGTTCTACGATCGCCTGGGCCATGCCCTCAACGATGCCCGGCGGGACGAAAAGGGCGTGGCGGTGCTGTTGCTGGATCTGGACCGTTTCAAGGTGATCAACGACACCATCGGCCACGACGTGGGGGACCGCCTGCTGGTCAAGGTGAGCGAAAAGCTCAACGCCGCCATGCCGGAAAAGGACATGCTGTTCCGCATGGGCGGCGACGAATTCGGGGTGATTCTCGGCGGTCTCGACGACAGTCGCCAGGCGGTGCAGGTGGCCCAGGGCATCCTGGAAGTCCTGGCCCGGCCCTTCACCCTGGACGACATGGACCTGTTCATCGGCGGTTCCATCGGCATCGGACTGTTCCCCGGCGATGGCCCCGATGTCAAGACCCTGGTCAAGAACACCGACGCGGCCATGTACCACGCCAAGGAACAGGGCCGGAACAATTTCCAGTTCTACCGCAACGAGCTGAACACCACCTCCCTGGCCCGCATGATGCTGGAAGGCAGCCTGCGCAACGCCCTGGAACGGGAGGAGTTCCTGCTGTTCTACCAGCCCCAGATCGACCTGAAATCCGGTCGCATGGTGGGCATGGAGGCGTTGATGCGCTGGCGCCATCCGGAACGGGGCATGATCTCCCCCGGGGAATTCATTCCCCTGGCCGAGGAAAGCGGCCTGATCATCCCCATGGGCCGCTGGGCCCTGCTCACCGCCTGCCGGCAGAACCGCGCCTGGCAGGAGGCCGGCTTCCCGCCGCTGCGGATGGCGGTCAACCTCTCGGGCCTGCAGTTCAACGCCCCGGATTTCACCGATCAGGTCTTCAAGGTCCTGGGCGAGACCGGTCTGGATCCCGCCACCCTGGAGCTGGAACTCACCGAATCCATCGCCATGGGCGACGTGGAGGAAACCCTGGCCAAGCTGCATACCCTGGATCAGGTCAACATGCATCTGGCCATCGACGATTTCGGCACCGGCTTCAGTTCGCTCAGCTATCTGAAGCGGTTTCCCATCGACACCCTCAAGATCGACCAGTCCTTCGTGCGCAACTGCACCTCCGATCCCGAAGACGCCGCCATCATCCGCGCCTTCATCAGCCTGGCCCACAGCCTGGGATTGCGGGTGATCGCCGAGGGAGTGGAAACCGCGGAGCAGTTGCAGTTCTTGCAGCAGGAAGACTGCGACGAAGTGCAGGGGTACTATTTCAGCCGCCCGCTGCCGGCCGACCGCTTCGCGGAGTACATGGTTGAACATTTCCAGCGGCACCCGTCCGGTTGAGCAGCAGGCGCGGAGCGGGGTTCGCATCGGCAACGCCAATCTCAGGGAACGGAATCATGAACCAGACCATCGCCGACAAGCACAGGACGTTTCGCCGTTTCCTCATTCTCGTCTTTTCCATTGGCCTGCTGGCCTTCGCCGCCATGGGCGGCTTCCTCTACCTGATCAACCAGATGCGCAAACAGGTTCCCGAGGAGCTGGCCAACATCATGTTGCCCGAGACGCGCCCCGTGCCCGCCTTCGCCCTGATGGCCCATGACGGCACCCCCTTCACCCTGGACCGGCTGAAAGACACCTGGAGCCTGCTGTTCTTCGGCTATACCCACTGTCCCGATGTCTGCCCCACCGCCCTGGCCGCCATGGGCGAACTGCTGGCCGAGATGAAGAAGAACCAGGTGACCGCTCCCTACCAGGGCGTGTTCGTCAGCGTCGATCCCCAGCGGGACACCCAGGATCTGCTCAAGGACTATGTCGCCTTCTTCAGCCCCCGAATCACCGGGGTCACCGGCGACGAACCGGTGATCAAGGACCTGGCCAAGTCGGTGGGCGCCTACTATGCCCGGGAGGCCGGCCGCGGCGACGACTCCTATCTGATCGACCACACCAGCCATTTCTTCCTCATTGATCCCAAGGGCCGACTCACCGCCGTCTTCGCCGCCAACCGGTTTCCTCCCGCGGAAGCCGCCGACAAGGTGCGTCGGATCATCCGGCATGTGGAATCAAACCTGTGAAACCGTGCCTCTTCCTGAACCCATCGCAGAATGGCCATCCGTGGCCATTCTGCTCGTCGGAAGGCGAAAACCCGTTGTCGCCTTCCTCACGGAATCAATCGGTGCAACCGATTGATTCCGGCGGCGCAGGGATGCGCCGCAGAGCCTGCCGCATTCTGCGACAGGTTCTCCTGCTGATCCTGTCGCTGCTCCTGCCCCTGTCGCTGCGGGCCGATCCGCCCCTGCGGATCATCGATCCCTGGATGCGGGAGGCCCCCCCGCGGTCCCAGGTGGCCGCGGGCTATGTCACCCTGGAGAACCCCGGCCCCGCTGATCGCATCCTCACCGGCGCCGCCTCGCCGGCCTTCGCCCGGGTGGAGATGCACCAGACCATTCAGCACAACGGCATGGCCCGCATGGCCGGCCTCGGAGAACTGCCCATCCCCGTCGGCGGCCGGGTGATCTTCACCCCCGGGGGCAACCATTTGATGTTGATCGCCCCCCAGGGCGACCGGCCCCTGCGGGCCGGACAGCAGGTGCCGCTGGTGCTGAAATTCGCCGACGGCGGCAGCCAGGCCCTGGATCTGCTGGTCAAGGGGCTGCCCGATTCCGTTCGAACTGCGGAATGACCCGGGGGGGGGCTGATGGAAACCTGGACAGAACAGGAATCGATCCTGCTGGTGGAACACGATCTCCGGCTGCGGGAATTCCTCGGCACCAGTCTGCGGAACTGGGGCTACCAGGTGCGGGAGGCGCTGGACGGCGCCCAGGCCGTGACCAGCTTCCTGGACGCCCGGCCGGAACTGGTGCTGATGGACGCCGAACTGTCGGGGGCGATGGATGGCCTGGCCACCTGCGCCGAGATCAAGCGCTGCCAGGGGTCGCTGGAGGTGCCGGTGGTGCTGATGACCGTCGGCCCCCGGGAGGATGGCGCGGTGCGACGGGCCTTCGACGCCGGGGCGGAGGACTTTGTCTTCAAACCGGTCAATCGGGAGATCCTGCGCCGGCGCATCGGCCGCCTGATCCGCCGCAACCAGGAAAAACGCGACCTGCAGCAGAGCGAGGCCCGCCTGCGCCTGATCCTGGAATCGTCGGTGGACGGCATCGTCACCATCGACGCCCAGGCCCGCATCCAGAGCTACAATCCCGGCGCCCAGCGCATCTTCGGCTACAGCCAGGAAGAGGCGCTGAACCAGAACGTCAAGATGTTGATTCCAGAGCCGTTCCAGGGGGTTCACGACAACTTCATCCGCCATTTGGTGGCCCGGCATGGCGCATTGGAACGGGGCCGGGGCTATGCCCGGGAGGTCAAGGGCCGGCGCAAGAATGGTTCGATATTTCCCCTCCATCTGGACATCAACGTTCTCGATCTCCACCACCAGCTGTTCTTCACCGCCATCCTGCGGGATCTCAGCCATGCCAAGGACGCCGAGGAGGAAATCCGCAAGCTGGCCCAGGTGGTCAAGGACAGCCCCAGCATGATCATGATCACCGACCCGAACGGGGCGGTGGAGTTCGTCAACAAGCGCTTTCTGACGGTCACCGGCTACCGGGAACAGGATGTGATGGGGCACAACGCCCGCATGTTCCAGTCCGGGTTGATGTCCCGCAAGACCTACCAGGAGATGTGGCGCACCCTCAAGGGCGGCAACATCTGGCGGGGCGAGCTGCTCAACCGGCGCAAGGACGGCAGCACCTACTGGTCCGGGCTCAACATCGCCCCGATCCTGGGCCCCGATGGGCAGGTGGCCCATTATGTGGCCACCTCCACCGACATCACCAACCGCCGGGAGAGCGAGGAACGGATCCGCTGGAGTCAGGAAGCCCAGGAGGTGATCAATGCCCTGCTCCAGGCCGCCATGGACCCCGAACCCCTCAAGACCCAGTTGGACCGCTTTCTGGAGATCCTGCTGGGCGCCTCCCTGTTGCCCACCCTGGAGGATGGGGCGGTATTCCTGCGCGATGAGCTGAGCGGCGACCTGGTTCTCGAAGTGCAGCGCGGCATGACGCACAGTCTGGCGGGTCACTGCTCCCGGGTGGCCATGGGGGTCTGCCTCTGCGGCCAGGCGGCCCAGGGCCGCAAGATCGTCTTCACCCCCAGCATCCGGGGCACCTCCCATCTCAACCATGCGGAAAAAACCGATCACGGCCACTACTGCATTCCCATCCTGGGCGAAACCAAGGTCCTGGGGGTGGTCTGCCTGTTCCTGCGGCCGGGCCATGAGCGCCGTCAGGAAGAGGAGGCCTTTCTGGTCACCGTGGGCCAGACCCTGGCCAGCCTGATCCAGCGCAAACGCTCGGAGATGGCCGTGGTGCGGCTGGCGGCGGAGATGGAGGTGATCCTGGACAACACCGCCGTGGGCATCGCCTATCTGCAGCGGGGGCGCTTCATCCGCGTCAATCAGCGCATGTGCGACCTGTTCGGCCGCACCGAGGCCGAGCTGAAGAAACTGACCGCCAAGGGGCTGTTTTCGTCGCCCGACGCCTTCCACACCCTGGCCCGGGAGGCCATGGAGACCCTGGTGCGCGGGGAGACCTTCCGCACCGAACGCCTGATGCGGCGCAAGGACCGCTCCGCCTTCTGGTGCCGGCTGGTGGGCAAGTTCGTGGCCGATGACGGCTACGAGGAGAAATCCATCTGGATCCTGGACGACATCACCCAGGAAAAGGAAGTGGAAGCCGCCCTGCGCCGGGCCAAGGAGGAGGCGGAACGCGCCAGCCGCACCAAGTCCACCTTCCTGGCCAACATGAGCCACGAAATCCGCACTCCGATGAACGGCGTCATCGGCATGCTGGAGCTGCTCGGCCAGACCGACCCCACCGAGCAGCAACGCCGCTATCTGGACATCGCCTCCAGCTCCGCCGACATGCAGTTGAACATCATCAACGACCTGCTGGACTTCTCCAAGATCGAGGCCGGCAAGCTGGATCTGGAGCGGGTGCCGTTCTCCCTGTCGGGCACGGTGGACAATGTCACCAAAATCCTCTCGGAGCGGGCGCACCGCAGCGGGCTGGAGTTCAACTGTTTCGTCGCCCCCAACCTGCCCAACAAGGTCATCGGCGACCCCATGCGGGTGCGGCAGATATTGATCAATCTCATCGGCAACGCCATCAAGTTCACCGAGTTCGGCGAGGTGTCGGTACGGGTGGAGCAGGAATGGCGCGAGGGCGGGCGGGTGCAGGTGCGGTTTCTGGTATCCGATACCGGCATCGGCATCGATTCCGAAACCCAGAAGCGCCTGTTCAATCCCTTCACCCAGGCCGACAGCTCCACCACCCGGGAGTATGGCGGCACCGGCCTGGGCCTGGTCATTTCCAAGCAGCTCGTGGAGGCCATGAACGGCCACATCGGCCTGCACAGCGAGCCGGCCCAGGGCTCGCGGTTCTGGTTCAGCCTGCCCCTCGAAGTGATGGAACAGCGGGAGGCCACCGATCTTGGCTGGCTGAAGAAGATGCGCGCCCTGGTGGTCGATGACAACGAGACCAACCGGCTGATCCTCTGCGAATACCTGGCGTCCTGGGGCACCGCCTTCGAGACCGCCTCCAGCGGGGCCATGGCCCTGGACGAGGTGATCCAGGGCCGGGACACCGAGCGGCCCCACCATTTTCTGTTGCTGGACATGCACATGCCTGGCATGGATGGCATCACCCTGGCCCGGCGCATCCGGGAGCAGTACGGGCCGGACAGTCCGCCCATGCTGTTGCTGACCTCCGGGGAGCAGCCCGATGAAACCAGCCTGCAGGAATGCGGCATCCGGGTGAGCCTGGCCAAGCCGGTGGGTCAGTCCCGCCTGCTGGATTCCCTGGTGATGGTCCTGTCCGGCGACCAGCCGCCGGGGACGGCCCCGGGGGAGGGGGAGGGGACCCCGATGCCCCGTTTCCGGGGTCGGGTGCTGCTGGTGGAGGATGTGTTCGTCAACCGGGAAGTGGCCCTGGGCATGCTGTCGCGCCTGGGGGTGGAGACCGAGGTGGCCAACAACGGCCGCGAGGCGGTCAACCTGGTGATGAAGGAGGAGTACGACCTGGTCCTGATGGACCTGCAGATGCCGGAGATGGACGGTTTTCAGGCCACCCATCTGATCCGCGCCATCGCCGGCCGCGGCAAGGTGCCCATCGTCGCCATGACCGCCCATGCCCTGACCGGGGACAAGGAGCGCTGCCTGGAGGCGGGGATGAACGACTACCTGCCCAAACCGGTGCGCTGGATGGACCTGGTGGGCATGCTGGCCAAATGGCTGGACATGGACGAATCCGCCCCCCCCGTGCCCCTGCCCAGCCCCACGCCCCCACCGATCGGGGAGGGGGAGGGCCTGGACCGGGGCGCCCTGCGCACCCTGCGCAACGTCCTGGCCGGCGCCCCGGGCCGTTTCGGCCTGGTCCTGGACAAGTTCCTGGAAGGCGCCCCCCAGTACCTGGCCGAAATCGGCACCGCCCTGGCCGCCGGCAGCGCCGAGGGCGTCTATCGTCCGGCCCACACCTTGAAGTCCCAGAGCATGTCGGTGGGCGCCGTGGCCCTGTCCCGGTTCTGCAAGGAGATCGAAACCGCCGGCCGGGAAGGCCACCTGGACGGCGTGGCCGCCCTGCATCGCTCCGCCCTGGCGGCCTTCGAGGGGGTGCGGCAGATCCTGGAACAGGAAAGCAAGCGGGACGCCCGGCAGCGGTAGACCGCTGGAGTGGAAGCCGGAAACCGGAAACCGGCTTCCATCGGCTGCTTCAATACACGATCATGAGATTGCACGGCAGCGGAACGGCCACCCAAGGGACGAACAGCCCCTGCCCCTGGACCCGGGCGGACAGCCCGGCATTGGTCAAGATCAGGTCGGCGCCTAATGGCACTTAGATAAGAATTTTCTTTTGAGTTTCAGCGAGGTGTGACATCGGCCTCCTGATGGTGCATGATTCCGGGTTGGAAACCAAGGAAGCATGACCAGGCAAAGAGGCCGACGATGTTCAAGTCTACGCGCCGCAAGGCTGCAGGACAAATCGAAAAATTGAGGGCGTATTTTTCCCCAGGGGACCGGGTTGCCTTTCGGGGAGATTCTGTCCTCGGGGAGGCTGCTCCAGCTCATGGAGCAGATGGAGGGCGAGTTTCGGGACCGGATATACTCACATACGGTC
>PEAP01000004.1 GCA_002753665.1 Magnetococcales bacterium DC0425bin3
CGGCCGGTGGACCAGGGGGGGGGGGGGGGGGGAGCAGCAGCAACCAGCCGCAACGAACAGATCAAGGACAGAGATAACGGGGAGTCGCCTCTGGGGGGAGGGGTCGTCCGGAAAGGCGGGGGAAATGGAATATTCGCTCTTTTTCACCGGAGCCGCCGGGGCGTTTATCGGCTTGGTGGCCTATCTGCGCCGGATTGCGGGTCGGCGCGCGTTGTTGATCCAGCCTGGGTGGGGGGCCATTCAGGTTGGGATCGGCATGCTGCTGCTTGGGGTGGTGATCCGTCTGGGTGTTTTCACGCGCCTGTTGCTGGCCCGGGAGATCCGCAGCCTCGAGGACTGGATCAGTCTGGTGGAAGGGGTGTGTTATCTGGGGGGCGCAGCCTGCCTGGTATTCGGTCTGGCCCGCTGGTGTACCACGGTGACCAGCCTGGAACAGGTAGAACGCTTTTCCCAGGAGCTGACCGGCGCCTATGCCCGGCTGGAGATGCACAACCAGGAGCTGCGGGCCAAGGGGGAACAGTTTCGGGCCATCTCCCATTCCGCCCAGGATGCCATCATCGCGGCGGACAGCAGCGGCATCATCAATTTCTGGAACAGCGGTGCCCAGTCCATGTTCGGCTACCTGGAAGGGGAGGTGGTGGGGCAGCCGGTGGAAATCCTCATGCCGGAGCGTTACCGCCTGGCCCACCACCAGGGCATGCGGCGGGTTCGGGCCACCGGGGAACCCACCCTGATGGGTCGGATCCTGGAGCTGGAAGGGCGGCGCAAGGATGGCCGGGAGATCCCCATGGAGATGACCCTGGCCTCCTGGACCAGCAACGGGCAGCCCTTCTTCGTGGGGGTGATCCGGGACATCACCACCCGCCGCGAATCGGAGCGCGGCAACCAGCGCCTGCACCAGTCCCGGGTGGCCATCAGCGCCCTGCTGCAGATTGCCCTGGAGCCCATCAGCCTGGAAGAGCAACTGCAACAGTCCCTGGAGATCATCCTGGCGGTGCCCTGGCTGTCCATCCAGTCCAAGGGCTCCATCTTCCTGCTGGACCAGGAAACCGGCGAGCTGGTCCTCACCGTGCAAAAGGGGCTGGCCGCCCCCCTGCTGACCCAATGCGCCCGCATTTCCCAGGGCTATTGCCTCTGCGGCCGGGCCGCCAAGGAACGGGCCATCGTCTATGCCGAGCATCTGGATCACCGGCACGATGTCACCTACCCGGGCATCCGCGACCATGGCCATTACTGCGTGCCCATCCTCTCCCAGGACCGTCTGCTGGGGGTGGTGAACATGTATCTGCCCGAGGGGCATCCCGAAGATCAGGAAGAGACGGAGTTCCTGCGGGCCCTGGGCAACACCCTGGCCGGGGTGATCGAGCGCAAGCGCATCGAAAAACACCTGGAACATCTGGCCCACCACGATACCCTCACCGGCCTGCCCAACCGCAAGCTGTTCCACGAACGCCTGGGCCAGGAGATCGCCCGCAGCGGGCGGGAGAAATCCTTGCTGGCGGTGATGTTCCTCGACCTGGACCGCTTCAAGGTGGTCAACGACACCATGGGTCACGAGGTGGGAGACAAGCTGCTCATCGACGTGGCCAGACGGCTCAAGGGCTGTCTGCGGGAAGAGGATACCGTGGCCCGGCTGGGCGGGGACGAGTTCGCGGTGGTGCTGCCCAACCTGAAGGGACCGGAACTGGCCGGGGTGGTGGCCCGCAAGATCATCGCTCGGCTGGTGGAGCCGTTTCACCTGTATGAACATGTCTGCCACATCGGCACCTCCATCGGCATCGCCTACTACCCGGAGCATGGCACCGATCCGGAAGACCTGCTCCGGCGGGCCGATACCGCCATGTATGCGGTGAAGGAGGGGGGACGCAACAATTATCTCTGCTACATCGCCGGCATGGAACCCCCCCGCTCCCGGCGTGAGGGCTCTTCTCCCAAGACCAACGTCGCGGTGGTGTAGGTCAAGGCGGCGGTTGCAGGCCGGGAATGACGTTGATGCGGTCCAGAGCCCGTTCGGCATGGGCGGCGTAACAGTGGAACCGTTCCTGCCGGCAGAGCTGGATGAAATGGCGGATGCGGCGCAGGTTGCCCGGATCCCCGTGGTCACCGTTGTCCACATAGTCCAGTGCCAGCACGAAACGGTCTGCTCCGGCAGCGAGGATGCGCCGCAGGTGGGGTAGCCGGGCTGCCACCACCGCCTCGGGCTGGGGTTCGGTGGCGTCGTACCAGGTATCCTCCACGCCGATGCCGGAGACGGTGTCGAGATACCGGCGGTCCCGGTCGTGGTCCAGGATCCGCTCCCCGTTCTGGGGCACCACCAGGAAGCCCGGCGCCTGCCGGCGGGCCCGCTGGGCGATCCAGAGGACCAGGTCGATCATATGCCGGGCCGCCAGCCCCTCGTCCCCTCGGGGATCTCCCTTGCGGAATTCCTCCTGGCCCTTTTTCTTGCCGTAGTTGGCCGGATCCGCCCAGTATTCGAAGGCGTCGATGATATCCAGGTAGACGCCCTTGAAGCCCTGGCCCACGATGGTGTCCAGATACGGCCCCAGGACCTCATCCCGCCAGCTGGGATCCCAGTAACGCACCTTGTGGTTGCCGCCCCAGTCGGGATTGGTCTGCCCCAGCCAGGGGGGGGCGCTGCGGGGTTGGGACCAGGACGGTTGCCAGTAGGCCCGATAATCCTCCGCCTCGCCGATGGACAGATATGCCAGGGGCATGACGCCCGCCTGCACCAGCAGGGCGATCTCGGCGGGGCGATAGCGGCCCGGGTCGCCGCCGTCCCGGGAATAGTCCATCACCACCAGGGGAAAACCCGCCTGGGCCACGGCCTCGGGCTGGGCCTCCTGGAGCTGCAGCAGGAACCCCCCCGGTTTGGGTAGAGGACCGGCCGAAGCCAAGCCGGGCAGCAGCAGAGTGGCGGCGGTCAGCAGGGTCCGCCCCAGGCCGCGGCAGGCCGCGAAGCCACCCTCCACCCACTGCGAGGGGTGGGTCATGTGGATTTCCCCGCCGTCGATGCGGGTTTGATCTCCACCGTCACCGGGCGGATGGCCGGCCCGGGCAGTGTGAAGGTCAGCAGTCCCTGGTCGTCGGTCCGGGCCTGGGCCACCCGGGGGGAGCCATCCTTGGCATCGACCGGGGTGACGGTGGCCTGGTAGGAACCGGCCTGGGGCATCTTCCAGGTCATTTCTCCGGGGCCGAAGCCCCGGGCCTGGAAGCGCAGGGTGGCGAGGCCCACCCGCTCCACCTGTTGCAGGTGCCAGCGGGCTTCCACCAGGTAGGGCAGCGGCGCGGCGGGGCGCCGGGCGGTGGCGGCATGGAAGCGCAGGGCGATGAGGGGCACCGCCACGGCGGGATCCAGGGCCACATACAGGCTGCCCTGGAGATGACGCTGGCCGATCACCCCCACCGATCGCTGAAAATCCACCGCCCGCAGGGTGGCCTGGTCGAAGCGGATGGTCTGCAGGGCCCCCCGGTCCTGGATGGCCCAACGCCCCGTGCCATCGACGGCGATGCGGGCGCGGATGGCGCCCTCGGTGACGGCGGCGAAGCGGCTGGTCTCGATGGGGGCCAGGGGCCGGGAGGTGGCGTAGTTGAGATTGTTCAGCAGGGCGTTGAGGCTGGCGGTCTTGTCGGCGGAATAGGTGTGGTAATAGATGTTGAACGGTTTCAGGCGCCGGGGGCTCTCGGTGTTGCGCACCGTCTCCAGCAGATGCTTGAAACCGAAGAAGCGTGAAGTCCAGAGGTTGGTATAGGTGTTCTCGTTGCTGCTGGAGGCGTAGGCCTGCCATTCCCGGCCCACCTGGCGCCCCAGGGGGGAGACCCAGGCGACGGAGGGAAAATCCCCATCGAAGCGGGTATCGCCGCCGTTCAGGTTGGCCATGCCGGCCTCACGGGTGGCCCGCAGCACCGCCTCGTAGGGCATGGTGTTGCCGGACCACTGGATGATGGCCACCTTCTTGCCCGCCGGGGCGAGGGTCTCCAGGAACCGGGCCGAGCCGGCGATCTCCTTGTCGAGGTCGTAGGGCTGCAGGGCATAGACCCGGGGGGTCTTGTAATCCTCGGGCATGGCCTCCTGGCCGGTCCATTCCACCCCGGCGCCTTTCTTGGTGGGCACCAGGTGTCCGGGGGTCAGGTCCGGGGGAATGTGGCCCTGGGGCGGTTTTTTCAGGCCCACCGCCACCATCAGCCGGTCGATGCCGTCATGGACGGGACGTGGCGGGTAGAGGATCATGAATGGCTCCTCGCGCCGGGGGTCGTTGTCCTTGAAGAACGCCCAGAACAGGGGATGGCTGTAGGTGTGGCTGCCGGCCTCCACCTGGGGCAGGGCGAACATGTCCTGGGCCACCTGCATCAGCCGCTCGGAGCCGTACCAGGCCGGATCCAGGTCCGCGGCCACCGGGCCGATGGTTACCGGCAGGTCCGGAAAGCCGGCCACCACTTCCTTGAGCAGCACCTCGGAGGAATAGTACCCCTTGAGCCGGTATTTCTTGACCTCGGTGAAGTTGCGCCAGCCGTCGCCGTCCACATGGCTGTAGTAGATGCGCCGGTTGGAGAGGGTGGTGGCATCGGGCTTGGGCAGTTCGTCGGTGGCGAAGGCCAGCCGGAAGAAGCGGAACGGGTTGAGATACCACTGGAGGAAGTTTTCGGTGGGATCCGAAAAGAAGCTGTAGCCTTCCGCCACGAAGCCGCCCTGGGGTCCCACCCCGGCCAGCAGGATTTCCTCCGGCTCCTGGCTGCGGTCGCGCCGGGCAGTGAGCAGGGGAGTGATCCGCTCCGCATTGAAGTACATCTCCTGGAAGGAGGGCAGCACCCCGGTCAGGGGCCGTTCGAAATCGGTGATCTGGGGGTCGTAACGTTTCAGGGTGACCCCGTGGGTGAATTCCACCCAGCCACCCCCCTGGTGCCGCAAGCCCATGTGGGCATGGAAGGCCTGCACCAGTCGCAGGGGCGACGGTTTGCCGTTGGGATCCTGCTGATAGGCTTCCTGCCCCATGAGAACCACCCGGATGCCGGACTTCATGGCGGCCAGCAGCCATTCCAGAAAGCGGTCCGGGTTGGCCATGCGGTCGGTATCCATCCACAGCAGGATGCCCCGCACGTCGGCCAGTTCGTCCCGGCCGGGCAGGGGATTGGCCAGATCGTGGTGGCGCACCACCAGTCCCAGATGGTTCAGGGGCATCTCGGCCAGCCGGTGGACCTTGCCGGCCCGGAAGCCGTCCTTGAGGCGGGAGCCGTCGTAGAAGGCCAGCACCGTGCGGGTCAGGGGTCGAAAGCCATCCGGGGGGCCGCCCTCCGCCCGTCCCGGGGCGGGCAGCCACAGGCACAGCAGCAGGGTTGCCAGAAGGCGGGTCATGGTTTGGGCTCCGGCACCAGTTGATCCAGTTCGCGGGTACTCACATAGGGATGAAAGCCCAGGGCCCGCTGTTCCCGATAGAGGGTGGCGATGCCGGCCCGGTCGGTGGGCGACCAGTAGTCCAGGGTGAACACCTGCAGATGGGGATGCCGTCGGAGCGCCTCCCGCAGCTGTGCCACCTGCTGCCGGGACTCCTCCGCCGTCACCCGCCGGTACTCTCCGCTTGCCCCATGCCAGGCGGACCGGACCGATTCCCCCAGCACCATGGTCAGCGCCCCGCCCACTTCGGGCAACAGGGCATAGGCCCGGTTGATCATGAGGGGGATGTCGGGATAATGCAGCCGGATGGTCAGGACCAGGTTTGCTGCCGCCCGGGTCATGCCGTGAAAGCGTTCGGGATCCCGTTCTTCCAGGAAGGGGGGATTGTCCAGGGTGTCCAGGAACAGCCCGTGGAAGCCGGCCTGGAGCAGGTTGGGGATCAGCTCCTCGATCACCTTGCGGGTCCAGCGCAGATCTCGCACATCCACCATGAAGCTGCCCGGCCAGTCGGGATTTTCTTCCAGCAGGAACCCCTGGGTCTGCAGGGACGGGAAATCGGGATGGTCCCGGGCCATCTCGCCCAGGCTCAGATAGGCCAGCAGCCGCTTGCCCCGCTCGATCAACGGTCGCAGGGGGGGATGCTGGCGGGGTTCCAGGACCAGAAGCTCATAGGGCTCCAGGGCGGTCAGGGTGACCTGATCGGAATAGAGGGCCGCCCAGGGGATGGGGGGCCCGCCCCGGGCCGGCAGAACCGGAAGCAGCAGCGTCAACAGGAAGAGGACAAGGAAGCGGCGGATCGGCACGGAATCGAACCCTGAAGGAAGATGGATTGACCCCACAGGGTAAAGAGGATACTCCATTTTCTCAAGTTTCCCCCTGCGGGGTCGGCCCCCGGGTGGGGATCAGTCCTCAAGGATCCCCGCCCGGGGGCCGACAAGGGGGATACCGGCCGTTCGCCATGCCGTCAACCTTCGGGAGATCGCCCCCGCATGACCGCCATGTTCCGTTATGTTCTGGTCCTGCTGCTGCTGCTCTGCGCCGGCGCGGGGGTGGGGCGTTTGCTGCTGCCCACCAACGAGACCTTGGCCCTGATGTATCTGCGGGACCAGGACTACGACGAGGCGCGCAAGCTGTTCCAGAAGGATTTCACGGTGCGGGGGGGGACCTCGGCCACCACCATCATCCCCCTGGCCAATCTGTATCTCCAGCAGGGGGATGTCAACGCGGCCATTCTGACGGTGGAAGCCTTCCTGGAGCAGAATCCTCGCCACCTGGAGGCGCGCAAGCGCATCGGCACCTATTACCAGTTCGCCCAGCGGCCCGGTGATTACCTGCGCAACCTGGAACGGATCGTTCGGCTGGAGCCCACCCGCAAGAATCTGGAGGAGCTGGCCTCCCTGTACAACTATCATTCCCGCCACGACGATCAGATCCGGGTGTTGCGGGAGCTGACGGAACGTTTTCCGGAAGAGCCCAGCCATTTCGTTTCCCTGTCCCAGCTCCTGGCGACCCGGGGGCACAAGGGGGAGGGGGCGGATGTGCTGCTGTCGATGCGCCGGGAACATCTCAAGGCCTTCACCCCCGCCACCCACCGTCTGCTGGTGGAGCTGCTGCTGGACAGCGGGCGGGCTGAAGAGGCCTTCGAGGCCGCCCGGCAACGCACGATCGACTATTGGGTACCCCTGGAGGCCTTGGCCCTGGCCGATCTGCTCCACTATCGGGGCGGTCCGGAGTGGGGGTGGCGCTTCGTCACCCTGATGCGGGAACGCGATCCGGATTCGGAACGGATCCTGATCAAATGGACCGAACTGGCCATTCAGACCGGCCGATCCAACGAACCCTACCAGTTGCTGTTGGCCCTGAAAAATCAGAACCGCCTGCCCGAGACCGCCGCCCACCTGCTGACCGAACTGGCCCTGGCCGATCGCAAGCTGGACCTGGCCATGGAGGTGGCCCGGCTCACTCCTCCCGAGCGGCTGCCCGGCTGGTTGGCCACCCAGTTGGCGGAACAGGCGGTGCTGAACAAGCGCACCGATCTGGCGGAAGGCCTAGTGGCCCATCTGGGGCGGCCGTTCCTGGAGCAGCATCCCCTGCTGGCGGCAGAGCTGGCCCTGGCCCGCAACCGCGAGGGCGAGGCCCGGGTCTGGCTGGGCAAGGCGGGGCGCAACCTCAAGGAACCCGCGGAGCGCATGCAGCTGGCCCAGGTGCTGTTGCGCCTGCAGCAGGTGGAGGAGGGGATGATGGTGGTGGAAGATCTCCTGGGCCAACCCCAACTGCCCACCTGGATGCTGCGGGATTTGACCGGCCACATGGTGGCCCAGAAGCGGGCCGAGCGCGGCCTGGCGCTGATCACCGCGCTGCGGAGGTCCGACGACCGACCCGAGGTCCAGGAAGCCTGGGCCCTGCTGGCCGTCCACGCCGGGGGTCGGGAGCCGGAGGTGATGGCTTGGCTGGCGAGCCGCACCGATGCCAACCCGGGGCTCCTGGCGGACATAGCCAACGTGGCCCTGGACACCAAACAGTCCAACTTGGCCTTGGCCGCCGCCCGGCGGCTGGTGGCCCAGGCGGCCGGGCCGGAACATCGTGTCATCCTGGCCCGGGCCCAGTTGGCCGCCGGCCATCCGGTGGCCGCCCTGGAACAGTTTCGCCAGATCGGCAAGAAGTTGACCAGGGAGCAGGCGGCCATCCATGGCGAGGCCCTGCTGGCCGCCTGGCGCCAGGGGCATCATGACCGGAAAGCCCTGGGGGATTGGCTGCAACAGAGCCTGGCAGAGGCTGTCGGCCCCGAGCGGGTGGAGGAGCGCCGCGCCCTGGCCTTCGTGGCGCTGGAATCGGGTTTCGCGGAGCTGGCCCAGGAGACCTTCATGGCTCTGGCCGCGACGGCGGCCTTCGACAGCCCCGAGGTCGCCCAACTCGGCTATCTCTGGGGACCTCGCCCGGGCTCCAGGGCCCTGGATTGGCTGGAAGCCCGGGCCGAGACGGAACAACCCGACCGCAAGCATGGCTGGCTGAACATGATCACCGACCTGGGGGCCCCGGAACGGGTGCTGACCCTGGTGGCCCGCTACGAGGAAACCGCCAGTGTGGTGGATGCCCACCTGCGGGCCCTGTC
Source organism: Magnetococcales bacterium DC0425bin3 (assembly GCA_002753665.1). Lineage (GTDB taxonomy): Bacteria > Pseudomonadota > Magnetococcia > Magnetococcales > DC0425bin3 > DC0425bin3. The sequence goes on from PEAP01000004.1 coordinate 8,502, forward strand.
GCGCCTGAAGAAAAAGCCGGCCATCGATCAGCTCTTGCGCCGCCAGGTCTCCCGGGGACTGCCGGTGCCGCGCCTGGACCAGTTGGCCGCCGTGGCCGAGGCCGAGGAGCTGCCGGAGACCGCCGCCCTCATCTATCAAAAAGCCCTGGAAGCCGACGGCACCCACCACCTGGCCCTGCAACGGCTGGGGTACATGGCCTTTTTCGACGGGGAATGGAAAAAATCGGTCAGCCTGCTGCAGCGCTATCTCCGCTACCATCCCGACAAGGCCAACTACGAACCCCATCTGTACATCGCCGAGGTATTCTGGGCCCAGGGAGAGCTGGAGCAGGCCAAGCCCTATTATCTCGACGCATTGGAAAAAATTGCCGCCAACCCGGACAAGCCTTACACCGTGCGGGTGGCCAAGGTGCGCATGCTGCAACGCATGGGCTGGGTGAACGAATCCCTGAAAGGCTACGAGGACCTGCTGCGGGAAAAGCCGGACGATCTGCGGGTCAAGGCGGACTATGTGGAACTGCTGCTGGCCCGGAAGAAAGTCGAAATGGCCCAGAACGTCATGCGCAAGGTGGGGGTACGGTGAGGAGGTCCGGCCGGTTTGGCGCGGGGATTGCTTTGTTCTGGCGGGGATGAGAAACGGCTTCAACCCGAACCAGGGGTGCTTTGCCCCCCGATCCGACCATGGCCATGCGGCTTGCCAAGCAGACCCGGTTCCTGTTTTGGGGAATCGGATTGTTGACTCTTTTCGGACGTGACACGGCCCATACCGCGCCGGCACCCGGGGATCCGGCAGTGCCCCAGACCGATGGGGGATCCACCGCCTCCGGCCGGGAACGGCTGCGGCGCGTGTTCGATGCCCTGGGTCGCCCCCGGCCCGCGGTCGGGCAGACGCCGGCCGCAGCGGGGCGAATTGCCCTGGAGGATCTGCTGGATGCCGCCGGGGGGCGCAGTCAACCCGCTGCCCGGGATCCCGCAGCTCTGGCCCAGGGCGACCTCCTGGTCACTCCGGCCGCCGGTCGCCCGGCGCCAACCCTGGAGCCGGTAATGGGGGAGATTCTGGCGGATGCCGCCACGGAGCGCCCCCTGCCCAAGGTCACTGACGCCGTGGAAGATCCGACCCTGCCGCCGGTTGCGGCTGGCGCGCAGCCCGCGGCGACCGGTCCCGCCAAGACCATGGTCCGTGCCGAGGTGATCGGCGACAGCGCCCGGATGGTCCTGACCCTGCCTCCCGGCCTCAAGGTCATCCGCGCCATCGAGCCCGGCGAGCTGCTGCTGCGCTTCGACGGCCCGTTCAATCCCGAGGGCATGGACGCGGCGGTCAAGGCCATGACCGGCTGGGTCGAGGATGTGCGCTACGGGTACAATACCCTGCTGATCCGCGCCTCCCGGGCCGGCACCCGTTTCGAAACCACCGGGGAGTCCGGCGAGGTGGCGGTGCTGCTGCTGGCCCCGCCGCCCAAGGTGGAGCAGACAGAAACCCGGCGCGTGGAGGATTCCCGGCTCCACTACCTGCAATCCCGGGCCATGACCGAGGCCAACACCCTGTACGGCGGCCAGGCCCGTTTGGCCGGCCTGCTGTGGGAGAGCCCGCGCAACGTGGAATATCTGGGACGGCAGGGCCTCAACGAGACCGAACTGGGGCGCTGGCGGCGGGCGGTGACCCTCTATGACCGGGCTCTGGAGGAGGCCGGGGGGGAGCCAAATATCATCTCGGCCAAGGCCCTCATCCACCAGAGCCACAGCCGGGAACTCCGGGCCAGCCACGCGGTCCGCGAAAGCAATCTCAACGGCGAGCGGCAATACACCTCCGGACTGGAAGGTTCGGCGCCCCTGACCAACGGCTGGAACATCACCCTGAACCTGACGCGGGTCCACTATGCCACCGAGGCCGCCGCCAATACCGAAGGCGTGACCACTCCGGCCAGCGGGGAGTTCCATCGGGCCAACCTGATGTTTTCCCGGGATCAGGACGATGCCGACCAGAGCCGGTTCGCGGTTCATGTGGGGGACGAGGCGGTGGGATTCTCCGCCGGCCATCGTTTCAACCGGCCCGACCGGGCGGTGACCCTGACCGGCACTTGGCGGGAGGCTTATGCCGACCTGATCAACAGCCTAGTGGCCGGCGGCTGGCGCGACCGGGCCTCCGTGGCCTGGGAGGAGCGCTGGACGCCCCGTTTCACCACCACCCTGACCGGAGCCTGGAACCATTACGGCATTACCGATCTTACCAATGCCGCCTGGAGCAGCGGCCTGCTGGTCGATGCCCGCTACAATCTGCTCAATGCCGCCAATTTCACGGTGGGTTACACCATGGACAAGGAACAGGTCCACCATCGGGGCACCCGGGTTGACGCCGCCGGCAATCTCTACAGTCCCCTGCCGGCCGCCGACCGGGAAACCCATGGGGTCAGTGGCTCCTGGGGCGACAACTGGTCCGATTATCTGTCCTATGCGGCGGTGCTGGGGGCCATCTACGACCGGGCCACCGGGGCCTATGGTCCCACCGGGGCTCTGTCATTGCTCTACCGTCCCTTGGAAGATCTCGAAGCAGGGGTGGATCTGCAGACCTCGGCCACCGTGCAGGGCCCCACCACCGGACGCACCGATCAGGTGACGTCCCATGTGCGCATGAGGTTTTGAAAAAAAATCTGGAGAAGGAACCCAACCAGCCCGGGGGGGGGGGGCGTCAACATCGGAGTATGAGGAACCAGCGATGAAGGTATTGCCGAAAACGAAACCGGGTCGGGGGATGCTGCTCATTCTCGGGCTGCTGGTGGCGGCCGGCTGTTCCCTGATCGGCGAGAACAGCAATTTCGTCCATCGGGAGCTGTCCACTGGCTTCGATCTGCATGTGGCGGTGTTGCCTTTCGAGAACCTGAGCAACAATCCCACGGCGGGGGTGGCGGTGTCCCAACTGATGGCCACCGAACTCTATGCCCGCAAGGCATTCAGGATCATGGAAGAGAGCGAGATGCGCCGCCGTCTCACCATGCGCAAGGTGGATATGGACCGCCTGGCCGACGCCGCGGTGGCCCGCCAGGTGGCCATTCAACTGGGGGTGGACGCGGTGCTGATCGGCAGCGTGTCGGAATTCGCCTACCAGCATGGCCTGCGGGAGGAACCGGCGGTGGGGGTCAACGTACAGTTGATCCGCGCCCGGGATGGCTTGGTGATGTGGCGGGCCAGCCAGTCCCTGATGGGGTCCAACTTCTGGCGCCGTCAGAGCCTGATCCAGACCACCCAGCAGGCCGTGAACCGGCTGGTGGATGGACTGGTGGGTGCCACACTGCCGGAGGCCTGACCGCCATGAAGGTGCCACGGCAGGTGGCGGAAACCCCTCCGGAGCAGGCGGCGGGCATCCTGGCAGCCAGACCGCCCCGCTACGCCCTGGGTCTGCGGGTGGCGGCCTGGGGGGAGATGGCGTTGTTTTTCGCCATCGTGTTCGCCCTGGACTATTTCATGTTCGGGGGCAAACGCTTCGTCGATGTGTCTCCCCATCCCTACTGGATCATCGTCCTGCTGATCAGCACCCAGTACGGCACCGCCCACGGCCTGGCAGCCGCGGCCGTCGCGGTGGGCGCGCTGATGGTGGACAACATGCCCAAGCCGGAATTCGGCCAGGACGCCTTCCAATATGGCCTGGACTTGTTCCGGATGCCGCTGCTCTGGGTGGTGACGGCGGTGATCCTGGGGGAGCTGCGGGTGCGCAGCCTGCGGGAACGGGATACCCTGGTTCAGGAATTGACCCAGAGCCGGTCCCGGGAGCAGACCATCACCCAGGCCTACCAGAGGCTCAACGCCACCAAGGAACGCCTGGAAACCCAGGTGACCGGCCAGATGCGCACCGTGGTCAGCTCGTTCAAGGCGGCCAAGGCGGTGGAACAGCAGGATCCCGCCATGGTCCTGTCCGGGGCGGCGGACATGGTGCGCTCGGTGATGAACCCGGAGAAGTTTTCCGTCTATACCCTGTCCAAGGATGGCCTGGAGGTCACCATCCGCAACGGCTGGACCCAGGAAGACAATTTCAAGGAGAGCTTCGATCCCGGAACCCCCCTGTTCCAGGCGGTGGTGGGATCCCAGCGCTTTCTCTGCCTGGTCAACCGTCAGGACCGGGATCTGCTGGATGACCAGGGTGTCCTGGCGGGTCCGCTGGTCAGCCGGGAGACCGGCAACGTCACCGGCATGATGAAGGTGGAGAATCTGGGCTTCCTGGACCTCAACCTCAGTACCGTGGAAAATTTTAAGGCCCTGTGCGAATGGGTGGGCGCCAGCCATGACACGGCCCTGCGCTACCAGGCGGCCCGCTCCGACAGCGTGATCAACCACGACCACCAGCTCTTTTCCTTCGGCTTTTTTCCGCGCCAGGTGGAGTTGATGACCAACCTGGGACGACGACTCAATTTCGAGGTCACCCTGCTGGTGATTCGGGTGGAGAATCCCGACGATCTCACCCTGGAGGAACGCAAGAAGATTCCCGCGGCCATCGGCGCCGCCACCAAGGTGGTGATGCGCAACACCGACATGGCGTTCGATTACGAACGGCCGGGGTTCGAATTCGCTTTGCTGCTGCCGGCCACCCCCGAGAAGAACATGTCCTTCGTGATCGCCAAGATGGAGGAGGCCATCAAGGGCCATGTGACCACCCAGGTGCCCCGGGCGCGATTTTCCCTCACCACCCAGGTGCTGCATAAACACCGGGAGGAGCCGGCCCGTGGCTGACGCTCCCTTGGCCGCAGCCATGCCGCCGCTTCCGGAAGAGATCGCGCCGCAAACCGGACGGCGTTATCGCAAACGCTGCATCCTGTTTTTCATGGTGACCGCCCTGGGCGCCCTGGTGGCCGAGGGCTGGGCCATGTGGCATCTGCTGGGTTCGGAGTATGGGGCGTCCTGGATCGGTATCGTCCCTCCGGCCGTGGCCCATCTGGTGGTGTTGAAGATCCTGGTGACCATTGCCGTCTATTTTCACAACCGGCCGGAACATTGTTCCCGGAACATGTTCATGCTGCTGGCCGTGGCCACAGCCTTCATGGGTGTGCTGGGTATCCTGGGAACCGTGATCGCCTATCTGCTGCATCTGGAATACAACCAGGAGTCGGTCTCTTTCGAGGAATGGTACGCCTCCCTGTTTCCCGAAGAGGAGCGCGGGGCCTCCCGGGAGCTGATGGAGCGGTTGCAGGCAGCGGGGGAGGAGGGGGGCTCCCTGACCCCTTTCACCGATGTGTTGACCTACGGCACCCAGGCCCAGAAGCAGGCCATGATCGCTTTGATCAGCCGGGATTTTCGCCCCCAGTTCGCCCCGGTGCTGAACCAGGCCCTCAACGATCCCGACAACGCCGTGCGGGTGCAGGCCGCCACCGCCGCCACCCATGTGGAAAACCGCTTCATGAAGAAGTCCATGGAGTTGGAAGAGACCGTGGCCCGCAACCCGAAGGATGACAAGCAGTTGCTTGCCCTGGCCCGCCACTGCGACGACTATGCCTTCTCCGGCCTGCTGGAGGCCGAACGGGCCCGGGAATACGGCGACAAGGCCCTGGCGGCCTACCGGAAATACCTCACCCTGCGTCCCGACGATGTGGCGGTGCGGGTGGCGGTGGGACGCCACCTGGTGCGGAGCCACCGGCTGGAGGAGGCGGCGCGTTATCTGGAAGAGGCCCTCCGGGGGGAGAAACCTTCCCCCCAGCTGGCGTTGTGGTACATGGAGACCCTCTATCAACTCCGGCGCTTCGAACCCCTGGAGGAGCTGGCACGCCGGTATGGGCAGGACTTTACCGCCGCGGCGGGGTTTCCCGTGCAGGTGGTCGAGGCGGTGGGGCTGTGGGCCGGCGCCACCAGGGCGGCAACCCCTCAGCCGGCGGGGTACCGATGACAGTCGCTCTGCGACAGTCATCGGTGGAGGGTGGAGGGTGGCCTCCCCCATCCATCAAAGTTACCGATGACAGTCGCTCTGCGACAGTCATCGGTGGAGGGTGGAGGGAGGCCTCCCCCATCCATCAAAGCTGGCTGTCCAACAGCAACCGTAGCCCGTCGCGGAACACCACCCGGGCGCTCACCCCCAGCTCCCGGACGGCCCGCTGGGGATTGCCCACGGAGGTGCGGATATCGCCGCTGCGGGGCGGTTGGTGGACCACATCCACCCGGCGGCCCGCCAGTTCGAACAGGGTGTGGGCCAGTTGATTGATGGATGTGGCCTGGTTGGTGCAGACGTTGAAAATCCGCGCATGGGGTTCGGTGGCCCGCTCCATGGCCGCCAGCAGATGGGCCACCACGTCGGCTACATAGACGAAATCCCGGGTCTGCTCGCCGTCGCCGAAGATGGTGAGGGGACGCCCGGCCAGGATGCGGTCCACGAAGATGGAGATCACCCCGGAATAAGGCGAGGAGGGATCCTGGCGGGGGCCGTAGACGTTGAAGAAGCGCAGGCCCACGTTGGGCACGCCGTGGACCCGGGCTGCCACCCGGCCATGGAGTTCCGAGCCGGCCTTGTCGGCTCCGTAGGCGGTCAGGGGCTGGATCGGCTCCCACTCCACCAGGGGGACGTTGGGATTGTCGCCAAACACCGCCGCCGAGGAGGCATAGACTACCGGCACCGGTGGGGTCTGCCGGGCAGCGTTGAACACCAACACGCTGCCGGTCTGATTGGCGCGGTGGGTGCCGGCCCAGTCCTCGTTGGACCTCTGCACCGAGGCCACCGCCGCCAGGTGAAAGCAGCCGTTCACCCCGGCCATGGCCTGGTTCACCGCCGTCGCATCACCCACGTCGCCGCGGATGAACTCATGGGGTCCCCGGACGTTCTCCACATGCCCGGTAGACAGATCGTCCAGGATCCGCACCCGGTGGCCCCGCGCCAGGAGGGCGTCGGCCAGGTGGGAGCCGATGAAGCCGTAACCGCCGGTGATCAGGTACAGGCCCGGTTGCTTGAAGGTGTTTTTCATCATTTTTCTTTCAGTGAAGGGATGCGGGGAGCATCATGGCCCTGTTGAACCGTTGGCAAAAACCCCGGGAGGTGGCGACTGGTCCGGGCTTGGCACGGCCCCTCGACGATGTCTGTCTCATCGTGGAGGGCACCTATCCCTATGTGGCGGGTGGGGTGTCGGGTTGGACCCATGACCTGATCCGATCCCTGCCGGAGTTGACGTTTCATCTGCTGGCCGTGCTGCCGCCCAAGGCGGATCTGGCCATGCGGTACAAACTCCCCCCCAATGTCAGCGGCGTCACCAACCTGTTCCTGGATCTGACCTCCAACCGGTTCCGCCGACCGTGCCGGGATGATAAGGATCTCTTTGCCCGGTTGGAAGCGGGAATCGAGCAATTCCAGGAGGAAGGCGGGCTGAGCCATCTCAACACCATCCTGACCACCCTGGCGCCCTGCCGGGAGCGGTTGAGCGGCCAGTATCTGCTCAACTCCAAACTCGGCTGGCAGATGGCCCTCAACCTCTACGAGAAATTCCTGCCCGGCGGTCCCTTCCTGGACTTCTTCTGGACCTGGCGGTTCGTGGCCGGCAACCTGATGACCATCCTGTTGGGGCCCTTGCCCCGGGCCCGGGTCTATCATGCGGTGTCCACCGGTTATGCCGGCCTCTATCTGGCCCGGGCGCGGCTGGAGACCGGGCGGCCGGTGCTGGTGACCGAACACGGTATCTACACCAACGAACGTCGCATCGAAATCACCATGGCCGACTGGCTGTACGAAAAGCCCCGCAACAGCCTGCAGGTGGAGAAGAGCGACCGGGATGTGAAGGGCATCTGGATCAAGGCGTTTCAGGCCTACTCACTGGCCTGCTATCAGGCCAGTGAGCGGATCATCACCCTCTACACTGGCAACCAGAACTTCCAGAAGGCCGATGGCGCCGATCCGGCGCGCATGAGCATCATCCCCAACGGCATCGACTGGCAACCGTTCGCCAATCTGGCCTCGGACCGGGGCAGCCGTCCCCCCACCATCGCCCTCATCGGGCGGGTGGTGCCCATCAAGGACATCAAGAGCTTCATCCGCGCCTGCGGCATGGTGCGGCGGGCGGTGCCCGAGGCCAAGGCCCTGATCATGGGCCCCCTGGAAGAGGACAAGGGCTACTACAACGAATGCCGGGATCTGATCCAGCACCAGGGCCTGGAAGAGATGATCACCTTCACCGGCCGGGTCAAGCTGACCGAATACCTGGGCCAGATTGATGTCAACGTGCTGACCAGCATCAGCGAGGGCCAGCCCCTGGTGATCCTGGAGGCCGGGGCGGCGGGGGTGCCCAGCGTGTCCACCGACGTGGGCGGCTGCCGGGAGATGATCCTGGGCGCCCCCACCGAGGATCCGCCCCTGGGGCCCGGCGGGGCGGTCACCCCGGTGTCCAACCCGGCCGAGACCGCCAAAGCCCTGGTGGAACTGCTCATCAATCCGGCTTGGCATGCCCAGTGCGCGGCGGCGATTCGGGAGCGGATCAAGCGGTATTACGACCTGGCCGACCTGAAGAAGGCCTACCAGGATATCTATGACGACCTGCGGCGGCGTCCCGACGCCCCGCTGGGCAGCGAAACATACTGATCATGGCGGGCATCGGCTTCGTACTGCGCAATCTCACCCGACAGGACAACCTGATGGGCCTGTTGGCCGGCTTCGGCTATTCGGCCCTGGTGGCCACCGGTCCCTGGCTGTTCACCATCATGGCCCTCTCCGCCACTCTCTATCTGGGCGGTCTGGTGACCAATTTCCATGAACAGGAAGGGTTCCGCATCATCATCATCTACAATTTCGCTTTCTCCCTGGTGTTTTCCGGGCCGGTGGTGATGGTGGTGACCCGCTATGTGGCGGACCGCATCTACATCAAGGATGTGCAGAAGGTGCCGGGCAGCCTGATCGGCGGTCTGGTGCTGTTGTTCGGGACCCAGGCGCCCCTGGCGGGGGTGTTCTATTTCTTTGCCGTGGATCTCACCCTGGTGGTGCGGCTGCATGCCCTGACCAACTATTTCCTCATCACCGGCATCTGGCTGGCGGCGGTCTACATCACTGCCCTCAAGGATTACCAGGCGGTGATCCGCACCTTCCTGATCGGCATGGCCATGGGCACGGTCTCCAACGCCTTTTTGGCCACGGAATACGGTCTGGCGGGCATGCTGTTCGGCTTCAACGTGGGGTTGGCCATCATCTTCTTTTCGCTGTGCGCTCGGGTGTTCGCCGAATATCCCCACGAGGCCACCCAGGTGTTCGATTTCATGTCCCACTTCCGCAAATACTGGGCACTGGCCCTGGGGGGACTGTTCTTCAACATGGCCTCCTGGGTGGACAAGTGGATCATGTGGTTCAGCCCCCACAGCACCCCGGCGGTGGGGGGATTTCCGTCCTATTCCGACTACGACGGCGCCATGTTCCTGGCCTACCTCTCCATCGTCCCCTCCATGGCCACCTTCGTGCTGAGCATGGAGACGGGCTTCTTCGAAAAATATCTGAAATTCTACCAGGATATCCAGAAACATGTGTCCCTGGCCCGCATCATGGAAAACCATCGGGCCATGATCGACTCCATCCATGGCAGCGGCCGCAACTTTCTGGTGCTGCAGGGGGCGATCAGCCTGCTGGCGGTCCTCATGGCCCCCCAGCTCCTGGGCTGGCTGGGCATCAACTTCCTGCAATTGAGCATCTACCGTCTGGGCGTGATGGGGTCGTTCTACCATGTGATGGTGCTGTTTCTGGGGATCGTGCTGTCCTATTTCGATTTCCGCAATCAGTTCCTGATGATCAGCGCGGTGTTCCTGGCCAGCAACCTGATTCTGACCACCGTCTCCATGAAACTGGGGTTCGCCTATTACGGCTACGGCTACTTCGGTGCCACCATGATCACCTTCGCGGTGGCCTTCCTCATCACCTTCAAACGGGTGGTGGATCTGCCCTATCACACCTTCATCAGCCAGAACGTCTCGGTCTCGAAGGGGTGAGCGCCCCGGACTACTTGCTCGCCTCCATGTCGAAGAACATGCCGAACAGGAGGAACTGCAGGCCGAAGATGAGCAACAGGGCATCCAGGATGGAGCGGGGACCGGTGACGGCGTAGCCGCCGTAGAACAGCCGGTCGATCACCAGCCAGCCCCCCAGGACCGAGCCCAGGGTCAGGAAGAGGAAGGCCAGCCAGAAGAAGAAGAACACCGGGTGGAAATCCCGGTAGACATACTTGAATTTCAGACGCCACATGAAGCCCCGCAGCAGCATGGGCGCCACCCGCAGGGCGTAGCGGAAGCTCTTGATCTGGGACTGCCGCTCTCCGGGCAGATAGATGGGCGCCCGGCCCACGTCCACCACCCGCAGGCCATAGGCGTTGAGCCGAATCAGGAAATCCATGGGATAACCATAGCCTTTCCAGGCCTGGTCCCAGTTGACGGTGTCGATGGCGGCCTTGCTGATGACGGTATAGCCGTCCACCACATCCATGACCTTGTAGCAGCCCGAGGCGATCTTGGTGAGCATGGTGATGATCCAGTTGCCCACCAGGCGGCTCTTGGGCATTTTTTCCAGGGATTCTGCCAGGTTGCTGCCGATGAACCGGTTGCCCTTGGCATAATCGGCCACTCCGTCCACCACCGGGCGCAGCAGCGCTCCCACCTCGCCCAGATTCATCTGATTGTCCCCACCGACCACCACCGTGATATCGTGGCCCTCCTGGCTGGCTTGCCGATAGCCGGTGATGATCGCTCCCCCCGGACCGGTATTGACCGCATGCTGAAGCAGGCGGATCCGGGCGTCCCGGGCGGCCTGGGCCAGGACCACTGCGTTCTGGTTGTCCGGGCTGTGGTCGTCCACCACATAGACAGTGTCGAACAGGGGGGGGATCCCCTCCAGGGTCGGGCCGATGAGGCGCGCCTCGTTGTAGGCCGGAATGACCAGGGCGATCCGTTTTCCTTCGAACATGGCAGGAGTTCCGTTGCAGTCGGGGATCGAGGAGCGGTACGTCCGCCGGGAAAGAAGCTATCAGGCCGTCTCCGGCCAAGCCAGAACAATTCGGCATCCGGACCGGCCCCCAGAACGGGATGGGCTTGCGCTGCCTGTGAGGGAAATTCTATGCTTTTGAAGGGCTGCCCGCCCGCAGATTCGTCTTTCGGCCTGATGCGAAGGGAAATCCGCCAATGATTCAGACCTCGCTCTTGGAACGCATCCCCTTCTTCCGGGATTTTTCCCAGGGAGATCTGGAAGAAATCGTCCTGCACAGCGATGCCCAGTTGCTGAAGATTCCACCCAACCAGACGATCCTCAACGAAGGGGATATGGGACAGACCTGCTACATCCTGCTCCGGGGCAAAGCGGTCATCTACAAACGACCATTCTCCAACCCCCTGTCCTGGCTCAAGCCCGGGCAGGTGTTCGGTGAGGTCTCCTTCCTCACGCCCCGGGTGCGGGTCACCAGCGTGGTGGCGGAGGAGGAATGCATCGTCCTCCAGTTCGACAAGGCCTTTCTCCAGGACTTGAGCCCCGACTGCCGGGACAAGTTCAAGGACCAGATGATCATCACCCTGGTGAAGAATCTCGACAGCCTGCGGGAGGTCATTGAGGAATACAAGGCCCCGGTGGTGATCGAGCATCGCAATCCCTTTTCCGACTACAAGGACGCCGAGGGCAAGGAGGTCAAAGAGGAACTGTGCTACGAGGATGACGAGGGGTTCAAGATCATCAACCTGGGCCGGCGCAAGGTGCGCCTGGAAAAGGACGGCAAGAGTACCGAGGTGGAGCTGGTCCCCCTGACCACCAATATGCCCGGCAAATTTCTCAACATCCTCAAGAGCCAGGGCAAGGATCCTGAGGACTACCTGTTCGGCAAGGATTTTCTCATTCCCAGACGGGCGGAAAGCGCCTGGAAGCGGATGCTGGTGGCGGAAGACAGCAAGAAATTGAAGATGGAGCGGGAGATGAAGAGCTACCTGGAAAAGGACGGTGTGCCTGGCGCCCTGTGACAGCCCGTCGATCGACACAGTGGTAACGGATCCGGTCATGGCGATAGGCCTTGTGACCGGCTGTGATCGGGTGCATAGTCCCAGGGAGTCGGCACGGTTCTGTTCCCATTCGACGGCGGGGGATTCCGAATGCATGTGGTCATGGTGGCTTCCGAATGCGCTCCGGTGGCCAAGGTGGGCGGTCTGGGGGATGTGATTTACGGCTTGTCGCGGGAGATGGCCATCCGCGGCAACAGCGTGGAAGTGATCCTGCCCAAGTATGACTGCATGCGTTACGACCACATCTGGGGGCTCTCGGTCAGTTACGATGACCTCTGGGTTCCCTGGTATGGCGGATCCATCCACTGCACCGTGTGGTCTGGCTTCGTCCACGGCCAGCTCTGTTTTTTCATCGATCCCCACAGCAGTGACCAGTTCTTCAACCGTGGATCCTATTACGGCTTCTTCGACGAGGCCAAACGCTACGCCTTCTTCTCACGGGCGGCCCTGGAGTTCATGTACCGCTCGGGCAAGCGACCGGACATCATCCATACCCACGATTGGCAGACCGCCCTGATTCCGGTGATGCTGTGCGAACTCTACGCCGGCCTGGGCATGCAGAACTGCCGGGTGGTGCATACCATCCACAACTTCAAACACCAGGGGGTGGCCAGTGGGGAAATTCTTGCCGCCACCAATCTGCACCGGCCCGACTTCTATTTCGCCGAAGACCGCATGCGGGATCCTTTCAATCCCTTTGCGCTCAATTTTACCCATGGGGCGATGGTCTATTCCAACTTCGTCACCACCGTGTCGCCCAAACATGCCTGGGAGGCCCGTCATACCGATCAGGGCTATGGCCTGGGCCATGTGCTGCACCGGTATCAGGACAAGTTCGGCGGGATCCTCAACGGGTTGGACTACCAGATGTGGAATCCCGAGCTGGATCCCCACATCGCCCATCATTTCACCGCCGGCGACCTGACCGGCAAGGCCGGCAACAAGAAGGCTCTGCGCCACCGGTTGATGTTGCAGGACAACGACAAGCCCATCATCAGCTATGTGGGTCGACTGGATACCCAGAAGGGGGTGCATTTGATCCGCCATGCCCTCTTCACCGCCATCTGGAACGGCGCCCAGTTCGCTCTCCTGGGGTCGAGCCCGGAATATGGCATCAACGACGATTTCTGGCACCTCAAGCATTTCCTCAACGACAACCCGGATTGCCATCTGGAAATCGGCTTCAACGAGGAGCTGGCCCACCTGATCTATGCGGGATCGGACATGTTCGTGGTCCCCAGCCTGTTCGAACCCTGCGGCCTGACCCAGATGATCTCCCTGCGCTACGGCACGGTGCCCATCGTCCGGGCGGTGGGAGGCCTGGTGGATACGGTATTCGACTGGGATTATTCCCCGCTGCCCCGGGAGCAGCGCAACGGCTTCACCTTCGACCATCCCGACTTCGCCGGCATCGAGTCCGCCATGCGCCGGGCTTTGGGGCTGTGGGGGGGGCGTCCGGACCTGTGGCAGCAATTGCGGGTCACCGGCATGCAATACGACTATTCTTGGAATCAGCCGGGACAGCACTACCTGCAGATCTACGAGTTCGTTCGCCATAAATGACCGGGTCGGTGCCCGGGAGACAAGGGGACATCATGTCGGATTTTCCGGAATGCCACGGCCACCTGCCGAATCTGTCGGGCCAGGAGGAACGGCTGGGCCGGATTCTGGAAGAGCGCGCCGGGGAGGCAGTCTATGGCGGGCGCAGCGATGTGGACTTCGCCGCCATCAACAGCGCCTTTGCCATCGGTCTGCACATGCATCAGCCGCTGGTGCCCGCCGGCGGGGCGGATCTGGCCACTGCCGCCATCATCAGCAATCTCCAGCACATGCTGAACCATCCCCACCTGGGGGACAATCACAACGCCCGGGTGTTCCAGAATTGCTACCAGCGCATGGGGGAGATCATCCCGCGGTTGATCCGCGCGGGCCGCTCGCCCCGGGTGATGCTGGACTATTCGGGAACTCTCCTCCATGGCCTGTGGGCCATGGGGCTGCACGACGTGTTCGATGACCTGAAGCGCATCACTCTGGATGCGGAATTCAACTGGGCGGTGGAATGGCTGGGGACCCCCTGGGGACATCCCGTGGCGCCCTCCACCCCGGTGCAGGACTATCGACTGCATGTGCGGGCCTGGCAGCATCATTTCGCCGCCCTGTTCGGCGAGGAGGCCCTGGTGCGGGTGCGGGGTTTTTCACCGTCGGAGATGGCGCTGCCCAATCATCCGGATGTGGCCTATGCGTTCGTCAGGACCCTGCGGGATTGCGGGTATCGGTGGGTGCTGGTGCAGGAACACACCGTGGAACAGCCGGCCAATGGCTGGGGTCCCGAGCGGCCCCATCTGCCCCACCGCCTGGTCTGCACCAGCAGCACCGGGGAGCAGGTGTCCATCATTGCCGTGATCAAGACTCAGGGCAGCGACTCCAAGCTGGTGGGGCAGATGCAGCCCTACTACGAGGCCCGCAACCATGGCCGCTGGACCCTGGGCAGCCACCGGGTGCCACCCCTGGTGACCCAGATCGCCGATGGGGAGAACGGCGGTGTGATGATGAACGAATTTCCTCCCAAGTACATGGATGTCATGAAGGAATGCACCGGCACCCCCACCCGGGCCATGAACGTCACCGAATATCTGGAACTGCTTTTCGCCTCCGGGGTGACCGAAGCCGACCTGCCGGTGTTGCAACCGCTGCATCAGAAGGCGCTGTGGGACCGTTTTCGGGCCGGCGACGGGCCGGAGAAGCTGGAGCAGGCCATCCAGGACGCCAAGCAGGCCGACCATCGCTTCCACATGGACGGCGGCAGTTGGACCAACCACATCTCCTGGGTGGCCGGATACGACAACCTGCTGGACCCCATGCTCAAGACCAGCGCCCGGTTCAACGAAAAGGTCCTGGTACCCGGAATCGCCACCGACGAACAGCGCTACCGCAACGCCCTGTACCACCTGCTGTGCAGCCAGACCAGTTGCTACCGCTACTGGGGGCAGGGCCAGTGGACCGACTACGGTCGCGAGATCTGCCGGCGGACCGGGGAGATTCTGCAATACGATTTTTGAGGCGGGCAGCCTATCCTCTTCCCCCTGGCTGCCATGGTCGGGGGGGGGGGGGGGGAATTGGCGCAGGACGAACATGCGTCGAAGAACTTTACAGTCTTTCAAGAATTCCTGTCTGGATATCCAGGGGCAAAACTTTCCGGGCCAGGGATTGTCCAATTGGATAGGACCCATGGGGCGGGACGGGGAGGGGCGGCAGTCGTGCCAACGGCATTGAACGACGCGCCGAGCCGGACACCGGTGGTCGGGGGCCGGGCTTTATCGAGCCTTCGCGGCGCCATTGCAGAGGGAGTCGAACCATGGTTGCGGAAATGGGTGCGGTCAGGGGACTGATCCGGTCCACGTTTTTCGACGGTGACCAGGAGGCCGGCAAGGATCCAGCGCAGAAACGGCCGGTCATCACCCTCTCCCGGGATCTGGGCGCCCTGGGTGAGGAGGTGGCGTTGCTGCTCGGGGAACGGCTCGGTCTCGACCTGTTCGGCTATTCGGTGGTGGACAGCATCATCCAGCAATCCCACACCGACAAACATTTGACCAAAATGCTGGATGAGCGGGTCAACAGCACCATGGACGAATGGATTCGTTCCATGCTGGGTGGTCCGGGCCTGACCATGAACGACTACATCCGCCAACTGGTCCGGATCGTGATGGCCATCGCCCCCACCGGCGGCATCATCATCGGACGCGGCGCCCATTTGATCCTGTCCCGGCATCCCCGCACCTTTCGGGTCCGGGTGGAAGGTTCCCACGAAGCCTGCGTCGGCCGGGTTGCCCGCCACGAGGGCCTCACCCGGGAAGAGGCGGAGCGCAAGGTGGCTGAGACCAACCGGGAGCGGGCGGCCTTCGTGCGGGAGGTGTACAAGCATTTTCCCAGCGACCGCAATCACTACGACCTGGTGATCAACTCCGATCATCTGGACCCCAAGTCGATTGCGGACATCATCCTGCTGGCCATGGCCCGCCGGGGCCTGATCGCCGAGACCGCGGCGGCCTGAGACCGCGGCGGCCTGAGGGGGGCCGTGAGGGTGGAAGAAGGGAAACGGCGTGCATTGAGGGTGGAGGGGTGCTTCCCCCATCCATCAAGATGATCCGGCCAGCACCCTTTCGAACTCTTCTGGCGGCATGGGACGACCGGTGAGGTAGCCCTGCATCTCGTTGCACCCCTCCCGGGCCAGAAAGGCCAGTTGGGCCTCGGTCTCCACGCCTTCGGCCACCACCCGCAGCCCCAGGCTGCGGCCCAGGGAGATGATGGCCGTGACGATGGCGGCATCGTTGGAGTCGTCGGTCAGATCCCGCACGAAGGACTGGTCGATCTTCAGCGCCCGCAGGGGGAAGCGCTTGAGATAGCTCAGAGAGGAATAGCCGGTGCCGAAGTCGTCCAGGGAGATGGACAGGCCCATCTCCTTCAGGCGGCCCATGACGGTGATCGCCTGCTCCAGGTTGATCATCACCATGCTTTCGGTCACCTCCAGCTCCAGATGGGCGGGGGGCAGGCCGGTTTCCTCCAGGATGCGGCCAATCCGTTCCGGCAGGCCTTCCTGGGTGAATTGGGGGGCGGCCAGGTTGACGGCGGTCTTGACATCATATCCCTGTTCCAGCCATTGGCGGGTTTGCCGGCAGGCGGTGTGCAGGATCCAATCCCCCAGGGGAATGATCAACCCGGTCTCCTCGGCCAGGGGAATGAACCGGGCCGGGCTGACCATGCCGTCCTGCCGTTGCCAGCGCACCAGGGCCTCGGCCCCGATCACTCGCCGTTCGGATACCAGCAGCTTGGGTTGATAGAACAGGGTGAATTCCTCGGCCTGCACCGCCCGGCGCAGGTTGCCTTCCAGCTTGAGACGGTCGTTGGAGGCGGCGTTCATGCCCGCCTCGAAGAAGCGGAAGGTTCCCCGGCCGCCTTCCTTGGCCTGATACATGGCCAGGTCGGCGTTCTTGGTCAGGGTATCGAAATCCTCGCCGTCGTTGGGAAAGATGGCAATGCCGATGCTGGCCCCCACATAGGCGTCGTGTTCCCCCAGGGTGACCGGATTCTGCAGGGCCTGGATGATCTCCCCGGCGATGTGGGAGGCCCGCTGGATGTGATGCAAACCGGAGAGGATGACGGTGAACTCGTCACCCCCCAGGCGGGACACGGTATCGCTGCGGCGCACGCAGTTGACGATGCGCCGGGAGATTTCCACCAGCAACTGGTCCCCCGCGGCATGCCCCAGGGTGTCGTTGACATGCTTGAAACGGTCCAGATCGATGAAGAACACCCCCACCTGCCGGTCGTTGCGCCGGGCCACGGCCATCTCATGCTCCAGCCGATCCCGGAACAGCATGCGATTGGGCAGCCCGGTGAGGGGATCGTAATAGGCCAACTGTTCCAGCCGCTGTTCGGTGGCCTTGATGTGGGTGATGTCGGAAAAGATGCCCACATAATGGGTGAGTTGGTCCTCGGCGTCCTTGACGGCGTTGATGGTGAGCCATTTGGGGAAAATCTCACCGTTCTTGCGCCGGTCCCAGATTTCCCCGGTCCAATGGCCTTCGTCCTTCAGGGTTTGCCACATGCGCTGGTAGAAGGCATCGTCGTGCCGCCCGGACTTGCAGAGGTTGGGGTTGGTGCCCAGCACCTCCTCCCGGGTGAAGCCGGTAATTTCGGTATAGGCCGGGTTGACATCGACGATTCGGGCATCGGGGGTGGTGATCAGGATGCCTTCGCTGGCGTTGTCGAACACCTTGCCGGCCAGTTTGAGGTCGGCCTCGGCCCGCACCCGTTCCCGGACCTCGGCGGTGAGGCGCTGATTGGTGGTCTCCAGTTCCCGGGTCCGGTCCAGGACCCGTTGTTCCAACTGGGAATAGGCCTCCGCCAGGGCCTTGCTGGACTGCTTGCGGGCGGTGATATCATGCATGATGCCGGTGAAGAACATCTCGTTGCCGACCTGAAAACGCCCCACCGACAGCTCCAGCGGGAACAGGCCGCCATCGACGCACATGCCTTCCACCTCCCGGATGGTGCCGATGATGCGTTTTTCGCCGGTAGTCAGGTGATGGGCCAGATACTGGTCGTGATCCCGGCCATGGGGATGGGGCATCAAAATGTTGACCTTCTTGCCGATGAGAAACCCGGGCGGATAGCCGAACAGATTGTGCAGCGAGCGGTTGCCGGAGCGGATCACCCCCTGGGAGTCGATGGTGAGCAGGCCGTCCACCGCCGAGTCCAGGATGGCGGTCAGGCGATCCTGTTCGGCCTGGAGGACCTGCCGGTCCTGCCGATGGCGGCGGTAGAAGAGCAGCGGGATAACCAACAGGGCCACTAGGCCGGCCAGACCGGTACTCAGCAGCAGCCAACGGCGGAAGCGGATCTCTTGTCCCTGCCGGGCCAGGGTTTGCTCCAACCGGGTGGCAGCGGCCTGGGTGCAGTCGAGCAGGGCCGCGGCCGCGGTTTCGCCCAGGCTGAAAAAGGCCATGGGCGCCGTGACGCCGGGAGTCTTCGCCAGGCTGGCGGCAGCCTGGGTCAGGTCCTGGAAGGCGGACCCGGCCTGGCCGCCGAGACAGATGCGCACCGGATCGGGAGCGGTGGCCGGGGCGCCGGGAGCCGGCCTGGCCGGAATGGCGAGACTGTTCCAGGTGTCATGCAGATGCCGGAGGGTCTGGTCCAGGCGTTGGACATGCCCGGGGGTCATGGTTTGGCGCCCGGACAGACGACTGCCCAGGGCCTGGACCCGATTGAGGGTTTCCAGCAGGCGGGGCAGGTGCAGGATCAGCCATTGGACCTGCTGGTGGCTGTCCGGGTGGCCGGTGAACAGCAAACCGGAACGATGGGCGGCCTGTTTCAGCAGTGTGAGCAGACGGGCGATGGGGGGGTCGAGGGTCTCCGGGTCGGCTGGCAGGTCCGTCGGGACGACGCGGACCCCGGGGTGGAACTCGGCGACGGCCTGCAGGGGCGCGTCCAGGCCCAGGCGGATCGAGGTGGGATGATCGGCCAAGGCGCGGGCGGCGGCGCGGCGGTCCTCGCCCCTTTTTCTGAGGGATTCCTGGGCACCAGGCGCTTCGGCCCCGTCCAGGCCGGCGGTGGCCCGTTCCCGTTGCATCAGCACCAGGAGATGATGCAGGCGGCGCTGCTGGGCCACCCCTTCCAGCCGTTCCTCCACCAGCCCCGCTTCGGCCATCAGATCCAGATGCGTCAACACCGCGGGCGGCAGCAGCAGCACGGTGGGCAGCAGAATGGCGAGCAGCAACAGGGTGAGGGACATCGGCTGGCCGGTCTTCATGACGGGGCAACCCCCACGGACAGGTAATGGTTGCGATGCGGACGGCAGAAATCCTTGCGCCGTGGAACCCCTGCCGCATCCTGCGGCAGGCCCTCAATCTAACCGTTTTTTCCGATTCCGTCACCCTTGACCTGCCCGGGGCTGTCGGTTCCGGCGAGGCCCGCAAGCCGCAACAGGTCTTCAGACCGCCCGTGGCCGGTCCTGGAACAGCCCCGCCAGCCAGTCCATGCGGGTGAGGGGCGCGCGGTCGTGGTCTTCCTGCAGGGTGAGGATGGCCCGGGTGGCGCGCTCCAAATGGCGGCGCAGGAGGTCCTGCTCTTCCTTCAGGAGGCGGTGTTGATCCTGGAGGGCATCCAGCCGCCGTTGCAGATGGGTCAAGTCCACCGCCGCAGGTGGCGGCGTGATTGGAGCGGCGCTGGGGGCGGAGACGGCGGCTGCCGGCCCCGGGGCACTGGCGAACAGCTGGGCCAGCACCGCGCCATCCAGCAGGCGCCGGGTGCCCTGGAGACGAAAGGGCAGTTCGCCCCGCTCCATTTTCGAATACAGGGTGGACCGGGGGACATTGTACAGGCGACTGGCGGCGCTCACGGTCAGTTCCCCGGCCTCGGTCCGGCGCATGGGAGGGGGAGAAGAGCAGGTTGGGGAGGGGAGGGGCGGCAGCGGGGTGACCGTCGGGGCGTCCGCCCCGTTGGCGCCCGGGGCCGGGAAGACCCGGCGCACCTCGGCGGCTTCCAGCAGGCGTTGGGAGCCTTCCTGCAGATACGCCAATTCCCCGTTTTCCATGCGGCGCAGCAGCTCGCTCTTCGATAGTCGGAAGCGGCGGGCCGCTTCGTTGACGGACATTCCGATCACGTCATTCTCCCCATGCGGAACATATGGAGGCAGGACCGGGGCTGGTCGCCCTGCCAAGTGGATTGTTTCATCGGGGACTCGGTGATGCTGGCGCGGTGCTTGCCCCTGCCGCAGCCCGGTCGGTGGGCTATTGCCCACGGTCGTCCCGGGGGCGACTATGCAAATCCGGAGCCGATTGGCGATTCCCCGTTCTAAGCCGCCGGGGGGTTTGGTAGACTTTTCCGGTGCGGTAGAGGCGGGCGCCAGCCCAGCGATTTCCGACCGGTATCCCGGGTGCGACATGGCCAAAGTGATTGCAGTCGTTCAATTGAAGGGGGGCGCCGGACGCTCCACCGTTGCCACCAATCTGGCCGGGGAACTCAGCAAGCGCGGCTCCGTGATCCTGGTGGACGCCGACCTGCCCCAGGGCACCGCCCAATCCTGGTTCCTGCTGCGTCAGGAGGCGGGGCGGGAGAATGGGCTCACCCTCAGCGAGGCCCATAACGCCGAGCAGCTCAGGGCCACCGTGACCGGGGCGCTGGGCCGGGTGGATTATGTGGTGATCGACGGTCCGCCCCGCATCGCCGGCCTCACCCGGGACGCCGTGGTGATGGCCGACTTGTGCCTCATCCCCCTGGGCGCCAGCATCTCCGAAACCTGGGCCACCGATGAACTGGAAAAGACCCTCAAGGATGCCGGTCGGGAGAAGGCAATCGATGCCCGCATTCTCTGGACCCGGTTCCGGGGTTGGACCCGGGCGGCCCAGGACCTGAGCGCCGCCATGGCCAAGGATTTCGACCTGCTCCACATCGGCACCCGCCTGGGCTACCGGGTGGCCTACGCCGATGCCCTGTCCCGGGGCCTGACGGTCTGCGAATGGCACGACAAGGCCGCCCGCGACGAGTTCACCCAGGTGGTGGACGAGGTGCTGGGGCTGCTGGGCTGAGGGCGAATCCAAAAACAAGATCCGGCCCCGAAGGGCCGGATCAAGGCAGTGGACTGTGATGGGTGAGGCAGGAGGAACCGGGCGGCGGTCTCAACCCAGGGGAGTCCGGGCCAGCCGGCGCATCACCGGCAGGTGGCCTTTTTCCCGGGCCATGGTCATGGCATCGCTGCCGTCATGATGGACCAGGGCGGCGTTGGCGCCATGGGAAAGCAGCAGTTCCACCATTTCCAGATTGCCCCGCTCGGCGGCCAGCATCAGGGCGGAGTAGCCGGTCCGATCAGCCTGGTCGACCCCGGCGCCTTCGTCCAGCAGGTTGGCCACCACCGGCGGCACCTGGGCGCGGACACCGGCCATCAGGGCGGTCTTGCTGTCCCGGTCACGGGCGTTGGGGTTGGCTCCGGCGGCCAGCAAGGCCTTGGTATGGTCTGCCAGGCCGTGCCGGGCGGCTTCCATGAGGGCGGTGCGGCCCTGACGGGTCGTGGCGTTGACATCCGCCCCGGCGTCGATCAGGCGGGCCATCACCTCCAGCTGATCCCACTGGGCGGCCAGGATCAGGGGCGTTTGTCCCCAGGCATTGCGTTGGTTGATATCGGCGCCGGCGGCGATCAAACGATTCACCAGAGTCGCATTGCCTTCCACCACGGCCCACATGAGGGGTGAAAATCCCTCCGGCCCGATGACATTGAGGTTGCGCTGGGCGGCGATGAACCGCTCCACCGCGGGCAGATTGCCGTCCATGGCCGCCTGGGCCACCGGATCATTGGGCAGGGCTGTGGGGTTGACGCCATCCCCCTCCTGCAGGAACAACAGGGGCACGAAGGCGACCAGGCAGGCGGTGGTCAGGACCAGGGCAAGGGTGGCTTCCAGGATTTCGGTGGCGATGTGGAAGGGTCTGGGGTGATCGTGGGCCAGCATGTTGGGCATTGTTTTTCCTCCCGCTGTTTTGATTGATTAATCAATGAATGAATCAAATATTATCGAATGCTGATATCACTATTCGGCAAAGCCGCCGCCCGGATCAACCAAATCTTTGTAAAACTTTTGCAACGTCGTGAGGATCCGACCGAATGCCGGGCGCCCCGACGATCCCTTGTACGGGGGCGTTGCACCGGGTGGGCGTTCCTTGATTGACATTAACTCAAGATTCGTACCAATTTCGACAAATCGGACAAAATCGGAACAGGACGGCTGAAGGCCGGAAGCTCGTCAGGGAAAAGCGATTTCAATTCAATTTATTGACGACAACGCCCCGGCGCGGAACAGAATCGGGCGAACCGGCTGTGGCCCAGCGGTTGCCGCGGACCGGCGGCAGAATGACGGTGGCGAATTATTGACGAGGGCGTCGGAATTCCGCCACCAGGCAGAATATGACAAAACATGACTGTTGCAAAAAAAAGCGCCCCCCAAGAGGGGGGCGCCCGGGATTTCGCCACGACCGACGGCCGGGTCGATCAGCGGTCACTTTTTCCGTTTTTTTTCTGGCTGGGGTTTGACTTCCATGGGGAAGTCCTCGCTCAGTCCGAAGCGATTCCGGTAGGCATCCACGTCCAGCTTGTGGGTGCGGGCCAGGTGGACCGGCAGGGACTTGAATTCCTTGCCGCACAGCAGGCAGACCACGCCATCCTTGCGCACCGCCTGGTCCAGGGGGACCGCGGGGGCCTGATCACCGGCCGCCTCCGGGGAGGAATCGTTCTCGGCGGGGGGCGGGGTGAAGAAGCCATCCGGGATTTCCCGGGGTTCCAGCACCAGAGCCGCCAGGGGGGGCAGGGTGAGGCTGATGGAGTAGGGTCGCCCGTGGTGGGGGACCTCCTCGGCCGTCACCGACCCGCCATTGCCCATGTTGCTGCCTTGATACTGGGCGGAATCGCTGTTGAAGAGTTCTTCGTAGGTGCCCGGCAGGGGGGCGCCGATGCGATAGCCGACCCGGGGGACCGGGGTGAAGTTGCACACGACCAGCAGCAACCCGGCATCCCGGCCCTTGCGCAACCAGGAGATCACCGACTGATCGTGATCGTGGCAGTCAATCCATTCGAAACCGCCCGGCTCGTGATCCAGTTGATGCAGGGCGGGGTGGTTCTTGTAGAGGTGGTTGAGATCCCGCATCGTCTTCCAGATGCCCTGGTGCAGGGGCACGTCGTTGAGCAGGTGCCAGTCCAGGCTCTGCTCGTGGTTCCACTCCCGGCCCTGGCCGAATTCCCCGCCCATGAACAGCAGCTTCTTGCCGGGGAAGGCATACATGAAGGTGAAGTAGGCGCGGAGATTGGCGAACTTCTGCCAGGCGTCGCCGGGCATCTGGTCCAGAAGGGAGCGTTTGCCGTGGACCACCTCGTCGTGGGACAGGGGCAGCAGGAAGTTCTCGTGGTAGGCGTAGAGCATCCCGAAGGTGAGCTTGTTGTGGTGGTAGCGGCGGTGGATGGGTTCCTTGCGCATGAACTCGAGGGTGTCATGCATCCAGCCCATGTTCCACTTGAAGCCGAAGCCCAGACCGCCCAGATCCACCGGGCGGGAGACCATGCCCCAGGAGGTGGACTCCTCGGCGATGGTGATGGCCCCGCCGCCCTGGGCATAGACCTCCTTGTTG
This sequence comes from Magnetococcales bacterium DC0425bin3, assembly GCA_002753665.1. Classification (GTDB taxonomy): domain Bacteria; phylum Pseudomonadota; class Magnetococcia; order Magnetococcales; family DC0425bin3; genus DC0425bin3. The sequence continues at coordinate 32,133 of PEAP01000004.1, forward strand.
AGGAGCCGCAGGAAATCGATGGCTTCCAGGTTCTCGTTGCCGCCGTAGCGGTTGGGGATCCACTGGCCTTCTTGGCGGCTGTAGTCGTTGTAGAGCATGGAGGCCACCGCGTCCACTCGCAGGCCGTCCAGATGGAATTCCTTGATCCAGTACAGGGCGTTGGCGATCAGGTAATTGCTGACCTCGGCCCGTCCGTAGTTGTAGATCAACGTGTTCCAGTCCGGGTGAAAGCCCTGGCGGAGGTCCTCATGTTCATAGAGTGCGGAGCCGTCGAAGCGTCCCAGGCCGTGGGGATCGGTGGGGAAATGCCCCGGCACCCAGTCCATGATGACGCCGATGCCCTCCTGATGGAAGCGGTCCACCAGATAGCGGAAATCATCCTGCAGCCCGAAACGATGGGTGGGGGCGAACATGCAGATGGGCTGATAGCCCCAGGACGGGTCGAAGGGATGCTCGGAAACCGGCAGCATCTCCACATGGGTGAAACCCAGGGCCTTCACATAGGGCACCAGCTGATCGGCCATTTCCCGGTAGGTGAGGTACCGGTTGCCATCCTCCGGCACCCGTCGCCAGGAGCCGAGATGGCACTCGTAGATCGACATGGGGGCATGGTAGATGTCATGGGACCTGCGTCGGTCCATCCAGCCCTGATCGCCCCACTGATGGGTGACGGGGTGGGGCACCACCGAGGCATTGCCCGGGGGGGCTTCGCACACTTGGCCATAGGGGTCCGATTTCAGGGGCAGGGTTTCGCCGCCGGGTCCCTTGATTTCATACTTGTAGAGGTCGCCCGGCTGCACCATGGGCAGGAACAATTCCCAGATGCCGCACTCGACCCGCAGCCGCATGGGATGGCGGCGACCGTCCCAACTGTTGAAAGGGCCCACTACGCTCACCCGGGAGGCGTTGGGTGCCCAGACGGCGAACAGGGTTCCCCTCACGCCGTCCAGGGTCTTGGGGTGGGACCCCAGGCGCTTGTAGAGTTCCCAGTGGCGGCCTTCCCGGAACAGGTAGGCGTCGATTTCGCCCAGGATGGACCAGAAGCGGTAAGGATCCTCCAAATCCACGGTGCCGGTATCGAAGCGCGCCCGGATCAGGTAGGGAAAATACTCTGTCTCATTCAGGGCCGAGGTGGCGAAGAAGCCCCAGTCGTGGACCAGATCCATGGGGGCGATCACCTGCCGATTGTCGCGGCGCAGCAGCTCCACTTGGCTGGCCCCCGGCAGAAAAGCCCGGACAGTCAAAAAACCGTCGCCGGTCTTGTGCATCCCCAGGAATCCAAAGGGATCCCGGCAATGGCCCGAGACCACCTGGTCGATCAGATGCTGAGGATGCAGGTTCGGATTGCTGCGGTCGTTTGGGGCGATCATGTCAGGTGTTCTCCTCTTTAGAGTCTGTCGCGGAATATGGCTATGGCAATGGGGACCATTCGCCCGAACCTGTCCCCCCATCCGTAAGGGGTTCCCGCGCCGGCGTCATGATACCGGAACTGTCACTGTTCCGCCTAGGCTTTATTTTCCAATTCACCAGACGTTGAGCAAATCTGGCACGGATTTCTCAACTCCTCCCCCATGGAGCCCAGGGATGACAGGAATCCCGACGATCGGGACTGTCAATGATACAGCAGGGGGAGTGGACCGATGGCAAGCATGCGTCAAAGTTTGGACAGAAGGACTGTGGAACGGCTGGCGGCCATGGCCAACGCGGGGTTGCTGAGTGAGGAAGAGTTGGTCCGCTTCAACCGTCTGCTGGTGGTCATGCAGAAGAACATGGGGGCCTTTTTCGGACGGGAATGCCGGGTCCGGTTCGGCTGATCGGGCGAAGCGACTCTCATTGATTTGGTCACAGCCTGGGGTGGAATATCCACCCCTCGATGGAGGATTGCAGCGATTTTCGGGCGCCTGGCTTGGGAGACAGCCGATTTCTGGTTGAAAAACCGGCATCTTCAGCTATAAGGATAGGCGGTTTGCAACCGTATCCATCCCCCGACCGAGTCAGGAGAGTCACGATGGCGAAAATCACTCTGAAAGGCAATCCCATCAACACCTGCGGCAATCTGCCTGCCGTGGGGTCCGCTGCCCCCGACTTCAAGCTCACCAAGACCGACCTGTCCGATGTATCCCTGAAGGATCTGGCCGGCAAGACCGTGGTTCTCAACATCTTCCCGAGCATCGACACCCCGGTGTGCGCCGCTTCGGTGCGTCGCTTCAACAGCGAAGTGAACAAGATGAAGAACGCGGTGGTACTCTGCGTTTCCCTGGACCTGCCCTTCGCCCACAAGCGCTTTTGCGGCGCCGAGGGTTTGGAGCAGGTGATGTCGGTGTCCGAGCTGCGCGCCCGCGGCTTCGGCGAGGCCTATGGCATCCGCATCGTGGACGGTCCCCTTCAGGGTCTTCTGGGCCGGGCCGTGGTGGTGGTGGACGGCCAGGGCAAGGTGAAATACACCCAACTGGTGCCCGAGATCGTCGAGGAACCCAACTACGACGACGTGTTGGCCAAGATCTGATTTCGTTACCATGAAAGTCGCGCAACGGCTTTCGCAGCGGCTTTCATCGATCTTGATCGAAATTTTTCCCCTCCCCGGGACCGATGATCGGTCCCGGGGAGACTCTGCCCCATCCGTTCGTTTAGACGCCATGGACCAGACCCGTCATCCAGCTACTGTCATTCCCGTGGGTGTCAGCGCCTGCTTGTTGGGTCGGGAGGTTCGCTATGACGGGGGGCACCGCCATGAACCGTGGGTTACCGGTTTGCTGGCTGACCGGTTCGAGCTGGTGCCGGTTTGTCCCGAGGTGGAAGCCGGCCTGGGTATTCCCCGGGAGTCGATGCGCCTGGAGGGGGCCACGGAGTCGCCCCGGGTGGTGGTCATCCGGACCCGACAGGACCTCACCGCGACGCTGTCCGGATGGGCGACTGGTCGAGTGACGGAACTGACTGGTCTGGCCGGTTTCGTATTCAAGTCGCGCTCGCCATCCTGCGGCGTGATGGGGGTACCTCTGCATGGCCATGGGGACGATCCCCTCCCCCGGGGCCGGGGCCTGTTCGCCCAGGCCTTCATGGACCGCTGCCCCCTGGCGCCGGTGGTGGAGGACACCGCCCTGGTCGATCCGGTCCAGCGGGAGCAGTTCATCCAGCGGGTGGTGAGGTACCACCGGTGGTTGCGGTTGCCCGCCACCCTCCATCGAGACGAAGAGACCAAACGCCGTTGGGCCGAAACACAAGAGGCTCTGGACAGTGTCCGACAAGGTCACTTGATCGATGGAGAGGACCTCTTCGCCTGGATGAAGACCTGGGGGAGCGATCGAGAATCCGATCCTCCACCTCGGCCATGAAGATCGGATTTGCCCCTACCGGCTCTCCAGGGCGGTAAAACGTTCCGCCAGGGTCGCTGTCGGAGTGCCGAACAGAAACACCTCCGCCCAGACCGCGAACACCAGCACCATCCAGGCCGCCTGGGGATCCTGATCCGGCAATCCGCCGACCGTCCGGGGGTCGAAGATATCCAGTTCCCGATAACGTCCCTGATGCAGCAGCCAATCCACCGCCGGACGCCAGGTGCGCTGTATCAGCTCCCGGAAGGGCACATGATAGCCGAAGCCCAGCTTGCGGCCGTAGAGGATGGCCTGGGGCAGGTGGGGTTCCATGGCGCGCTTGGCCAGGGCCTTGTTGCGCCGGGAGGAAAACAGCCCGGGGGTGGTCATGGGCCGGGGCAGGGTGGCGGCGAATTCGATCAGGCGGTGGTCGAGAAACGGGGAGCGGATTTCCAGGGCATGGTGCATGCCGGGGATGTCGGCCACCAGGTTGGTGCTGTGTTGGTGGTAGAGCATCAGGTCGCTGTAGCGCACCGTGTCCAGGTAGTCCCGGGGCTGGCATTCGGTGGTGTATTCGTCCAGCCAGCGGCCGGGATGCAGGGACAGAATCCGTTGCTGGAAACCCGGGGTGAACAGCCGCCGGGCGGCGGCCCGGAAATGTTGTTCCATGGCCAGCCCCCGGCGCTGGGCCAGGGGGGCGCGGGCCCGGTGGCCGAGCGGGGCCAGGTGAGTCCCCAGAGCAGGGACGAGATCCCGGAGGCGATCGGGCAGACGGCGCAGCAGGGGAAACAGCAGCTGCTCCTGGCGCAGGATGCCGTTGTATCCCGCATAGCCGCCCAGCACCTCGTCGGCGCCGTTGCCCCCCAGCACCACCTTGACCTGTTGCGCCATGGCGGCGGCCAGGGGGTCCATGTACATCATGGGAAAGAGGTTCAGCGGCTGGCCGTACTGGGCCACGATGGCCGGCAAGCGATTCAAACGCGGCGTGTCGAAGGGAATGGCATGGTGGTGGGAGCCGATCCGTCGGGCCACCAGCTCGGCGCGGTGGAATTCGGGATCGGGGCGGTCCCCCTGGCGATAGCCGACGCAGAAGGTCTCCAGGTCGGGCCGATGGCGGATGGCATGGACGGCGATGGAGCTGGAATCCACCCCTCCGGACAGCATGACGCCCAGCGGCACATCCGCCGCCAGGCATTGGGTCACGCTGCGGCCCAACAGTTCGTCATACCGTTCCAAGGCCGCGGGCCAGCTCCAGGCCGGCTGGTGGTCGGCAAAGGTCAGGCGCCAGTAGCGCCGCAGGGTGATCGTGCCGTCCTGCCAGCGCAGGCAGGTGGCCGGGGGCAGGGCCTGGATGCCGGCGAAGAAGGTCAGGGGCGCCGGACTGGCGCCGTAGATCAACAGATTGGCCACCGCCTCGGGATTCAACTGTGGACTCAGCTCCGGCAGACGCAGCAAGGCCTGGGCCTCCGAGGCGAAGAACAGGCGGTGGCCTAGCCGGGTGTAGTGGAGCGGTTTTTCGCCAATGCGATCCCGGGCCATGAACAGCCGGCACCGGGGGGCGTCCCACAGGGCCCAGGCGAACATGCCCACCAGGTGGTCCAGGCAGTCCTCGCCGAACTCCTCGTAGAGGTGCAGGATCACCTCCACATCGGTGCGGCTGCGGAAGACATGGCCCCGCTGGACCAGTTCGCGGCGCAGTTCCGGGGCATTGTAGATTTCGCCATTGCAAACCAGCACCAAGGTCCCATCCTCGTTGGTCATGGGCTGGCGGCCATGGACGGAAAGGTCGATGATGGCCAGGCGCCGGTGGCCGAAGGCGGCCTGCTCGTCCTGCCAGAAGCCGGCATCGTCCGGTCCGCGATGGGCCAGGGCGGCCGCCAGGGCCGCAACCCATTGACCCGTGGCCGCCGTGCGGCCTTCGGGAGCGGTAGAGATCATGCCGCAGATGCCGCACATGGGTCAGGTTCCGGCGCTGCGGATTGGGAATCCATTAAAAACATGTTGCAAAAAGCAACAAATGTCTCCGGCATCGCCCAGTGGCATCGATTGATGTCGTTCAGGGGGCAAAGACCTCCTAGTATCCAAACAGTTGGCCAACGTCATGGGTCTCCCTGATGATGATATCTCGAACTTCCTGGGACAGGTGGTGGCCGCTGACCGTGGATGGGGAGATATCGTTCAACAGCCGGAGGGATCGCTCCGATAATGGCGGCAGTTGGGCAAATTGGAGCAGCTTTGCAAATTCCTGTTCGGGAGCGGAGCAGAACTCTTCGTATTTGATCAGATGAATACGATCAGCCAGGGGGTTGTATCGATCAATCAATGTCGCCACAAACCGATAGACCTCGACCCATTGCCGGGCATATCCCAAATGGTCCTGGCCTTCCTGCCAGGCCTGGAGGATGGGTTGGCAAGCCTCGGGGGACAGGCAGATGGGCACCCGTTGTGGACCGAATTCGAAGTGGCCGGCCGACCGGAGATAGGTTGCCACCCTGGGGTCGTTGCGGGCATAGGTAGAAAACAGTTGGTGCTGGCGTACCAGTGAGTCCACATGGCTCAGGGGGTGACGGATGGGAATGATGAAACGGGCCAGAGGGAACTGCCGGGCAAGCCAGGGGATGCGGGTGAAATTGTAGTTGCCTTTGGAAAGATAACGTCCTCCCTGTGCCGGACCCCGAACCAGAATGAGTTTGCGGATGTGGGCCCGGAAAAAGGCGGAAAAAGCGGATTCTTTCTGCTCCGTATCCAGCAGATGGGACTGTTTTGGGTGATGGCAATGCGGGAAAAAGAGGTGCCAGAGAGGTTCTTCGAAGGCCTCGGGACTGTCGGTGGTGATGAAGATTCGATCCTTGTGGGGCCGTTCTGCGGGTGGGCTGGAGCGGGCGAACAGGTGGGTGAAACGGTTCCAGAACACCGGTATCGTCAAAAAGGGAAAATCCCGGTAGCGGTGGGTGACCACTGCACCGGTATCGGACAACAATTGCAGGAGGATCGTGGTTCCCGAGCGGGCCAATCCGGTCAGAAATATCGGCCGATCAATGGTCAAGGGTCGCAGTTCGTTTTCAAGCAGACGTGTTTCGAGGTTGCCCAACCAGATCCAGAATTCTGGGCAGCAAGCGGCGGTGCGGGCCAGCATGTAATCGATTTGCCGAAGATTCATCGTTTGCAGGTGCGTTTGATGAGGGATCCAAGGGAGGACAGGGTGAGGAAGACAAAAAAGATCAACTCCAGGTTGCTCAGGTAAGGCCAGAGCGGATTTGTTCTGCCATCGGAAGGACGCACCACGACGCACCCTGGAGTGGATTCCGGAAACAGGTCCTTTGGATCGGGGGTGGCAAAGCCCAGCGACTGGAACAGCAGACGATGGACCAGATGGGGGCAGAAAGCATATTTTTCCAAAGAATCCTTCAGTAGAAACGTTCCAGACGTTCCTGTCAATACCACAGGGTCGTTGTGGTGCTGTTTATGCAACGGGACGGGGGAGGGAGAGTCATTCACCAACAGCAGGGACAAGCCTTGAGGATGGATATCCAGAAAGCCTGGGGATCCCAGGATCCAGATGTCGGCCCTGGGTATGACCAGGGACAGAAACAGCCAGAGGGGCAACAGGGCCAACACCATCCCAACCAGGTTGCGAAAGGAATAGATTGCCACCATCCGAACCAGTTGCAGATAGTTCTGCAGGAATTGATCGCCGGTGACATCCTGTAAGAGTTTCCGGGACATCCCGACCAGCTGGGACCAGAATGGCCGCTTTGGATCCCCCATGATCAGACGCTGCAACAGCCGGAACAAGATCCCACCGGCCGCCAATCCTGCCAGCGCGACCAGTCCTTGGGCCAGTACGGTTTCATTGGTCATGGGGGGGAAGCCGTTGATGCCGGCGGAGCGGAATCCGTTGCTGAGTCATCGGACCCCCAATGGCAGACTTTATTCGGGATGAACTGGTTTCGGGGACTCAAGAGAGACATTCTGGGATGCCGAGGCGCTTTTTTTGTTTGCCAGGAATCGTTTCAACAGGCGTAACGGATAAAATAAAAGACCTGCCAGGCCCAACAGAATGACCAGGACCACGGAGACCAAGCTTCCCATCATGCCCAATCCCGCCCCCGGTCCGATATAGGCGTGGGCATTCTCGGCCCAGAGACACAGGATCGCCAACAGACTTGGCTGAAGAGCCTGTCGCAGAATGCGGAAGATTCTGGGGTATAAGGATGCGTCTCTGGAATCAATCGATGCCGCGCCATCCGACGAGCAGAGCGGCCATGGATGGCCATTCTGCGACCGACTCTGAAGTGCCAGCGGTAACGTATTCCTCGGAAGGGTGATCATGGGGAACCGTTACCTGACATTGAAAGGAAAGACCACGCCAAAGACATACTTGGCAGTGTAGATGGGGTGGAGCAATGGTCCCTCCTTGTTTTTGTCCCCATGGATGAACTCCCAGAGGATGGTCCCGGAGGACAGGTCGATTTCCTGGACCAGTCCCTGATGGGTCAAAGCCAGCAGCAGCCGGTGGCCATTGGGGTGGATGTCCAGATGTCCTGCCGTTTCGGTGCCTGGTTTGTTGATCCCTTTGCCGCCAGGCAATGGGTAGAGGAGCTGGGACAGGCCGCTGGCCAATTCGATGGCCAAGATTTGTGTGTCCCCATTAAGGTGTACGCCCCCCCGGTTGTCAAGAACCAGAATGGCAGAGCCATTGAGCCGCGGGCTGTGCTGGCGGATGGTGGTTCCGGTCGAGATCCATTTGAAACGGCGGGTTCCACCATCCAGAATTCCGACCATGTTGAGTTGCCGCAAGGAGACCAGCATGTCTCCCTCTTTCAGGAGGGGATGATCCGCAGCGAGCGCGGCATCAACGAGGCGAACATCATTCAGGTGGGTGGGATCGCATTGATGGAATCCAGAGTCTTCATCATAGCCCCGGAACAGACCTGGCAGACCGGAATCGATCAAGGCCTTGAGAATGGAAATCCGCTCCATGACAGTGCCATTGGGATCCAGAATGGCAATCTCGTCCGAGTTGAAAAGTCCCTGGTGACAAATCAAGTCGAAGCGGGTCGTACCGATGCGCCAGGGGGATTGCTCCAGACTGAGCGAAGGGGAATAAATACGGCCATCGACAGCCACCGAGAACCAGTGGTGATAGAAGCCTTCTTTTTTCCATATTAAATTGGAATCCTTATCGAACCTGGCCATTCCAATGGCATATGGAAAAGTGTTCTCACCCTGATAGCTGACCAGCAAGTCACCGTTCTCGAACAGGTGCAGACCTACGGGATAGATGGTCGAAAGCAGGGGAGCCTGGACCCGTTCCAGGTCGGCCCAGAGATCGGGATCAAAGGTCCAGACATGTTTGACAGAGCCTTTTCTGTCCATGAGCCAAGCAAGACAGCCCTGTTTGGGACAGTGGGATGTCAGTTGACCAGGACCGCCACTCAGCAGGAGCAGTTCGTCTCCTGCCAGAGGAGATGAAGTATGGACAGTGGGTTCATCGATGCCCACAGGACGATTCTGATCGTTGACAAAGAATTTAGACAGATAAACCTGCGAAAGAGCATGTAGACTGGTCCACGCTTCCAAAAGAACCCCGTAAGGGAATATTTTGAGTTTCGAAACGGCGACTCCATAGGAGAATCCAAGCAGAACAAGCGAGAACAAAAAAAATAGCCGAGATATTCGATTGAGCATTTCTTGATTTCCGGAAAAGCCTGTTTCAACAAAATCCGATTTTCAATTGTGGATTGAAGGAAAACGGCAACAGCGAAGCGAGTGGGAGAACTGTTTATTTTTTAGTTCGAGTAGATTTATGTCTATTTGAGGTAAAGATTATACTGAATGTTCAGAAAAAATCCAGGAAAAAACGTTGGCCAATAATCAGGTTCCCGCTTCCGGGATCGAACCAGACATTCTTCGAATATAAACATAAAAATCAATCTGTTGAACGTATCCGACCTTGAGAGGAGGTCAGGCCCATCCTGGGGGCGCCGTGATCCATGGACTGCTGCTGCAGGAAAGATCAAAATGCCGTAAACATCAGCAGAGTGAGATCCAAGTGTATTGCCACCGAATCATCCTGGTCAACCCCCCTCCGGATTACGATCCCCACCTGTTCACCCGATTCCGGCCCGGCCAGGGCACCCAGTGGCCCATCGGACCGTTGCTGTTGGGCACCTGCCTGAAGCGAGCCGGTTTCGAAGTGCGTATCATCGATGGCCAGGTGGTCGATTGCGCCGCCGAACTGCAGCGGGAGTTGGCCCTGGACCGGCTGCTGTGGGTGGGATTCTCCGTCATGAGTTCCCAGTTCCAGCAGGCCCGGGACCTCTCGCGGCTGGTCCGTCGGCTGGCACCGGGACTGCCCGTGGTCTGGGGGGGGTTCCATCCTACCCTGTTTCCGGAGTCCTGCCTGGAGAACGATTTCATCGATCATGTCGTCCGCGGGGAGGCGGATCGGGCCATCGTGCAATTGGGACGTGCCCTGCAGGATGGCAGTCCACTGGAGCAGGTAGGCAACCTGGCCTTCCGCCATCGGGAGGGGGTCATGCTGAATCCGTTGCTGCCACTGTCGGACATGGCCGACATGCCGCGCCCCGACGAAACCCTCCTGGACGACTACCGGGTGTATTTTTCCCGGCAGGACGTGCTGGGCCGACCGGCCCGGGGGACGATTCTGCTGACCGGCATGGGCTGCAACCTCAAATGCTCCTTCTGCCGCAATGCCATCCTCAGGGAAAAACATCGGCGCCTGGAGGCCGAGGCCATCTACAGCGAGATGGTCCGATTGCACGCGGCCCATGGTGTGGATGAATTCGGCCTGGTGGATGAAAACTTCTTTGCCGACCGGCCCCGATTGTGGCGCTTTCTGGAGCTGCTGGAGCAGAGCCCCGTGCGGTTTCGCTGGTCCACCAACCTGCGGGCCAATTATGTACGGGACGGCTATCTGGACCGGGATTTCCTGGCGCGGATCGCTGCCAGCGGCGGCTACTATTTTTCCGTAGGTGCCGAAAGCGGGGACCCGGCCATCCTGAAGAAGATCCGCAAGGGCATCCGGGTGGAACACCTGCGCAACCTGGCCCGGTGGACCCGGGGTCTGGACATCATCATCACCTACAGCTTCATGGCGGCCATTCCCGGCGAGTCCTGCGACATGACGTTGCGCACCTTCCGGCTGATCCGAGAGTTGCAGGCGATCGACCCGCAGTCCAGGATCATTGGTCCCCAGGTCTTTCGTCCCTACCCGGGCAGTCCCCTGTTCCAGGAGGCGGTAACCATGGGATTGCAGGTACCCCGGGATTGGAACAACGCCGAGGATTTCTTTCGCACCCTGTTCCAGTTCCGCCAGATCTCCCCCCAGGCCATCCCCTGGCATCCGGAACCGGAACGGTTCAAGTATATGCTGCTCTCGTTCTCCATTCTGCTCTTCAGGATGAACACCCCGCTGCGCCGTCTGCTGCTGGGTCCCCTGCACCTGCTTTCGACCCTGCGCCTCAACAGCGGCTTCTACCGCTGGTTCTTCGAAAAGTGGCTGCTGGACGCCATCAATGCGCGCCTGACATGACCACCTGTTCGAACCTCAACAGTCGGAAAGTGGTCGGGAGGGCAGGGGAGGCGCTTGGCCCAGCAGGCGCCGGAGGCGGTTGAGAGTGTAGGGATTGCCCGGGCAGGCCCGGCAACTGGAGTAGCGGTGCTTGTTCCAATGCAGGCCCCGCCGGAAGGCCCGCACTGGCGGGCCGTTCAGCAGATCCGCCGGATCGCGGATGTCCTCGATATGGCGCAGGTACAGATCCCGGCCGACGTTTTCGCAGCAGGGCACCTGATAGCCGTCGCTGTTGAAATACAGGCCGAAATACAGGGCATCGCACACCCGGCCCGGATGGGGGGCTGGGTTGATCTCCATGCCCTGCCAGTAGCTGTTCATGCGGTTCATGAGGATGTCCTGCTCCGGGATGCCATACTCGCGGGCAAAGGCCCGAGCTCGGGCCTGCAGTTGGGTGTCCTCGGGAAAGTCACTGCCGTAAACCTCCCGGGCCATGTTCTTTTCGCCGTTCTGGAATAGGATCACCCGCACCCGGCAGGTCCCGGCCAGCAGGATCCGCAGATTGTCCAGGGCCGTCTCCAGCCGGCCCCCCCGACGATAGCGGGCATAGAGGTCGGGTGACAGCACATCCAGGGCACAGGCCACGGTCAGGTTGGGGGCCGCCGCCAGTTGGCGGGCGGTGCGGGCCGAGAAGTTCAGGTTGGAGGACAGGGCGAACCGGCAGTCCGGCAGGCCGGCCATGTAGTCGCAGATTTTCGGATTGAGGGCGGCCTCGCCGAAATTGTGCAGGATGTATTCCTCCGCCAGGCCGCGGGTCAGTTCGATGATGCGGTGAAACCAGGCGTCGGGGATGAACCGGTTCTGCCGATCCAGCACCCGGTGGGCTTGACCCGCCGGGCAGAAGCGGCAGGAAAGGTTGCAGATCGAGCTGGTTTCGATCACCACGTTGCAGCGGGACCGCAGGGGAACGTACCCGGTATTGACCAGGGCCGAAGCGAACGTGAGAATGCGGGACAGGTCCATGGCGACGTTTCACGCTTCCGGGGCCGACCGGCCTTGGCCCTGCAGGGCATGCAGGCGGGCGAACCGTCCTCCCTCCCGGGCGAGCAGTTCATCCCAGGTGCCCGATTCCACGATCCGGCCCTCTTCGAGAACATGGATGGCATCCGCCTGGCGCACCGCGCCCAGACGGTGGGTGATGATCAGCACCGTCAACCGCCCGCGGCAGGCGTGAATCGCTTCCAGGACCTGTCGTTCCGCATCCGCGTCCAGGGCGCTGGTGGCCTCGTCGAGGATCAGCAGCGACGGCTGGCTGGCCAGGGCCCGGGCCAGGCTGATGCGCTGGCGCTGGCCGCCGGAGAGCAGGCTGCCGCGCTCGCCGACGGGTGTCTCGAAGCCCCGGGGCTGTCCCTGGATGAAGTCCAGGGCCCGGGCCTGCCGGGCGGCGGCCTCGAGGATGGTCGAGGTCGGATTTGGGACGCCCCACAGGATGTTGTGGGCGATCGTCCCGTGGAACAGGAACGCCTCCTGAATCACATAGCCCACCACCCGCCGCCAACTGCGCATGGGCAGGGTCCGCAGGTCACGACCATTGATGTCGATGCGACCCGCCTGGAGGGGTATCAGGCCCATGAGGCAATCGGCCAGGGTGGATTTGCCGGCGCCGGAGGGACCCACGATCCCCACCAACGCCCCGGGGGGAATCGACAGGGTCAGGTCCTGGAGAATGGGAGTGGCGCCATGGGCGCAGTGGAGGCCCCGCAGCTCCACACCCACTGGCCGGCCGGCCCAGGTCGGCGGCAGGGGGCTGTCGTCCAGGACTTCTGCCGCCCGCCGAGCCTGTTCCAGGGGGGCGGTGACATGGCCGATGGCGGGCAGGGCGAACATCAGGTTCTGGTGGTGTTGTTGCAGGGTGGCCAGGCGGGGATAGAGGCGCACGAACAGGGCCAGCACCACGAACAGCGCGCCGGCATCCAGCCCCAGCCGGTCCACACCCAGGGCCAGGAAGGCGCACAGGGCGCTGATGAGGGTGAACTCGAACACCGCCCGCTGCACCGTGGGCAGAAAGGCCAGGCGGCGTTGCACCCGGCGCAGGGTCTCTACCACGTCCCGGAACTGGGCCAGGGCCGATTCCTCGGTGGCGGAGGACTTGATGAACCGGGCTCCGCCCAGCAGCTCCTGGGCGACGCCCTGCAGGCGGCCGGTGTGATGGCCGTAGGCCCGGCCGCCGGCATAGCCCAACCGCATGGTGCCTCGCAGGGCCAGGAACAGCAACCCGCTGATCAGCAGCAACCCGGTGGTCACCTGCCAGGAGACCAGAACGGCCAGCAGGGCATAGACCAGCCCGGTCACCAGGGATGCGGCCAGTTGGTTGAGGCTGTAGAAGGCCGCTTCCAGGCGGCTGGTTTCGCCCACCAGGGCGTTGCTCAGGTTGCCCGGCTTCTGGTCAAGAAAGAACGGCCAACCGGCCCGGATGCAGGCGGCGAACAGGGCCTCCCGCCACAGGGCCACATAGCGGGTCAGCAGGGCGGAGGCCAGATAGCCCTGCCCCAGGAACACGGCATTCTGAACAAAGAAGACCCCGATGATGATGGCCAGAATGGTGCCGGGGGTCGGCGGCAGGGTCAGGGCGGCAAACAGCTCCCGCAGGGCGGTTCCCACCCGTCCGGAGGCGTCGGGGTCGCCGATGCCCATGGCGTTGAGCAGGGGCAGCAGCAGCACGAACCCCACCCCCTCCATGAGACCGTTGAGGGCCATCACCAACAGCAGCCCCCAGGCCCGCAGGCCGAACCTGGCGCGGATATCCCGCAGCAAGAGACCGAGTTGGGACAGGATCGCCGGCTCCCCGGCCGCGTCGGAGCGGGGAGGGGGCTGGGTCAAGCGCCGACCCCGGCGGCCTGGCGGCGCGCCTCGACTTCCCGCTTGTGGCTCTCCCGCCAGGCGATCAGTTCGGCCAAGCCCTCCCGCAATTGGGTGCGGGCGGTGAAGCCCAGATCCGCCATCGCCCGGCGGGGGTCGCCGATGCGGTTCTTCACGAACGAGGGTTGGCCGGGTTCGAATTGAATCGAGTGGGGCGAACCGGTCATCTCCAGCACCAGCTCGGCCACGGCGCGGATGGAGGTGCGCACCCCGGTGCAGACGTTGTAACACCGGTCGGTGGCCGTGGCCCGCAGGGCATGGACGTTGGCGCGGGCGCAGTCGATGACCGAGACGAAGTCGAAGGCCTGGCTGCCGTCGCCATGGACGATGGGCGGCAGGCCCTGGTCCAGGCGGTCCAGCATCTTCATGATCACCGCGATGTAGGCGCCCCGATAGTCCTGGCGTGGGCCGTAGACGTTCATGTAGCGCAGGCCCACATAATTAAAATGCCGGTCGGTGTTCTTGTAGCGATGGTAGAGGGCGCGGCACATGTGCTCCCCGGCGATCTTGGAGGCACCGTAGAAGGTTTCGTTGGCGTAGGGGTGGTCCTCGTCCATGGGCTCGCGCACCGCGTCGCCGTAGACCGAGGCCGACGAGGAAAACACCAGCCGCCGGATCCGGCTGTCGATCATGGCCTCCAGCACGTTGAAGGTGCCGGCGATGTTCACCTCGAAGGCCGAGCGGGGATAATCGTAACAGTGGAGCAGCCAGAGGGCGGCGAAGTGGAACACGCCGTCGATGCCTGTCATGGCCCGGCGCAGCAGATCCCGGTGCAGGATGTCCCCGCCCAGCGGAAAAATGTTGACCCGCGGATCGGCCAGGGCCTGGGCCAGGTTTTCCTCCCGGCCCCGGGTGAAGTTGTCGTAGATGCGGATTTCGGCCACATCCTCCTGGAGCAACTGGTCCACGGTGTGGGAACCGATCAGACCGGCGCCGCCGATGAGCAACAGTCGTTTGCCTGCAAGGTCCATGGGGGATTCACTCGTTGGTGGAACGGGGCGATTGGAGGATATGACAGATCCGTGGCTCTGGCGAGGGGTGGATCGGGCGCTGGCGGTGGACAGTCCGCCCCGGCAGCCCTAGACTGGCCGACTTCCGGGATTGGGTGGGCCTCTACTGCGGGGGTGTCGTTTGTTCGCAACGTTTCTGCCACGCATGGCCCGGGCGGTGGATCTGCTGCGCCGCCGTCCCCGGGGCTGGGACAGCCTGATGATCAACACGGCCCTGGCGCTGGCCCGGGTGCCTGGCCCCCTGCGCCTGCCGGTCCATGTGACCATCGAACCGGTCAACACCTGCAATGCCCGTTGTCCCATCTGCGAGACCGGCAACGCCAGCCTGGAGCGGCGCCGGGGTCTGCTGGAGGTCGAGGCCTACCGGGCGTTCATCGATCACATCGCCCCCCATGCCAACAGCCTGATGTTCTACTTCATGGGCGAGCCGTTCCTGCACCCCAGGGCCTGCGACATGATCCGGCATGCCCGGGATCGGGGCCTGTTCGTCGAGACCTGCACCAACGGCGACCTGGTGGACCCGCTGGCGGTGCTGGAGTCCGATGTCAACCGCATCAGTTTCCAGATCGGGGGCATGACCCAGGCCAGCCATGGGGTCTACCGGGTCGGCAGCCGGCTGGAGCGGGTCATGGGCAACCTGGAGGCATTGCTGGAGGCGCGCCGGCGCCGGCCGGACTCCCAGGTTCAGGTGGAGGTCGGGTTGATCGTCATGGCCCAGAACGAGGCGGAGATTCCCCGTTTCCAGGCCTGGGCCAAGGCAATAGGCGTGGACCGCGCCCACCTGGTGCAGCCGGCGGTGCGCACCCTGGAGGAGGCCCGGGTCTATCTGCCCCGGGATCCCGGCCACTGGCCCTACGACCCCCAGGCCCTGCAGCGGGGACAATTGCGGCCCCGGGTCGTGCCCCACAACCGCTGTACCTGGCTGTGGAACTCGGTGGTGGTCAACTGGAACGGCGACTTGGTCCCCTGCTGCCGGGATCCCCACGGACGGCATGTGATGGGCAACGTCTTCGCGCAGCCGTTGGCGGAGATCTGGAACGGCCCGCGCCTGACCGCCTTCCGCCGGCAGGTGGCGACGGCCCAGGCCGGGGTGGACATCTGCCGGCTGTGCGCCGGGTTCGGGGTGCCGCATCTCCAATCCATTCACCGTGGAAGTCGCAACGCGACTTCCATTGGTGGAGGGTGGAGGGAGGCTGCCCCCATTCCTCAAAGTCAGCAGCAGGCCCCGCCGACGCCCTGATCGCCCCCCAGCCGGCTGGCCGACGGGGCGCAGTCGAAGGGACCGAAATGCACCGACCGGTCCCCCTGCACCTGGAAATGCGCCTGGTAGCGGGTTTCCTGCAGCATGGCGGCGGTGTTGCCGCACACCAGCATGGGCTTGCCGGTGAAGAAGCGGTGATGGTCGTCCAGGTCGAAGTAATGCGGCCAATCCGGGATGGTGCCCCGGTAGACGGCCACCTGGCCGTAATCCTCGCAAATGTCCTCCAGGCTTTCGAGCTTGAAGGCCCGAACGGTCACGGAATGGAAATCCACCATGCCGATGCGCGCCGCCACTTCCGGATTGTCGAGGGCGATGGGACGCGAGGCGGTGACCCGGTGATCCAGGCAGCCGAGGTCGCGCAGCAGGCGGCGGAAATCCTCCCGGTACAGCGCCCCGCCCAGGCATTCGCCCAGCAGCACCGGATCGTCCTGCAAGTCCGCCGGAACCCGGCGTCCGGCGAACACGTCGGCAAAATACAGCTCGCCCCCCGATTTCAGCACCCGGAAAATCTCTCCGAACACCGCCCGCTTGTCCGGGGCCAAGTTGAGTACGCAGTTGGAGATCACCACGTCCACCGAGCCGTCGGCGATGCCCAGGGCGGCCAGATCCTCCATATAGCCCTGGTGAAAGACCACGTTGGCCTCCCGGAAGCCGAAGCGGGCCATGTGGCCGTCGAGATGCCGACGGGCGACTGCCAGCTGCTCTTCGGTCATGTCCACGCCGATCACCCGTCCCCGGGGTCCCACCAGTTGGGCCGCCAGATAGACATCCCGACCCGTGCCGCAGCCGAGGTCCAGCACCGTGCAGCCGTCCAGCAGGGGCGGCAGGGGCGAGCCGCAGCCGTAGAACCGGTTCAATACCTCCCGATCGATGTTGGCCAGGGCGGCGCGGATGCGGGGGGACAGCCCGGTGTCCGTCGAACAGCAGGCGCTGGTCTTCAGATCGGCGGAGCCCTTGAGAATGGTTCCGTAATAGTCCTTGATGCTGACATGGACAGGTCTTGCTGCGGGCATGTCTGGGACCTTTCGAACGTTGGAAGGATGGGGGAGGCGCCTCCCTCCACCCTCCACCGATGCAAGCCGGTTTCCGGCTTCCACGGTAAAAAAAGAGAGTGGCCGTGGCCGGCCACTCTCCACCAGACGTCCCTGTCGGGTCAAGGTTGCGAAGCGGACGATTCTTCGGGCAGCGTCGCGCCGTGGGCGATCAGCAGATCGGCCGTGGTCTGGTCACCCCGGGTCACCGCCACCTGCAGGGGGTTGGCACCTTTCAGGTTGACCCGGTTGACCTCCAGTCCCAGGGTCAGCAACCGCGGCAGCAGGGCGGTCTGGCCATGGCGCACGGCGTAGAACAGGGCATCCTCACCGCGATGATCCACAGCCTGCGGATCGGCCCCGGCCGCCAACAGCCGCTCCAGCACCTCGGCATGGCCGTACTGCGCGGCGCGCATCAGGGCGGTGCGGCCCTTGTCGGTGCGGGCGTTGGGATCGGCTCCGGCCGTCAGCAGCCGGGTCACCAGCTCGGGATTATCCCATTGGGCGGCCAGGATCAGGGCACTCTGGCCCCACTGATTGCGGTGATTCACCGCCACGCCCGCCGCCAGCAGCCGGTCCACCACCGGCAGATGGCCCTCCTGCACCGCCACCATCAGGGGCGTGAGACCGTCGGCGCCGGGCATGTCCAATCCGCCGACGGGGATGGCCCGCTCCAGGGCGGCCAGGTCTCCGGTCATGGCGGCTTCAGCCACCGGGCTGGAGACCACTGGCTGGAAGGAAGTCTCCAGGGTTTTTCCGCCCCAGGGGCGGACAATGAGCAACAAGGCCACCAACAGGGCGGCCAGCAAGGCGAACGACCATTCCAGCAGGCTGCGCAACTGCCCGGCCGGCTGGGGATGGCTGTGGGTGATATCCATGGATTGAGACTCCCTGTTGAAGCGATATTGTCCGAGATAAATATTAGTATCAGCTAATTTTGTAATATAGGCAGTCCCGGGACCGCTTTCAATAGGAGAGTTGTAAATTCCACCCGACAAGGGGTGGTGCTGTTACCATCCTGTCAAGAGTTTGCCATAGAACTGACTTTGCTGGATGGGGGAGGCCTCCCGTCACCCTCGTACCGTGAAAGTCGCGGACGCGACTTTCACGGTAGCCCGCTCAATTTTGCAATGCGCTTGCCCTGGGTCTGTTGCGCGGTTCTGTGGGCGGAGGCTGTTCCAATGACCCGACGTTCTGTGCTATGACGAGTCGTGCTGCCGGGCAGCGGCGTCCAAACCGGGACGATCACGGTCAACAGGGAGTCATGCCAGGATGGGAGCCATTGTCGCGATAGCCAATCAAAAAGGCGGGGTGGGCAAAACCTCCACGGCGGTCAATCTGGCCGCCACATGGGCGAACCTGGGCAAGCGGATCCTGTTGGTGGATCTGGATCCCCAGGGCAATGCCACCACCGCCTTCGGCGTCGATAAAAAAAGCCTGCAACGCTCCATCTACCAGGTCCTCGCCGGTCGTTGCCGGGCCAGCGAGGCCGTGGTGGTCCCCTTCGACCCCCAACCCCACCTCATCCCTGCCACCGCCGATCTCAGCGGCGCCGAGGTGGAACTGGTGGGCGAAATCGCCCGGGAACAGCGCCTCAAGGAAGCCCTGGCCACCGTCGCCGACGATTATGACCTCATCATCATCGATTGCCCCCCCTCCCTGGGCCTGTTGACCCTCAATGCCCTGGTGGCCGCCAATCGGGTGCTGATTCCCATGCCCTGCGAGTTCCTGCCCATGGAGGGCCTGAGCCAGCTCTGGAAGATTCTGGGCATCGTCCAGGCCCGACTCAACCCGCAACTCACCGTGGCGGGCATCCTGTTCACCATGTTCGACCCCCGGGTCAATCTGACCCGGCAGGTGGCGGAGGAGGTCAGACGCCATTTCCCGAATCAGGTCCTCAACACGGTGATTCCCCGCAACGTGCGGGTCAGCGAGGCCCAGAGCTTCGGCCAGCCCCTGATCCGCTTCGACCACCGCGCCAAGGCCAGCGTGAGCTATCAGTCCCTGGCAGGAGAACTGGCTCCCCTCCTGCTGGCCGGCTGAGGCCGATTCTTCCCGAATGACCGGTCGGGGGAGACTTGGTCTCACAATACCCCACCCCAATCGAAAACCTTGCGCCGGAGGACGTGAATCAGGTTCTGGAACGGCCCCAGCGGGGTCTTCTTGACCACCAGATTGTCGATCACCGGCTGGCCGTCCCACTGCTTGAACATCACCACCCCGTCCCGCACCAGCACCAGGGCGTTGTAGGACCATCCCTGCTCCCGGGTTTCCTGCTCGAAGCGAAAATAATCCAGAAAAAAATTGCCCTGGCGCTGGCGCTGGATGTTCGAGGCCGTGAGAACATATCCCTGGCACCGATGCCCACCGGCAATGCAGGCGCGCAGACCGGGATCCAACCCCTGCATCACAAAGGCATCGGTGAGGTCGAGTTGGAAACGTTCGAGGATCTCCAGATGGTTCAGAACCCGCACGTTGGGCGAGCGGTCGGGATGAAAGCCCAGAATATGGAGATCGGTGCCGGTGGAAGGGGGTCCCCGGGAGGGTTTGTCGGCCACGGTCACGATCTGGTCGAAGCGCAGCCGGGCCCCCTCCAGGGTTGCCCAGGGGGATCGGACCTGGTGGGAAGTGCCCGGCAGCAGCGCCGAGCAGCCAGCGGCCAACAGCAGGATCATGGGCAACGCCAGCCGGCAGAATTTGCCCGGGTGCCGGATCGGGCCGGCGGGGCCGCAGGGGGACGGCAGGTCGGGAATGGCCATGAATTCCAGAGGCTCGCCAGGTGTGGGCCGGGAAATCCGGCTCCTGTGAAACCCAAAGATTTCAATTCCCGTGCCAGAGGAGCCTGTGCTGCCTCAACGGTTTCTTTCAGAAGGGAATCGGCAGCACCGGCCGGAAATCGGCCACCGAGACGAAGCGCTGGGAAAAGACCGGCGGCAGGGCAGAGCTGGGATGGGCGATGTGCAGCAGGTGACCGATCCCCCAGGCGGCGGCGGTGACCAGGATCGGTTCGGAGTCGTCGGCCAGCAGGGAGTCGCCCGGATCGAACCCCAGCAGTCGGCGGGCCGCCTCCCAGAAGCGACGATCCTCCTTGGCATGCCCCACCTGGTGACTGGTCAGGATGGCATCCAGGTGACGGCCGATGGGGGTTCGCTCCAGCTTCAGCGCCAGGGAACGGGGATGGGCGTTGGTCACCAGACAGGCCCGCCGTCCGGACCGCTTGACCAGATCCATAAACTCCAGGGCGTGGGGCCGGGGGCTGATCAGGTGGGCCACCTCCCGCTTGAGGGCCGGGATGTCCAGCGCCAGGGTCCGGGACCAGTGGTCCAGATCGTACCAGGCCAGGGTGCCCTCCACCCGGTGGTAGGCCGCCAGCACCTCCTGCCGGGCATGATGTTGGCTCAGGCCATGGACCTTGGCATAGGCCTCGGGCACCGTGTGCAGAAAAAAATGATCGTCGAAATGGCGATCCAGCAGGGTGCCGTCCATGTCCAGCAGGACGGTGCGGATCCCGGGCCATTCCAGAAGGGGAGGGGGCATGGTGGTCACGGCGGCATCCCGGCGCTGACGGTCTCAAGATGGCCCATAGAATGCAGAGGGTTTGCGGCAAGAAGCAAGCAACCCCTGTTCCGGCCTTCCCTCCTGGCCGGAATTCGGATGCATCGCCAACAGGCTGCAACCAGGCAGCGCCTGGCAGGAAGGGAGGCCTTCTTCCCCATGTCCGACCCGCAACACGACCAGCAGTCTCTGCAGCGGCTGCGGCCGTTCTTTCACCAGTATGTGGCCACCTTCGTCAAAAACCTGTCCGCCTCCCTGCCGGCGGAACTGGTCAAGGCCGAGGACAAGCGCCTGTCCTACGCTGCCGGTTATCTGTTCTTCCGGCATTTTTTTCCGGGCATGGATCCGCAACGCCTGCCCCAGATCTCCAGCGAAATGGAACTCCTCTACAAGCGGCTGCTCGGCGAGCGGGAGGCGCTGGGCAAGTCCCTGGTGGCCATGAAGAAGGATCTGACGGTCTTCCAGGAGGCGGAGAAGCAGCGGCAGCTGTCGGCCTTTCAGGCTTATCTGGATACCGCCCTCAAGGAGATCGCCACCCTGAGCGGCAGGGAGGCGGTGACCGCGGCGGTGGCCACCCCGGAAGAGAAAGCGGCCCGGGAACAGGCCAACGCCAAGGCCCAGGAACAGGCCCAGGAAGACCTCTTCAACCTGTTGGCCAAGATCAAGGAACGCAAGTCGGCCCTGCTGTGCTTCAACCTCTACCAGGACGTGCCCATTTCCTACGAGGCCACCGTCCTCCAGGTGCTGGCCAAGCATGGCCAAGTGGCCCTCAAGGTCCACCGCTACCAGGCGACCGTGATCGAACAGGATCGCTTCACCTACCTGAAACACGACCTGCTGCCCGGCTCCATCAAGGCCAACCTGGTGGCCATGAAACGGGAGGCCCAGGAGGCGATTTTCGACAAGCTGGAATATTCCACCGTCGGCATGGACGAGCGCTCCAACGTGCGCGTGCGCCCCAGACCCTCCGAGCCCCTGGAAGGCCTGGTCACCACGGTCACCGGCCAGAAGATCAAGGGGTTGGTGCAGGACCTCTCCATGGGAGGCATGGGCCTGCTGGTGGAGCGGGTCAACCTGGACATGGGCCTGGGGGTGGAGGTGGATCTCAAGCCCCGCAAAGGTCCGGTCATCAACCTGCACGGCACGGTGGTGGCGGTGAAGGACCAGGGCAAGAAGCAGACGGTCCTGGGGCTGAAAGTGGTCCTGGACACCAATGCCGAGGTGTTCATCTCCCAGTATGTCTACCAGCGCCAGGCCGAGGTGGTGCGGGAACTCCAGCAGAAATCCCTGTGACCCATCCCAGCCGTGCGTTGATCAGCTCCGGTAGTCGGCGTTGATGCTGACGTAGTCGTGGGACAGATCGCAGGTCCAGACCGTGGCCTGGGCGTCTCCCGCCCCCAGGTCGATGCGGATGGGTATCTCCTCCCGGTTCATCACCGCTTGCCCCTGCTCCTCGGTATAGTTCGGGTCCGGCCCACCACCCCGGACGATGGTTACCTCCCCCAGGTCGATGCGGATGGCATCGGTTTTCAAAGGCACGCCCGCCCGTCCCACGGCGGCCAGAATTCGTCCCCAGTTGGGATCGTTGCCGAAACAGGCGGTCTTGAAGAGGGAACTCTGGGCCACGGTCATGGCGACGGTGCGGGCGGCGTCGGGACTGACGGCGCCGGTGACCTGGATGGTGATGAACTTGGTGGCCCCCTCGCCGTCCCGGACCACCAGATGGGCCAGCTCCCGGGTCAGGCTGTCGATGGCCTCGGCCAGCGGCGCGGCCCGGGGATCGTCCGCGTCGGTGATGGGCGCGTTGCCGGCCAGACCGGAAGCGAACGCCATCACCGTGTCGTTGGTGGAGGTGTCGCCATCCACGGTGATGCAGTGAAAGCTCTGCGCCACGGCCCGCTCCAACAGCACCTGCCAGGGACGCGGTTCGATGGCTGCGTCGGTGAACAGATAGGCCAGCATGGTGGCCATGTCGGGATGGATCATCCCGGCGCCCTTGGCAAAGCCGGCCATCCGCACCGTTTGGCCGTCCACCCGGCACAGCCGCTGGCGGGCCTTGGGAAAGGTGTCGGTGGTGAGGATGGCGCGGGCAGCGGCCTCCCAGCCGTCGGGGCGCAGCCCCGCCACCAGCCCGGGAATGGCCGAACGCATCCGCGCCAGGGGCAGGGATTGACCAATCACCCCGGTGGAGGCCGGAAAGACCTGCTCGTCTGGCACCCCCAGGGCATCGGCCACCTCCCGGCACAGGCCCAAAGCATCCAGCATGCCCTGGGGGCCGGTGCCGGCGTTGGCATTGCCGGCATTGACCAGCAGGGCCCGGGCCTTGCCGCCGGGCAGACGATTGCGGCACACCAGCACTGGCGCGGCCACCACTTGGTTGCGGGTGAAGACCCCCGCGGTGGCGCAGGGCCGGTCCATGGCCACCAGGATCATGTCCGGGGTCTGATTCTTTTTGATGCCCGCCGCCAGGGCGGCCAACCGAAAGCCGGCAACCGGCGCTATGTCCACGGGGGGGGGGGAACCGACGGCCATGGCATCCAAGCCTCGTGATGTGTTCTACTGCCCCTTGTCGATGAGGTGAATTCGGCCATGAAGCCGTCATCACCGATCTGAACGTTCTACTCCAGCCGGTTGTCCCGTACAAGCAAACTTTGCTGGATGGGGGAGGCCTTTCTCCACCCTCCACCGATGAAAGTCGCTCCGCGACTTCCACGGTAAGCCCCTGCAACCCCGGAAACCCGACGCTATGGAAGCCCTGTCCTTCACCCGGCGGCTGGCGGACCGTTTCGACGGCATGATCAGCGTGGACCATGTGGCCCGCCTCCAGGAGCGCATGGCCGCCCTGGACGGTTGGTTCCTGTTCGAGCCCGGTCAGGCGCCGCCGGCAATCCCCGTGGGCGGCACCGCCGCGGTGGCCCACCTGGAGGGTCTGGTGACCGAAATCCTGCGGGAGGAGCGGGGGGTTTGGACCACTATGGTCTATGTCCAGAGCCAGGACGATCCCTGGCTGATCAAGGTATTCCATCCTCGCCGGGCCGGCTGCGGTTGCGGCGGTGGCGCCAACGTCAGGCCCTGGTGGATCCTGACCCGCACCCCCCCGGAACCGGTTCCGGAGTGGTCCGACTTCGGGGAGACTTGCGCCCTCCCCGCCCCGGGAAAGGGGAAGAGCTGGTGGAACAGGGTGTTCTGAAGCCATTGGTGGTGGTCGCGGCCGCCCTGTTGCGGGATGACCAGGGCCGGGTGCTGCTGACCCAACGCCGACCCGGCAGCCACATGGGGTCTCGCTGGGAATTTCCCGGCGGCAAGGTGGAGCCGGGGGAGACCCCGGAACGGACCCTGGCCCGGGAACTGCTCGAAGAAGTGGGGGTGGAGATCACCGATCCGCGTCCCTGGGCTTTCGTCACCCATTCCTATAAGACCTTCAACCTGCTGATGCCGGTCTTCTCCTGTGTCATCCGCAGCGGGGTGCCCCGTCCCCTGGAGGTGGCCGCCCTGGGGTGGTTCCGACCCGGCGAGATGATGGCGCTATCCTTTCCACCCGCGGATCAACCCCTGGTTGCCAGGCTGCTTCAGGAGGAAGAAGTGGAACGCAACGCCCGCTCCTCTGTGGACCGCCGCCAGCCATGACCGCATAATATTTCCACCGTCACCCGGATCCCCGTGGTCCCGGGCGCCGGGAACCGTTGTCGGTAGAGGGCGTCCAGTCTGTGGACAAACCCCTTGCCGGTCAGACCGGGATGGCGGACGGCGTGGGGATTGCCGGCCCCCAGGGCTGCCAACCGCTCCAGCAGGACGCCGGCGGAGGGCAGGGTCAGGCGCACCAGTTCCCGGTCCGCCACCGGCAGGACGAAACCGGCTCCGGCCAGCCAGTCCCCCAGCCGGCCGAGATCGGGCAGGACCGGCACCCGGGGCCAGGCCCGACCCGACCGTTCCCGGTCGAGCAGATCCAGGCACTGGCGCAGTTCGGTCAGGGTTTCCTCCCCCGCCATGGTGAAGAGCAGCAGCCCGTCCGGCGCCAGCACCCGGCGCCATTCCCGCAGGACCGCCGGGGGATGGGAACTCCAGTGCAGCAGCATATTGGAGACGGCCAGTTGGGCGACGCCGTCGGGCAGGGGCAGGTGGCGGGGGTCGGCGACCACCGCGGCAACTCGACCCTTGACCAACCGGGTCAACCAGGGAAACCATGGGAAGCTGGAGGGATTTGCAGCGGGGGGCACCGGTCCCAGGCGCAGCAGGGAGGCCTTGGGGTAGCGTTGCTCCAGCAGACGGGTCACGGTACCGCAGCGGTCGCCGGGGATCAGGATCGACCGGGGGGTGATGCGGATGTCGTCCAGCCGGGCCACCAGTCCCGCGGCGATGCCGGGCAGCGGCCCCGGATCCCGGGCGCGGGCCAGCGCCCGGCGCACCCGCCGGGCATCGGGGGTGGGAGCGGGTTGGGCAACGGGTTGCGCGGAACGGGAGGGTGCGGGATCCATGGCTTGGCCGGTGTCATCCTGGCACAACCCGGGACCAGGGGGAAGTCGGAACCGTTTCGCATCGGGGATCCTGCCCGGCGGGGAGCGGCTGCGGCAGGGTTGGACGCTGCTGCTGGACTTTCTGTTGCCCCACGCCTGTCCCCTCTGCCGGTGCCGGGTGGAGGCGCCGTTCGCGCCCTGCCCCGACTGCCGTAAGGGCCTGCCGCCCCAGCCGGACACCCTGTGCCTGCGCTGCGGCGGCCCGACCGTCGGGCCGGAGCAGGGCTGCGGGCAATGCCTGGGGAATCCCATGGCCCCGGACGCCTTCCACTGTGCCTTCGACTACGCCGACCCGGTGCGGGGCCTGATCCACGGCTTCAAGTATGGCGATCACGGCGAATGGGCCGCCGGCCTGGGGGATTTGTGCTGGGCCAGGACCGGAGCGGCCCTGGCCTGGGAGGAGCCCGACGCGCTGGTGCCGATGCCCCTCCATTATGTCCGCCTGGTGCAGCGGCGTTACAATCAGTCAGCCTTGTTGGCCGGGGTGTTGGCCCGTTATCTTGACAGGCCGATGGTCACCGCAGCCTTGCGACGGGTGCGCCGCACCACCCCCCAGGCCGGTTTGAACGCCCGGCAGCGGCGCCTCAACATGCAGGGCGCGTTCGTTGCCCGGCAGTCGCTGGTGGCGGGTCGCAGCCTGCTGCTGGTGGATGACGTGGTGACCACCGGCGCCACCATGGCGGCCGCCGTCCGGGCACTGAAACAGGCCGGGGCCGCACGGGTGGCGGTGGTCTGCCTGGCCCGGGCGGTGCCCGGCGGCATTCACTCATCCGCATCCGAGGGAGACGAGCATGGCTGAGGTCATCATGTATTCCACCACGGTCTGTCCGTTCTGCGTCAAGGCCAAAAAGCTGTTGCAGAAAAAAGGGGTCGGGTTCGACGAAATCAACCTGACCGATCATCCGGAACGTCGGGACGAAATGATCGCCAAAGCCGGTGGTCGGCGCACCGTGCCGCAGATCTTCATCAACGGCCAGCATGTGGGCGGGTGCGACGATCTGCACCTGTTGGAGTCCGAGGGCAAACTGGACGGCCTGCTGGCCGGGGGGTGAGGGACCATGACCAGGGCACCGGGGGAAGGGAAATCGCTGTCGGCGGCGGTGGTGCAGCTCTGTTCCGGTTCGAGCCGGGAGCGCAACCTGGAACGGGCGGCCAATCTCATGGGGGCGGCGGTGGCCGCCGGGGCGGAGCTGCTGGTGCTGCCGGAGAATTTCTCCTTCATGGGAGCCACCGAGGCGGAAAAGCGCGCCCATCGGGAGGATCCGGAGGCCGGGCCGAGCCGGCTGTTCCTGCAGGATTTCGCCCGCCAGCATCATGTCTGGATCGTGGGCGGCTCCATCCCCCTGGGCGGGCAGGAAGGGGGCAAGGTGACCAACACCTCCCTGTTGGTGGACAACACCGGCAAGGTGCGGGCCCGCTACGACAAGATCCACCTGTTCGATGCCCAGCTGGGGGAACGGGAGACCATCAAGGAATCGGACATCATCCAGCCCGGTTCCGAGCCGGTGGTGGGCCCCACCCCCTTCGGGCCCTTGGGGCTGTCGATCTGTTACGACCTGCGCTTTCCCGAACTCTACCGGCGCCTGGTGTCCGCCGGCGCCACCCTGTTGGCGGTGCCTGCCGCCTTCACCCTGACCACCGGCCGGGATCACTGGGAGCTGCTGCTGCGGGCCCGGGCGGTGGAAAATTTCGCCTACGTCCTGGCCGCCGACCAATGGGGCCGCCATCCCGGCGGGCGGAGTACCTATGGTCATTCCATGATCGTGGAACCCTGGGGCACGGTGATCGCCCGCTGCCCCGATGGCGAGGGGTTTGCCCTGGCCGTCCTGGACCCGCAACGGGTGGCGGACAGCCGCGGGCGCATCCCCTGCCTGCATCATCGGGTGCTGTGAAGCGTCTGTCGCGCCCGCGGCAGGTGCTTCAGATCGTCAGGAACAGGGTCGGCAGACCGGTCTTTTCCCGGACCAGGGCCGCCGCATCCCGGGCCAGGGTCTTCTCCACGAAGGGTCCCACCAGCACCTGGGTCAGGGGCCGGCCACCCATGGTGGTCTTCTTCAGGAAATGGTCGATGCCCCGTTGGCTCAGCTTCTGGATCGCCTGCAGGGCGTCCTCTTCCCGGTCGAACACCCCCACCAGCACCGCATAGCGGCCCTCGAATTCCGGTCTGTCGGCGGCGGGGGTCACGGCCGCCCTGGTGTCGTGGTGGGGCTCTGGGGGACGGCTGGCGGGGCTGCGGGTCAGGGGCGCCAACGACGATCCTGGGAAGGGGGCGCTGGTCTGCAGCGGGTCCGTGGATTCCCGGGGACCCGGATCATCCATATCCATCATGGGCGCCATGGCTGCCGCCGGCGGCGGCAAAGGGGCTTCTTCCTCGTCATCCGCCTGGGACAAACTCCGGAGACCGACGGGCATGGCTTTGGAGACCGTCGCGGGGGCCGGAAGGTCCTGCTCGGTCACGGAGGCATCCGCGACGCGAGGAACGGTCATGCCGGCTGCTTCCATGGATGCTGGTTTGCCGGATCCGGATGATTTGTGGGTCTGCTGACTTTCCTTTGACGGCTGGTTTGGCGAAAGTCTGGCGGTTTTGGGTTCTTCGGGGGTCTTCACCCGCCGGGAGGCCGCCTGTTGGGGACGGTCCAGCATGGTGATCACTGCGTCCATTTCGGTCCGTCGCTTGATCACCTGGACGGCGCGTTCCGCCTGGGCGCGGTCGGCGAATGGCCCCACCAGCAGGCGAGTAAAGGGACGCCCACCGACCATCACGGCCTGCACCAGGCTGGGAATGCCATGTCCGGACAGCAGTCCCTTGGCCAACCGCACATTGGTGTCCAGGGAGAAGGAACCGGCCAGGACCATGAACCGTCCGGTTTGCGGAGCCGGCAGTTCGTTGGGGGGAAACAGGGCCGGCGCCGGATCCACCGGATCGGAGGCGTCCAGCCGGTCGGCGGTGATCAAAGGAATGGCCTCCAGGCCGGTGGCGGTCTGGATCATGCGGGAGGCCACCAGGGCATCCTGACCATTGGCGAATGGCCCCACGATCACATGGCTGTAGCTCCGCTCCAGGACCGGAGATTCATGGATGGTGGAGGCGATGCCATGGCTGGTGAGCTTGTCCCGGGCCCGCTGGGTCTCCTGGGGATCGGTGAAGGACCCCACCAGGGAAAAATGTCGTCCCGGCCGAATCGGTGGATAGGAGGCGGGCAGTTGCACGACCAGCGGTTCCAGGGGGGGTCCCATGGGACGGTCCACGGCCATCCGGGCCGGCTGGGGAGCAGATTCGGTGTACTCCTCGGCAACGGGCAGGGCCTGTTCCAGCTCACCCATGGCGCCGGCTGGGCCCGCCGCGGCCGGGGGAAGGCTGCCCGGGTTGGGCACCAGCAGCATCGCTTCCAGCTCATCCAGGCTGATGGCCCGTTCCAGGGGCTGGCCGTTCCTGCCGGCCATGGAGTCGGTGCCCGGGCCGGTCCCGGTGGCCAGATCCGCGGTTTCCACGGTCTTTCTGGTCAGGGTGGGGTAGGTGCCGCTCACTTCCCGTGCCGCTCCGGGAGCCGGGGGTTCCGGAATTGCGACGACCGCCTTGTCATCCTTGATGAATCTGGACACCAGGGGCAACGAAGCCGTGACGCCAGCGCCGCCGATGACTGACCAGAAGGTGATGGCCGCCAGGATTCCCCACCCACGCTGTGGAAGTCTGATCAGGTGACCCCGAATGGACATCAAGGTTTGGGCGAGGTTGTCCGTGTTGGTGTTCGGGGGCGATTGCGACTGTGCCGCGTCGATCCGGTCCATTATTGAGATCCCTTTCAGCGCCCCGAGCGAACTCGATGGGCCCGTATGACATCAAGGGATGATTAGCAAAAAACAGACCAATAATCAGAGACGAACAACCGACCGGAAACGGGAGCAGAATGGCAGAATCGGGAGCCTGTCGCCAAGGAAGCGACAGGCTCCCAGGAAATCATCTGGCCGACGTGGACAGTTCGGTAATCATGAAGGCCAGATCCAGGCTCTGGGCGGCGTTGAGCCGTGGATCGCAGGTGGTCCGGTAACGTTCGGTCAGGTCTTCGGCCCGCACTTCGTGGGAACCGCCGAGACATTCGGTCACGTCGTCCCCGGTCAGCTCGAAATGGACCCCGCCCGGGATGGAGCCCTCGGCGGCGTGGATGGCGAAGAATTGTTTCAATTCTGCCAGGATGTGGTCCAGGGCACGGGTTTTGAAGTCGTTGACCGTGTGGGTGTTGCCATGCATGGGGTCGCAGCTCCAGACCACCTTTCGGCCTTCGCGCTGGATGGTCCGTACCAGGCGCGGGAGAACCTTGGCGATCTTGCCGTGACCAAAGCGGGTGATCAGGGTCAGGCGACCGGGCAAATTGTCGGGATTGAGGCGGTCGCACAGGCCGATGAGGTCGTCATCGGTGATGTCGGGTCCCACCTTGCAGCCCAGGGGATTGCCGACGCCCCGCAGGAACTCCACGTGGGCGCCGTTCAACTGCCGGGTGCGTTCGCCGATCCACAGCAGATGGGCGGAGCAGTCGTAATAGTTGCCGGTCAGGGAGTCCTGCCTGGTCAGGGCTTCCTCGTATTCCAGGATCAAAGCCTCATGGGAGGTGAAGTATTCGACCTCGCGCAGCACCGGGGTGTTGTCGGAGTCGATGCCGACCACCTTCATGAAGGCCAGGGCGTCGCTGATCTTTTCCGCCAGGCGGGCGTATTTCTGTCCCTGGGGGGAGTGGGCGACGAAGTCCTGGTTCCACACATGGAGCTTGTTCAGGTCGGCGAAGCCGCCGCTGGTGAAGGCCCGCAGCAGATTGAGGGTGCTGGCGGATTGGAAATAGGCCCGCTCCAGGCGCTGGGGGTCTGGCTGCCGGGCCTCTTCGGAGAAGGAGGGATCGTTGACCGACTCTCCGCGGAAGCTGGGCAGGGAGACGCCGTTGACGGTCTCCATGGGGCTGGAACGGGGTTTGGCGAACTGGCCGGCGATGCGTCCCACTTTGATCACCGGCTTGCCCATGCCGAACGTCAGGATGACCGCCATCTGCAGCAGGACTTTCAGCTTGTCCCGGATGGAGTTGGCAGAAAAATCGTGGAACGATTCCGCGCAGTCGCCACCCTGGAGCAGGAAGGCTTCGCCCCGGCAGACCCGCTCCAGATGGCTTTGCAGGGAGCGGACTTCGCCGGCGAACACCAGGGGCGGGTATTTGCGCAGCGCCTGGCAGGTGGTGTTGAGGGCGTTGACATCCGGCCAATCGGGTTGTTGCAGGGCGGCCAATTGGCGCCAGGAATCGGGCTTCCAGGGCGTGGACACGGATTGGACTTCCTTTTGATTTTGAATGGGTGGGGGAAGCCTCCCGCCACCCGCCACCGATGACCGTCGTGGCGCGACAGTCACGGTACGATCTGTTGGATCAATGACCCCCGTCACGGGGACGAAAGTCAGATACCGATACATCTTTCTCCAGGCGGCGGCAAGGGTTCCAAGCAACCAACCCCCCCCATCAGTCGGTTTCCCAGTGAATGGCTTTCTGGACGCTCAAAAACCTGTCGCAGAATGGCCATCCATGGACATTCTGCTCGTCGTGAGGCGAATACGAGTTTTTCTTCTCCCTTCCGGAATCAAACGGTTGCGCCGATTGATTCCGGAAGCGCATCACTGCGCCCCAGGTCATGACGCATTATGCGGCAAACTTCACTTCGGCGAAGTTGATGGACTGAAAAAGTGGCCTTCGCGGGCCAAGAGACCGTGCCCCGCAAAGAAGGCGATGGAATTGGGCTGGCAACAGACCTTGACTCACGCCAGACGCAAAGGCTATACTAGGAAGCTCTGATGGACGCACCCGGATTTTTAGGGCGGCTAGCTCAGCGGGAGAGCACTGCCTTCACACGGCAGGGGTCACAGGTTCAAATCCTGTGCCGCCCACCAT
The DNA here is from genome assembly GCA_002753665.1 of Magnetococcales bacterium DC0425bin3. Classification (GTDB taxonomy): domain Bacteria; phylum Pseudomonadota; class Magnetococcia; order Magnetococcales; family DC0425bin3; genus DC0425bin3. Next base: position 63,192 of record PEAP01000004.1, read on the forward strand.
CCAAGATCAAAGAGTTAGGCCACTTTTCGGAGTGGCCTTTTTCGTTTCAGCAATCAAATAGCAATCATATTGGAAGCGGGGCCGGTAGACTTGCCTGGGGCGCAGGACGGGGAGCAGGGCCTGCAGAACGTTCAAAATGGCCTGGGGGGGTCCAAGGGTTTGTCATGGAGACCAATATGGGACGAACATCCGACCAGGCTGCGGGAGCGTTTCTCCACTTGTGGAGCCTGTTGGCTCTGCTTCTGACCCTGGCCGCCATGGCCCAGTGGTATTTCATCCCCATCCACCATGATGTGGCGTGGAGTCTGTTCGCCGCCCAACGGATGCTGGAAGGGGGGCGGTATGTGTCCGATATTTTCGACATGAACCCTCCCCTGATCTACCTGCTGTTCATGCCAGGTCCCGCCCTGGAAAAGCTGCTGCCTCTGGATTCCTACCAGATCACCGTCTATTGGATCGGTCTGTTGGTCCTGGTCAGCGCAGTCCTTTGGTACCCGCAACTGCTGAGGATCTTGCAGGGCAAACGCCGCCTGGCCGGCTGGGTCACCCTGGGTCTGGCCCTGACGCTGATGCTGGGTCCGGGATTCGATTTTGCCCAGCGGGAACATTTTATCGTCATTTTGATCATGCCCTGGCTCGTGGGTTTTGCCGGAGAAGACCCGGCCGGCGCTTCGCGGGTGACCGTCGGCTCTTGTCTCGCCATGGTGTTCGCTGCCCTGGGATTCGCCATCAAGCCCTATTATCTGCTCCTGCCCGCTGCCCTGCTGTTCATTCAAGTGGTTCGACGCCGCAGCGTGGCCCCCCTGCTGGATCCGCATCTGGCCATTCTGACCCTCACCGGGTTGCTCTATCTGGGGTTCGCAGCGGTCTTCCATCCGGAATTCTTCGCCATGGTCAAAATGACCCGGGAGACCTATTTCGGGTTGGATCAGCCGGTTCGGAATCTTTTCGACCATCCGTTATGGGTGACCGTCCTGGTGCCTGCGGCAGCCTGGTTTCTTCCGCAGCTTCGGCCGGTTCGGAGGGTAAGCCTCCTGTTGGCCGCGGCCGGGATTCTGGCCGTGATCCCCTATTTCATCCAGCTCAAAGGTTGGTCGAATCACCTGCTTCCCGTGTTTCTACTCCTGCAGGCCAGTCTGATGGTCATGGCCCTGGAGGCGATCGGTCGGCTGGGGGTCACAGAAGACCGGAGGACTGTGCGTTTCGGTTTGGCGGGGCTGTTGCTGCTGTTGGTCTTCCTGCTGACCGTCCATCCAAGCGGCGGCAAGCACTTTTTCCGGAGCCTGGGTCCCGAGTGGCGTGACAATGAGGTGACCCAAGCCATCAGGACCCTGGCGCCCGGCGCCAATCTGGCGCTGTTCTCCACCGATATTCATCTCATGATGAGCCTCTTCTATTATTCGGGCGGGGGTTTGGGGCAACGGTGGTGTACCCTGTCGGTGGTTCCCGGCATCTTGAAACTGCGCGCAACCGGCAACCAGGAACTCGCCGACCATTACAGTCGGATGATCCGTCGCATGATGGTCGAGGATCTGGAACGCTACCGTCCGGCACTGGTTTGGGTGGACATCGCGCAGGAAAAATATCGCATAGGACAGGGATTCGATTATATTGATTTTTTTATGGAAAATCCGGAATTCATCAAGACCTGGAGCCATTACACCCTGTTGAGCAGCGGACCGAAATGGTCAGTGTATGTTCGAAGGCAATTCCTCAACCCCCTTTCATCATGATGGCCATGCGCCGATCATGATGGGGAGAGGCATCCTCGATGGCCAATCTCCCTGACCCATGCTAGATTTTGCTCGCCGGTTTCCCCCTCTTTCCTGCTGCCGAGCAAGTCGCGACGCGACAGTCATCGGTGGAGGGTGGAGGGTGGTTTCCCCCATCCATCCAAAGTTGGCGAGGCAGTTCATGAACATCCTGCTGGTCAAGGCCCCCGAGGTGGACTTCTTCATGCTGGACAAACCGGTCCAGCAGCGTTCAATCGCCACTCCGGTCCTGCCCCAGGGGATCCTTCATCTGGGCACTTGGATCAAGGATCGCCTGCCCGGAACCCGGATCCGCTATGTGGATCTGCACCTGGACGCCTACGATCTCTATCAGGCCGAACAGCGGTTTCCGGACCCGGATACCTGGTTTCACCGGCGGCTGTGGGAAGCGGCAGCGGGGGAAAAGTTCGACATCGTCGGCCTGAGCGCCAACATGAACGCCTTTGCCGACAATTTCCACCGCACTGCCCGGGCCGCTCAGGAGACTTTTCCCGGGGCCCTGGTGGTGGCCGGAGGCCACTACCCGTCCAGCTACACCGCCCGGGTGGCCGACGACCCCCACCTGGACCATGTGGTGGTGGGGGAAGGGGAACTGCCCTTCACCCGGCTGGCGGAGGACTGGGCGCAGGGACGGCGGGGGGCGGAGCGAGTCCTCGACACCGGGGATAGGATAAATGATTTCAATATGTTTCCTGAATTGGACTGGGATGGGGTTGGCACCGAACGGTACACCAAGGCCGGTTCTTTCGGGGTGGGGGAGGAGGCGCGGCGGCTGACGGTTCTCACCTCCCGGGGCTGTCCCATGCACTGCACCTACTGCGCCACCCACAGCGTTTGGGACCACGGCTTTCGCCCCCAGAGCCCGGAGCGGATGGTGGCGACCCTGGCATTTCTCAAGGACCGTTACGGGGTCACCCATTTCAGCTTCGTGGACGACAATTTTCTCATCAACAAGAACCGCACCAAGGCCTTCTGCCGGTTGCTCCTGGACCGTGGCCTGAACATCCACTGGTATCCCAGCACCGCCCAGGTCAATTCCCTGGACCGGGAATCGGTGGCGTTGATGGCCCGTTCCGGCTGCGATGGCATCGCAGTGGCCATCGAGTCGGGTTCCAAAGAAGTGCAGAAGATGATCCGCAAGCGGGTGCGGCTGGACCATGCCCGGGAGATGATGACCGCCATGCGGGAGCATGGCATGAACGCCCAGGCCCTGTTCATGTTCGGCTTTCCCGGCGAGACCCTGGCCCAGATGGAAGAGACCATCCACTATGCCCGCAGCCTGGAATGCGACTGGTACTACGGCGGCATCGCCACGCCCCTGAACGGCACCGAAATGTATCGGACCTGCGAGGAGAACGGTTTTTTCACCGTGGATCCGGGCCAGACCACCACCTTCATGGAAGGCTCCATCGCCACCCCGGATTTCACCCCCGATCAGGTGGAAGAAATGCTGACCCGGTTCAACTACCAATTGAATTTTCTGGAGAACCGCGCCTTCCTGTCCGGCGATTACCAGAAGATTCTGCCCAATTACGAACGGATCGCCCGGCTCTACCCGGATCATTTCATCGTCCAGTACATGCTGTTCCGGATCTATCGCTCCCAGGGGCGCCGTGCCGAGGCTCAAGGCATGGCCCAGATCTTGATGCGGCTCCGCCGGGACGACCCTGAGCGCATCGAGGGACTGATCCGGCGCTTCGACCTCGACCTGGAAGCAGTGGTGGCGTTTCTGGAGAAGAAAACGGGAGGGGCAGAAGAGGACAGCAGGCCGGACGCCGATTTTTCTTGAATTGGTGGCAGGATGAACTATTCTGACTTCATGACGGATGGGGGAAGCCACACCCTCCACCGCAGAGAATCGCGATGAGTGGGGGCGGATTTCGTGGGGCAGGTACTTCAGGTACTTATTTATGATCGGAACCCGTCTGTCGAATCCACTGTCGAAAGTATCGGAAGGGGACGGATGCCGCGAATGCCGTCAACAGGGTTTCTCCCTGATCGAACTGGTGGTGGTCCTGACCATTCTGGCGGTGGTGGCCACTAGCATGCCGGCCATGATGAGCGCCAGCCTGGACGACCCCCTGGTGCCGCGCAAAATCACCCAGGGGACCTTCCTGGCCGAGGAGAAGGCGGAGACTATTCTCTATCAGGTTCGGCAAGGGACTTCCAGCGCTGCGGCCTGTGTCACCACCGCCCTGGAGGATACCCCGGTCAGCGGGTTTGCCCAGTTCAACCGGACCGCTACCTATGCCGCCAGCATCTGTACCATTCAGGTGACGGACAGTACGAGCGGCGACGTGTATGCGGTATTCGAATTTCAACCGAGCTGAGAGCAGCAAAGGCGGCTCCCGCTTGGCCAACGGGAGACGGCGAAGGGGTGCGGGTTTCACCCTGATCGAGCTGGTGATCACGGTGGTCATCCTGGGCGTTCTGGCTGGGGTGATGTCGCCCATGCTGGCCGCATCCATCGACGGATATCTCTTGGCTAGGCGCATCAAGCTGACCGACACCCAGGCCTCGGTCAGCATGTCCAGGATCGCCAAGGAAATCAAGGACGCAAACGATCTGTACGGACTGGGGTCCACCGTGGTGGACGACTTCCAGTTCTTTGCACCGAATGTGGGGTACACCATTCGCTATTATCTCGACACCGGCACCGGACAGCTACTCCGTACCCAGGATGGTGGCCCCCCCCAGCCCCTGGCCGACGGAGTGACCGCCTTCCAGGTGTTCACCGACAACGGCAAACTGGTGACCATCGAACTGACCTTCGGCGATGTCAACTACACCCTGCGAACGAAAGTCTTGGCGAGGAACGTACCGTGAAGAAGCCCATAACAAGAAAGGATTCCGGATCGCTGCTCCTGATCGCCGTCATCCTGATCGTGGTCGGCGGCCTGGTGGCCGCGGCCATGCAGAAGATGACCCAGAGCCAGGTCGAATCGAGCTATTCGGCATCCACCCATGAAAGTGCCCTCTACTCCGCCGAAAGCCGGATCAACTGGGCCATCCAGGAATTCTGTTCCCTGTCCGCCAGCGCGCGCAGTTGCACTGAACCCGACCCCGCTGATCTGGAAGATTGCGAGGAGGCAAAGTCCGGCAAAGGCAAGGGTGACGACGACGGCAAAGGCAAGGGTGACGACGACGGCAAGGGCAAGGGTGACGACGACGGCAAGGGCAAGGGCGACGACGGCAAGGGCAAGGGTGACGACGACGGCAAGGGCAAGGGTGACGACGACGGCAAGGGCAAGGGTGACGACGACGGCAAGGGGGCCGGGTTGACATCTCCCTTCGACATCCTCGCCCTGGCGGCAGAGCAGGGCTTTGTGCTGCTGGGCGATGTGGCTTATGCCTCTGGCGGCAAGGGTGGCGACGACGGCAAGGGCAAGGGCGACGACGACGGCAAGGGCAAGGGCGACGACGGCAAGGGCAAGGGCGACGACGGCAAGGGCAAGGGCGACGACGGCAAGGGCGATGACGAGGCCGATGCCGGTGGCAGCAGCAACTGCGTGAGCCTGACCACCGACAGCGGCACGACGGCGGTGGTGGACTACCAACCCACCAGCACCAAGGTCACTCTGTGCCACAAGCCGGGCACTCCGGCCCAGCAAACCAAGAATGTTCCCGAATCCGCGGTGGCCGGTCACTTGGGGCATGGCGACAGTCTGGGGGCTTGTTCCGGAGGCGGTGGCAAGGGCGACGACGGCAAGGGCGCCATGTTGAAAACGCTGTTCGACATGATTGCCCATGCTGCGGAGCAGGGGTTCATTCTGGTCGGTGATGTGGCTTATGCCTCCGGCGGCAAGGGCGGTGACGACGGCAAGGGCGGTGACGACGGCAAGGGCAAGGGCGGTGACGACGGCAAGGGCGGTGACGACGGCAAGGGCAAGGGCGGTGACGACGGCAAGGGCGGTGACGACGGCAAGGGCAAGGGCGACGATGACGGTAAAGGTGACGACGGCAAAGGCAAGGGTGACGACGACGGCAAGGGCGATGACGACTGCGCCGACGGCAAGGGAAAAGGCAAAGGCGACGACTGCGAGGACGACGGCGATGACGGCGCGGACGCCGACGACGGCGACACCGGCGAAATCGCTTGCACTGTCACCCTCGAAGGTGCCGACGACGTGGACCCCATCGAGGTGGGTAGCAGCTCGGTGACCTTCGGGGCCCAGGGCAAGATCACCGGAAAATCCGGCGGCACCGTGTCGATCCGCAAGATCTACAAGACCTACAACAGCGACGTCTGCGATGTCTCGCAACCGGAGTCGGCCGTCACCAACTGGGAAGAGGAATACATCTCCCCGGGCGGTTGAATGGCTTTCATGATGATGATGCAATCCACCGTGACCGGGGGGATCCCATGCCCCCCGGTCGTTGTTTTTTCCTCCACGGGTGAGCCATGAACCGGGATTCCTCCTTCCCGTCAGCGGCCGGCGTGACCGGGGCTGGGCAGCGGCTGTTCCCGCTGCTGGCCCTGCTGTCCGGGCTGTGTGGCATTGCCTACGAGGTGCTGCTGGGCCGCTTTCTGCACAACCTGTTGGGCGACCAGTTTGCCGTCAGCGCGGCCATTCTCATGGCCTTTGTCCTGGGCATGGGGTTGGGGGCGCTGATCGCCCATTGGCTGTGGCGTTGGCTGTGGTTGATCGAGGGCCTCATCGGCCTGTTCGCGGTGGTCCTGGTTGCCCTGGCCGCGCCCCTGGAAGACGCCTTGCGGGTTCTTTATCAATACCTGGGGCCTGGCCGGGGGGTGGATCTGCTGTTTTCCGTGGTCCTGCTGGCTCTGCCCACCCTGCTGATCGGCTGCGGCATTCCGCTCTTTGCCGGCTATTACCAGCGCCTGCGGGGTGGGCGCTTCGCCACCACCTACGCCCTCTATCACCTGGGGGCGGCCCTGACCGTTCTGGCGGTGGAATACCTGCTGGTGCGCACCTGGGGCCTGACCGCGGCCATCCATGGGGTGGCGGCGGTCAATGGCTTGGTGGCCGTGACCCTGTTGCTCTTCTATCGCCCGGTGGGTCGGGCCGGACCACCGGTGATGGAACGACTGGTCCTGCCCCGGCGCCTGCTGCTGGCGCTGTTTTGCGGCAGCCTGGCCTCGGCCCTGTTCCAGCTCCTGATGGTGCAGATGGCCGGGTTCCTGTTCGGTCCCTTCCGGGAAACCTTTGCCCTGGTGCTGGCCCTGGTGTTTTTTGGCTTGGCCATTGGGCCACTGCTGACGCTGGGCGGCAACCTGGGATTGGGCCGGGCGCTGCTGCTGGCGGTGCTGGGGCTGCTGGCCCTGCTGGGCGGGCTGGAGCCGGTGGCGCAACTCTACGCCGGGCTTTATCCGCTGGCGGAGGACTGGCTCATCGGCATCGCCGGGCTCAAGCTGCTCATGCTGATCCTGCTCATGGGGGTGCCGGCGGTGGCCTTCGGGGCGCTGATCCCGGCCCTGCTGAACTCGATGGATGGAGGAAGTCTCCCCCCACTCTTCCCCTCTGCAGATCGCGACGCGACTTGCACGGTAGCCCGCCAGGGGCATGTGGCCCGGGATTCGGGTCGGCTGTTGTTTCTTTCGTCTCTGGCCAACGGCCTGGGATTTCTGTTGCTGAGCCTGTTTCTCTACCAGCGGCTGGCCCATGGGGAAATCCTGCTGCTGGCCGGGGCGCTGCTGGTGGCGGGCTGGCTGCTGGTGCAACGGGTGACCCCGATCCGGGGAATGATGGCCCTGGGTTTGCTCGTCCTGCTGTGGCTGCACTGGGCGCGGGCCTGGCCGGAGTCGATGCTCTACCTGGGTCACACGGTCTTCCGCTCCACGGAACGGCTGCAGGAAGCCCGGGACGAGTTCCGCCATTTTCTGCCCTTCAAGGGGCGGCGGGATGTGGTATCCATCACCCGGTTCAAGGACCAGTCCTACTTTTTTTTCAACGGCTACCGCAGCATTCCACTGTCCGACGCCACGGAGGTGATGGTGGGCGCCCTGGCGGGACTTCTGGCCCCCCGGACCAATCAGGCGGTGGTGCTGGGGCTGGGCACCGGCAAGACCGCCAGCGCCGTCGCCCGGCTGTTCGATCACACCGACGTGGTGGAGATCAACCCGGTCATGCTGGGCATGCAGGAGTTTCTGCAGGGTCACAATCTCAACCTGGCCCGGCAGACCCGGGTGGCGTACCACATGACCGATGGCATGTTGTTCCTCAAGGGCTGCCGCCAGCCCCGGGATCTGATCCTGAACACTGTCACCACCCCGCTCTATTTCTCGGCCGCCAAACTCTATACGGTGGATTTCCTGCGCGACGTGCAGCGCTGCCTGGCGCCGGATGGGGTCTACATGACCTGGGTGGACTTTCGGGTGGGCGAAGCCGGGCTGGCCATCATCCTGAAGAGCCTGGCCCAGGTGTTTCCCCACCAGTGGCTGGCGGTGCTGAACACCCATTATTATTTGCTGTTCGGCTCCATGGGTCCCCTGGGTATGCCCGACCCCCAGCGGGTGGTCCGCAATGCCGATCTGGCCGGCTTTTTCCAGAACCGGATCGGCATCCTGCCGGAGTGGCTGCCCTACGCCCTGGCCAACCTCGAACCCCAAGCCTATGTGGCCCAGCGGGTAGATGTGCCGGTCAACACCCTGGATCACCCGGTGCTGGAGTTTGCCATCACCCGGGAGGAGGCGGGCCAGTTCCATCGTTATCGCGACTGGCTGGGAGAGCGTCTGGAGCTGCCCGCCCTGGCCCGGGCGCTGGGTGGTCCATTCGCCTGGAACTCCCACGAGATGCACTTGTTCATGACCGAGCAGCTCGGCCGCAACAATCCCTTCACCAAGAGGGTGCGCGCCGTCATGATGGCAGATGGGGAATCGGCTGCGGCTTTCCTGGAAGCTCGGCTGCAGGCGACCGCAGCCCTGGCCCGCCGCATCGACACCCCCGCCAGCCATCAGGACTGGGGCCGGACCCTGATGCATGAGGAGCGCTGGGCGCAGGCCATCGAGGTTTTCCAGGAAATCCACCGCCGCTGGCCGGCCCGACGGGGAGTTCATTACCAGTGGGGCCGCTGTCTGGCGGAGTTGGGCTACCAGGAAGGCGCCATGGCCGAGTACCGCCGGGAGCTCGCCCTGAATACGCGCCACCGCAACGCGCTGTATCGGCTGGGGATGGCCGAACTGTCCCGGGGGTTGGTGGCGGAGGGCACGGCCCATGTGGAGCGGGCCTGGCGGTTGGACGACTGACTTTGATGGATGGGGGAGGCCTCCCTCCACCCTCCACCGATGGAAGCCGCTTCCCGGCTTCCACGGTATTCTCTGCCACCACCGGCAGCGGGTTCACGAGCAGCGATGGAGGGTGACGATGGACATCGATCCGGCAAGTCCGAAGGGGCACCGAAATCGGCCTGTGGCCGGGGCTGGCGGCTGGAGCCTGGTGGAGCTGATCATGGTCATGGTGATGATCGGCATCCTGTCGGTGGGGGTGATGATCTATTCCCCCGGGGACGATGTCGAGCTGTACAACACCGCCGACACCCTCATCATGGACTATCGCCAGTTGCAGCTGCTGTCCATGCGCAACGGCGGCAACTACCGGTTCGTGCGCCTGAGCAATTCTTCCTACGAATTGCAGGACAGCACCGGGACCCCGGTGGAGGATGCCACCGACATCTTTCCCATCCAGATGTCCCCCTTCAGCAATTTCACCATGGATACCATGGGAGTGCCGGACGCGCCGCCACCCACCATCACCCTGGCCGATGCCTCCGGGAATACGGTGGTCCTGACCATCTACAGCGAGACCGGCAGCATCTTTCGCTGAGGGGCTTGGCGCTTGCTGCGGCAGGCTTGTTAGTGACGTTTCGCGTTGCTGACGGCGCTGGACGGCACCCCCAGGCGTTTCATGAGGTCTTGGATCTTGTGTTGGGCGTCCTCCAGGGCCTGGGGTGCAAGCTGGGCGGCGGCCAGTTGCCGGCTCTGGTCGGCCACCGGATTGTCGGACCGGGCGGCCACGCTGTACCAGACGTAGGCCTGCTCCAGGTCCTGGGGCACCCCTTCCCCGGTGAAATAGCGGTTGCCCAGATTGTGCTGGGCCTCGACATGACCCTGCTCGGCGGCCAGACGGTACCAGCGGACCGCGGCTTCCGGATCCTTGGCCGTTCCCAGGCCCTTGGCATACAGGTAGCCGAGATTGGCCTGGGCATCGGCGGAGCCCTGCTCGGCCGCCCGCTGGAACCAGTCCCGGGCCGCGACCGGATCGCTGGTGGTCCCCCGGCCATGGAGGTACAGATACCCCAGGTTGGCCTGGGCTTCCGGGTCACCCTGGTCGGCGGCCATGCGGTACCAGCGCAGGGCTTCGTATGGATTGGGGGTCACTCCCAACAAGCCCCGGTCATGGATATAGCCCAGATAGGTCTGGGCCCGGACATCGCCCTTGGCAGCGGCCTTCCGGTACCAGAGAACATCCTTCCGGGAAGGGGTCGCAGGACCCGCAGACGGGGGCAGACCGGCAGTGGTGTCCCCAGGGCTGCCGTTGTCCCCCTGGGGGGGGGCCGGGGTGACTGTTCCACAGGCGGCCAGCAGCAGGCTGGTGGTGGCGAGCGTGATGAACCGATGCCCCCTCTTCATGCAGCGCAATCCTCGTTTCGATCGAATTGGTACGCGGTCGGCTCAATCATCCCTTACCTGGGGCGGCGATGCAACGGGGGGGGAACGGAGCCGCTGGCGCGTGGGCGAGGGCGAGCCGGTGGAGGGGGCCGAAACCAGGCGCGGTGCCGATGACCCGGCAGGGGTCGGAGCTTCCAGGGCTGGGGCAGCCGATGGCAGCAGGCCAGCCAGCATGACAAGGGCAATGAACCGGTGTCGCAGCATGGTTGTTTCCGGTTGGCAGGGAGCGCACGGAAGCTGTCCTGTCCGGGAGGATGATCATGAACTGCCGCATGCGACAGGGTCGACATGAAAGGAAGCGTCGAACCGTTCGCATCCGGGACCGGACTCCGGGGCGGAAGTCGGCTTGCCTGGCCGGCGGGATTGCTGCATGCTGCCGCAATAATAATCAATCTGCCCAGGAGTGCGTCATGGCCGTCATCGATGAACAGCGTCTCAGGCAAATCTATTGTGGCGAGGAATTTCGCCAGTTGGAACAGATCGGTCACTATCTGACCGACCGCGTGGTGGAAATTGTCCGGATTTTCTACAACGAGTTGATGGAGCGGGATGAGGCACGCTTCTTCCTGGACAGCCGCATCGTCGCCCAGCGCCTCACCGGCTCCATGACCGAGTGGCTGCAGGAGCTGTTTCGGCCCCATGACGAACCCGATCTGGTGCGCTTCCTGGACCGGCAGCGGCAGATCGGTGAAACCCATGCCCGGATCAATATTCCCATGCATCTGGTGGTGGAAGGGGGGCGGATCATCCGCCGGGAGATCGGCGAGGTGCTGGCCCAGGTCCGGGTGGAGCGGGGCGAGCTGGTCCACATGGTGGTCCTGGTCAACGAGGTGCTGGACCATGCCATGTCCCTCATCAACGAGAGCTACGTCAACAATGCCGTCAACACCGAACGCAACGTCCAATCCCTGCGCTTGCAGATGCAGCCCCATCTGCTGGCCCTGGAATGCGAGCGGATGAAAGTCAATCTGCGGGACTGGCTGCTGCGCCTGTGGAAGCTGCGGTCCGGGGAGATCGGCCAAGGCGAGCTGCCCCCCATGCGGCGCTCGGAGTTCGGCCTGTGGGTAAACCACAAGGCGCCACTGGTGTTCGCCAATACCGAGATGGTGCGCAAGATCCAGCGACGGGCGGTCGTCATGGAGGAAATCTGCCAGGGGGTGGCCCTGGGTCCCGAACTGGTGCAGGGCCTCAGCCGGGAACAGCTACGCCTGCTGGAGGAAGAGATCAGCCAAATCGGCCTGCTGCTGGACCTGCTGGTGGAAGAAGTGCTGGAAATGGACAGCGGCCGCGATCCCCTCACCCGGGTCTTCAACCGCCGCTTCTTGGAAACCGTGGTGCGTCACGAGATGGGCATCAGCCTGCGGCACGACATGCCCTTCGGCCTGCTGCTGTGCGACATCGACCATTTCAAGAAGATCAACGACACCTACGGCCACGATGCCGGCGACATGGTGCTGCGGCAGTTCGCCGCCATTCTGCTGGCCAACGTCCGCGGCACCGACTACATCTTCCGCTTCGGTGGGGAGGAATTTCTGGTCCTGCTGGGTGACATGAGCGCCTCGCGGCTGGGGCTGCTGGCGGAAAAGTTTCGCTCCGCCGTCGAAAGCAACGTCTTTCACCTCACCGAAGCCCGCAGGATCAAGGTCACCGCCAGCTTCGGTGGGGCCATGCACGATGGCCACCCCGACTACCTGCGCACCCTCAAGCGTGCCGATGAAGCTCTGTATACCGCCAAGCACGGCGGTCGCAACCGCGTCGAGCTGGCCAGCATCGCGGATCGGTAACACCGGCGGGGGCGGGGGAGAGTTCCCCTTTCCGCGCTGGCCGTTCAGAATGCTGGAATGCCCAATCCCGGCGTCTGGGATCGCGCCGGCAGCGGGGCGGGAGGCGTGACCAGATGGTAGCCGTCGGCCATCACCCGATGCATGCCCTGTTCTTCGATGTCGGCGAAGGCCTGGTCGATGCGGTCCAGGGCCTCGAAGGCCCGCACCAGCTCCCGGCTCAAACGCAGTCGTTCCCGGGGCGACAGGTTGCGCACCAGCGCCTCGGGATTTTCCTGAAACCGCGCCAACCGAAACACCGCCTCGGTCACTTGTCCGTCATCCATGGCTTGTCTCCCGTTCCTGGGGGCGGCGGCGGGAATGCCGGCCTCTGGAAGAGATTTAAGCAATAATCATACCATAATTGGCATTTCTCCACGGTCCTGACTCACAGGGTGACCAGAACCTTGCCAAGTGCCTGGCCGGACGCCACCAGGGCATGGGCGGCAGTCACGCGCTCCAGGGGGAAACGCTCGGGGTGGATCAAGGGCCGCAGCCGGCCGGCATCCACCAGGGTGGCGGCGCGTTCCATGATGGTGCCGTGGCGCTTGCGATCCCGGCCGGTGAGCAGCGGCAGCAGCATGAAGACCACATGCAGGCTCAGACCCTTGAGATGCAGCGGGGACAGATCGTGGGTGGAACGGGCCACACAGGTCACCACGGTGCCGCCGACCCGGGCGGCCTGGAAGGAGGCATCCAGGGTGGTGGTGCCGACGGTGTCGAACACCAGATCGAAGCCCCGCCCCCCCGGGGTGGCGGCTCGGTAATCCTCCAGCGGGGTGGTGCGATAATCGATGGTGTGATCGGCCCCCAGCTCCCGGGCCAGGGCGGCCTTGGCCGGTGTGGAGACCGTGGTGTGGACCACCGCGCCCCGCAACCTGGCCAGTTGCACGGCCACATGACCCACCCCGCCGGCGCCGGCCTGGATCAGCACCTGATCGCCGGGCTCGATCCGCACCCGCTCCAGAAGGGCCTCCCAGGCGGTGAGGGTAACCAGGGGCAGGGCGGCGCAATCGGCCAGGGGCAGACGGTCCGGCACCCGGGCCAGCAGTCGGGCATCAGCCACCATGTACTCGGCCAGGGCGCCGCCGCCGCCCTTGACGCCACCGGCACAGCCGAACACCCGATCCCCGGGCGCGAAGCGGGTCACGCCGGGTCCAACCCCCTCGACCACCCCGGCCACGTCGCCGTGGAGGATTGCCGGCAGCTCTGGTGCCAGGGGCAGGCCCAGGGTGCGGATCTTCACATCGATGGGGTTGACGCTGGTGGCGGCCACCCGCACCAGAACCTGGCCGGGACCCGGCTCGGGCCGGGGCAGATCGACGGCCTGGAAAGCGGCCTGGGGACCGTAGGCGAACAGTTGCTGGGCTTTCATGGCGCCTCCAGAAGACAGGGGGTTGGGCGGTCGGTATGCATCGCCACCTCTGTATGATGGTCCAGACCCACTGCCGGTTCAACCGGTCATGGGGGGATCCGGAAGCGAAATAACCCGTTCCACCGGCACCGGGGCAGGACCGAACCTTTTGGACACCGGGGCAATGGCGTAAAGTCGGCTGTTTTCGCCATTCACCGGGAACGGCCGGCCGTTCCCGTCGCCAGGGAAGCAAGTCCATGGTGTTCTACGAAAGCGCCGCGGGACCGGTCACCCGCCAGGATTTTCTCGCCGCCCTCGCTCCCCCCGTGGCGCCGGGGGATATGCTCTATGTCCAGAGCGATCTGAAAGGCTTCGGCAAACTGGTTCCCGGTCTGACCAAGACTGCCTTGCTGGAGGGTCTGTTCGGGCTGTTCGTGGATCTGGTGGGGCCGACCGGCCATCTGGTGGTGCCCACCTATTCCTATAGCTGGGGCCCCGGCAGTCCGGAGCGGCGTTTCGATGTGCGGCACACCCGCAGCCAGGTGGGGCTCTTTTCCGAGTATGCCCGCCAGCGGCCCGACGTGACCCGCACCACCGATCCGTTCTTCAGCTGTGTCGTCTGGGGTCCCGAACGGGACAACTTGGCCCGGGTAGGCGACGACGCCTTCGGGGTTGGCTCGATCTTTGACACCCTCCACCAGCGCAATGCCTGGCTGCTGATCTTCGGCCTGCCGCGGTTCAACCCGACCTTTCTCCATTATGTGGAGCAATACCATCGGCAGCGGGGCGGGGTGGTGCCCTACCGGATCACGAAGGAGTTCACCGGAACCACCGTGGACCGGGACGGAACGGTCCGGGAGGGGCGCCATAGCTGTTTTGTGCGGGACATTGACCGCTTCGGTAATTTCGGTTTCAACGACCAGACCCTGATGGCGGATCTGGCCGCCGCCGGCCATCTGGTACGCCGTCCGGTGGGGCAGGGCTGGATCAATCTGGCCGCCGCCCGGCCGGTGCTGGATATCTCGATTGCGGGGATGGAGCGGGAGCCGTTCTACTTCGTCCCCCCGGGGGAACGCTGATGTATCGATACAATCTGGGCCTGCGGTTCGCCGCCATGGTGACGGAACACGGCCAGCGGCCGGCGTTGCTCTTCGCCGATGGTGCAGTACTCACCTATGAAGGATTGGACCGGCTGGCCGACACCGTGGCCGGCCGGCTCGTGGCGCGGGGGGCGCGGGCCGGGGACGTGATCTGCCTGACCAGCCGCAAGATCCCGGTGGTGTTCGCCGCCATCATCGCCTGCTGGAAGCTCGGCCTGTCTTATGCCGTGGTGGATCGTCAATCCCCGCCCGAGCGGCTGCAGCGCATCCTGGACAACTGTCGGCCCCGGCTGATCCTGGCCGATACGACCTTGGCCCAACGCCTGCAGGACTGCGGTTGGCAGGGGGGGGACGTGCTGGCCATCGACGATCTGACCGGTTGCGCTGCCGCCGTCCGGTCCGTGGCGCCGGTGCCGGTTACCGGTGACCATCCGGCCTATATCATGTACACCTCCGGCTCCACCGGCTTTCCCAAGGGAGCGGTGATGACCCACCGCAACTTGCTCAACTTCATCGACTGGTGCCGCACCGAGTTCGAATTCGGCTCCGGGGAGGTGCTGGCCAACGTCAATCCGCTGTTTTTCGACAACTCGGTGTTCGATCTCTATGCCGCCCTGATGAACGGCGCCACGCTGCTGCCCTGCGACCGGGAGCTGCTGGCCCATCCGGAAGGCCTGATCGCCCATCTGGAGGCCGCCGGCTGCACTTCGTGGTTTTCCGTGCCATCCCTGTTGATCTATCTCACCCGTCTCAACCTGCTGGGACCGGAGCGCCTGCCCGGGTTGCGGCGTTTCATCTTTGGCGGCGAGGGCTATCCCAAGGCCCAACTGGTTCGCCTGTGGGAGAATTTCGGCCACCGCGCCGCCTTCTTCAACGTCTACGGCCCCACGGAATGCACCTGCATCTGTTCCGCCCTGCGGCTGGGACCGGAGACCTTCGCCGACCTGGACGGCCTGCCGCCTCTGGGCCCCCTGGCCCGCAATTTCGAAGGCCTGCTGCTGGACGAGGACGGGCGCCCGGCCGCTGGGGAGGAGGGCGAGCTGTGCCTGCTGGGACCCAACGTGGGGGCCGGCTATTACCGGGATCCGGAGCGGACCGCGGCGGTGTTTGTGCAGAATCCCCGCCAGGACGCCTTCCGGCAGATCGCCTACCGCACCGGCGATCAGGTGCGCCGTGATCCGGCCACCGGCCATCTGCATTTCATCGGCCGGCGGGACAACCAGATCAAGCATATGGGCTATCGGATCGAGCTGGGGGAAATCGAGGCGGCCCTCAACGGTCTGCCCGGTGTGGCCGAAGCGGGGGTGGTCCATGTCACGTTCCAGGGGATGAAGCAGATCCTGGCGGCGGTAGCGGTCAACGGGACCCTGACCGCCCGGGAGATCAAGGCCCGGCTTGGCAGCCGCCTGCCCGACTACATGGTGCCCCGCCGGATCGTCATTCTGGAACAACTGCCCAAGAACGCCAACGGCAAGATCGACCGCCGGGACATCGCCCGTCGCCTGGAGGATCCGGCCGTGGCACGCAAGGAGGAGAACCGGCCATGAACGCAAGCGATCTGCGGCAACGCCTCGCCGGGCTGGTGCTGGAGCTGGTGGAGGATCTGACCGATCCGGCGGAACTCGAAGGGCTGGCTCTGCTGACGGATGAATACATCGATTCCTTCGACACCCTGGTGCTGATCAACCGGCTGGAACAGGAGTTCGGCCTCACGCTGGACCATCAACCCGACCTGTTCAAGGCCCTGGACACCCTGGACGGCATGGAAGCCTTGATCCGGCAGCGGTTGGGGAACAGCTAGCGGCTTCGCCCGCGTTCCATCCATCTCCAGGCCGTGGACACGATGTCCTGCAGGGCCGGAAACCGGGGGCGCCAGTCCAGTTCCCGCCCGGCCATGGCGGGATTGCCCACCAGTTCGGCTGCGTCGCCCGGGCGCCGGTCCCCCAGCCGGTGCGGAACTTTTTTCCCGGTGACCTGTTCGACTGCTCCCACCACCTGCCGCACCGAATGTCCGGTGCCGGTACTGAGATTGAAGGCCCGATAACCGGACCAACCCGCCAGACGTTCCAGGGCCGCCACATGGGCGGCGGCCAGATCGGTCACATGGATGTAATCCCGGATGCAGGTGCCATCGGCGGTGGGATAGTCGGTACCGAGGATGGTCAGCGCCGGTCCCAGACCGCCGGCGGCCGCCAGGGTCAGGGGGATCAGGTGGGTTTCGGGGGCGTGGTGTTCCCCGATCTGTCCGTCCGGGTCGGCCCCGGCGGCATTGAAATAGCGCAGGCCCACGCCCCGCAGGCCGTGGGCGGCGCCGAAATCGGCCACCATCCGCTCCACCGCCAGTTTGGTGAACCCGTAGGGGTTGACCGGACGCAGGGGGTGGGATTCATCGACCGGCACCCGTTCCAGATCCCCATACACGGTGCAGGAGCTGGAGAAGACCATCTCCCGCACCTGGAATTCCGCCATGGTTTCCAGCAGGACCAGCGAGCCGCCGAAGTTGTTGTGATAGTACCGTTCCGGATGGATCACCGATTCTCCGACGTAGGCCAATCCGGCGCAATGGATCACCGCCCGGGGTTGGTGGGCGGCCATGATCTGACGCAGTCGCTCACGATCCAGCAGATTACCCGCCTCTAAAGGTCCCCACCGCACCGCCTCCCGGTGGCCCCGGGCCAAGTCGTCGAAGGTGACCGGTCGGTGCCCCGTGGCCGCCAGGGCCTTGCAGACGTGGCTGCCGATGTAACCGGCGCCGCCGGTGACCAGGATGGTGGACATGGATGGGAACGACCGTGGGGCAGGGGGTGGGGAGAACGAGAAATCGCGACGGGACTTTCACGGTGACCAGTCAGCCATAGTCTTGCAGAAGATTTCACTGGGAGTCAACGGCCAGGGGGAGTCGGCCGTCCGCCGACCAGGCCTGGTTCCCGACGTTGGAAAAGCCATGGATGGCTTTTCCAACGCTCTGTTATGGCGTGCCGTTTGCATTAGAGCTGTTGCTGTGACCGTCCCGGGAGGGGACGGGTTTTGGACACAGGACCATAAGGACAAGGAATAAAATGGATTTTTCGACTCACAAACTGACGCTCCTCCAGACTTCGTCAGCGGATTGGCGGGTGTAATCCATGGCGGATGCGGCAAAACGTCCCTGCAGTCTCCCCCGAACACGGGTGAGAGCCATCCTGGTTGGCTGGATGGTGGCGTTGCTGCTGGTCTTTTTTGGCGGCACCTGGAGGTACCTGCGGGCCGCGGACGAGACCCGTGGCATCCCCGTGGGGATTTTCCGCATCAAGCCCAAGCTGTCAGTCGCGTCCAAATACGACGACAATCTCTACAAGCATGAAACCAATCGGGTCGGGGAGAAGACTCTCACCATCACCCCGGTGGTGCAGTTCTCCACCCATTGGAAGAAGACGGCCTTCGAGGTCAACTACCGCACCAGCCTGGTCCGTCATGAAAAGCGGGAGTCCGAGGACACGGCCGATCACAATATGGGCGCCAAGCTGACCCTCAATCCCACGCGCCAGATCGAAATCACCGCCGGGGCCGATTACGCCTTCAACCATGACAAGCGCGGGGCTCCCGATACCACGACCACGGGGTTCGACACTCCCCCCGATGATTGGCAGGAGACTGGCTTGAACGCCGGCATCCAGCTGACCCACAATCGCCTGCGCACCCTGCTCGATTGGGATTACGGGTTCAAGGAAAAACAGGATCTGGGCCATTATTGGCACCAGGTGGGCCTGAAACTGATGTTTGCCCTGGCGCCCCGCACGTCGCTTTTGACACAGACCAGCGTCAAGGATATCATCTACGAAAATACCAGCGTGGGCCGCAACAGCCGGGAGAACACGATCCAGGCCGGGCTGGAATGGAGTGGCGCCGCCAAGACCACCGGTGCCTTCGCCATGGGCTACACCCAGAAGGCATACCAGGCCGGGGGGGGCCAGGATGATGGGGCCATGACCATGACGGGGAACGTGGGTTGGAGCCCAACCACCCGCTCCAAGCTGAACCTGACGACCAAGCGGGAATTCAACGAAGGCGGCGCCACGGCGGCCAACTATGTCACCACCGATGTCGCCCTGGGGCTGAACCATCAGTTGCGTTCATTCCTGACCCTCAACTCCAACCTGTCCTATACCTTGAACGATTACAGTTCCAATCTGGAGAACGATGTCTACAAGGGATCGCTTGGATTCGACTACCGGTTCCCCCGCTGGTTCACCCTGAGCGGAACCTATAACCGGACCAACCAGAATTCCAATACCGTCGGTTCCAGTTACGATGCCAACGATGTGATGGTCACCATCTCGGGAGGATTGTAGGGACCCGGTGGCAAACCGCCGATGGGGGAGTCTTGAAGGATGAAGCGTGCGTTGTTGCTGATCGCTCTCTCGGCCGCCATCCTGTCGTTGGGGCCGGCCCAGGCGGATCCTCCCCCTCAGGTCAGGGGGGATGACGATATCCGCGACCAGTACCGTCTGGGTGCTGGCGACAAGATAGCCATTCTGGTCAACGATGAACCGGATCTCTCCATGGAGACCAAGGTCCGTCCCAACGGCAAGATTTCCTATTCCTTTCTTGGGGAAATGGATGTCACGGGGCTGACCATCCGGCAGGTGGAAAAATTACTGGCGAGTCGCTTGGCGGACGGTTATTTGCGCAATCCGGTGGTCAATATCTCCATTCAATCCTATCGCATGTATTACATCAACGGCGAGGTTGCCCAGGCGGGGGGGTTTCCCTTCCAGCCCGGACTCACCGTGCGCAAGGCGGTAACCCTGGCCGGGGGGTTCACGGAACGGGCCGCCGAAAACAAGATCGTCGTCATCCGCGGTGGGGATCCGCAACATCGCGAAAAACCCATCGGCCTGGATGATCCGATCTTCCCTGATGATATTTTGACGGTACCGGAAGGATTTTGGTAAAGCCATGGCGGAAGCAACCGTAATCAAGGTCGGGCGCGAGGTGCGCTTCCCCCAACCGGCTCGGATCATGAATCCCGCCCCGGAGCCGGTCCATCAACCGCCGCCGATGACGCGCCCCGTCCCGGACACCACCACCGCCGATGGGCCGGCGGATGCCATGAGTTCGTTCAATTTTCGCTTCCTGCTGATGGTGGCCATCAAGCGGAAGTGGCAGATTTTCAGCGTCACCTTCCTGATCCTTTTGCCGGTGACCATCAATCTGTGGACCACGATTCCCCTCTACCAGGCCACGGCCACCATGGTGTTGGAACAGCGGGTTGCCAAGCTGATTTCCATCGATGAGCTGTTCCAGAACGCCGACAGCAATCAGGCCAGCTATCTCCAGACCCAGTTGGCCTTGATGAAGAACTGGCGTCTGGCCGAGGAGGTGGTGCGCCGGGAACGGCTCGATCTGGCCCCGGAATTCGATCCCAATGCCGGTTCGGCGCGGCAGGGCTGGTCCCTGCGCAGCTGGATCCCCGAGGGCTGGCTGCCTTTTTTTACGAAAGCGGCGGAGCCGGCCACGAAACCGTCCCAGCCGACCACCCGACCGGGGGAGCTGGATCCGGACCGGGTGCGGTCCATTGCCGGAGCCGTGGCGTCGCGCATCAACGTGCAGCAGGTGGGTCGGACCCAACTGGTGGAAATTTCCTTCATCGCGGAAGACCCCAAGTTGGCCGCCCGGGTGGCCAACAGCATCGTGCAGGTCTTCATCGACCAGCAGCTGGAAGCGCGGTTGGAAGTCACCCAACATGCCGCCAACTGGCTGATGGTGCGCCTGGAGGGGCTGCGCAAAACCCTGGAATCCTCCGAGCGCGCCTTGCAGGTCTACCGGGAGACCACCGGCCTGGTGGGTTCCAACGAGGTCCAGAGCATCGATCAGGCCCAGATGCTGGAACTCAATTCCCAGCTCTCCCAGTTGCGGGCCCAGGCGGCCTCGGCCCAAACCCGGCATGAGCGGTTCCAGAGCCTGATGAGGGAACACAGCGGGGATTATTCCCGCATCCCTCTGGTCGAGAGCGAGTCACTGAATGATCTCAAGAAGGAACAGATCCGCCTGGAGCAGCAGCTTTCCGAGATGTCCGAGCGTTACGGCCCCAAGCATCCGCGCATGATCCGCAGCGCCAGAGAACTGGCGGAGATCCGGACCAAGGTCCGGCAGGAGGTGCTGCGGGTGGTGGAAACGGCCAAGCAGGAATACAACGTGGCCTCGGCCCAGGCCTCCCGTCTCGCCCAGGAGTTGGGCAGTCAGCGGGGCGAGGTGCAGAAGACCCAGCAGAAAGCCTTTCACATGAACAAGCTGGAGCGGGAGGTGGCCGCCAACCGCCAGCTTTACGAAATGTTTCTGCGCCGCTTCAAGGAGACGGGCCTGAGCGAAGGCATGCAGTCCGCCAATGCCCGGATGCTGGACATGGCCCAGGTACCCACGGTCCCCTTCATGCCCAAGAAACGCAGCACCCTGATGAAATTCGGGTTTCTGGGGCTGTTGCTGGGCTTCGGTATCGGCTTCCTCCTGGAAATGTCCGACCGCTCGTTCAAGACTCCCGAAGAGTTGGAAATGGTCACCGGCCTGCCGCTGTTCGCCTCATTGCCCCTGTTGCGGCTCGGGCGGCGGGAGCCCTCGGTGCCCGAAGAGATGCAGTCGCAGCATCCCAAATCCAACTATTCCGAGGCGGTGCGAAGTCTGCGCACCGGCCTGTTGTTCGCCGACATCGACCATCCCATGCAGATCATCATGGTGACCTCGGCGGTGCCGGAAGAGGGCAAGACCACCGTGGCCATCAACCTGGCCCAGGCCTTTCACCAGGCCGGGGACCGGGTGCTGCTGCTGGAGGCGGATTTGCGCCGACCTCGCATGAAGAAAGTGTTCGGCGTGGAACCCACCGGGGGCGTCACCAGCTATCTCTCCGAATATGTAATCGGAAGAGCGTGCAGCGACGCCCCGCGGCGCGTGGTGGCCGAGCAGCGCTCCGGACAGGAACGGCGCCGCAAGGAGGCGTCTCCCGTGGACTGGAATGGCCAGGAGCGGCGTTTTCAGTCGGACCGGCGCCTGGGTCGGGAGCGGCGCAAGGTGGCGGAGCGGCGGCGGCGGCCCATCGACATCCTGCGGGAGGAGATCATGGAAAGCCCCCAGGGGCTCCATGTGCTGCCCAGCGGTCCCACCCCGCCGTTCCCCAGCGAAATTCTCGCCTCCCGCCGTTGGCGGGACATGCTGGACATGCTTCGGCAGCATTATGATCGCATCATCATCGACGCGCCGCCTACCCTGATCGTGACCGACGCCCAAATTCTCGGCAAACAGGCCGATGGCGTCATCTTCGTGGTCAAAGCCAGCAAGCCGAGCAAGGACATGGTGCTGGGCGCCTTGAAGCGTCTGCGTCACGCCAAGATTGCCGTGGTGGGATGCGTCTTCAACAGCGTGGACATGGCCAAGCTGATGTATTACAGCGGCGGTGGCTATGGTTACGGCTATGGCTATGGTTACGGCTATGGCTACGGATCGGGATATGGATATGGCACCAGCTATGGCTATTATGGCGACGACCGGGATGATGCACGCAGCTAACGATGGATGGGGGAAGCCTCCCTCCACCCTCCTCCGATGGAAGTCGCGTTGCTACTTCCACGGTAAAGAGCCTGCCGCTGATCCTTTGCGGTCATGATTGCTTTTCGCAATCTGGCGCTTCCCGCCCTGCACCTGTTGTTGGCGACGGGCTTTCTGTCCCTGGCAATCTGGAGCGGACGCTGGGCGCTGGCGGATTTCTTCACCTTTCCATTGGAGGTGGCCGAGGCCCAGATGCGCAACCCGGAGGTGACGCCGGAACTCCGGGAACAACTGTGGCAGCGCATGATGGAGCATTTGACCCGGGCCACGTCTCTCAATCCGGGGAATGCGGATCTGTGCCTTCACCTGGGACGACTCCAATATAC
The DNA here is from genome assembly GCA_002753665.1 of Magnetococcales bacterium DC0425bin3. Taxonomy (GTDB): domain Bacteria; phylum Pseudomonadota; class Magnetococcia; order Magnetococcales; family DC0425bin3; genus DC0425bin3. The sequence continues at coordinate 85,768 of PEAP01000004.1, forward strand.
CCATGGCCTGCCCAACTGGGAAAAGGATCCGGAGAAACAGCAGGCCCATCTGCAAGCAGCGGTGGACTACTACGAACGGGCCACCGTCCTGCGTCCCACCTGGGGGTATTCCTGGGTCAATCTGGCCCAGGCTCGCATTCGACTGGGCCGGGAGCATTGGTCCCAGGCGGCCCAGGATCTCGAACGAGCCATGGTGTTTGCCCCCCAGGAACCAGGGGTGCAGGGGGGCTTGCTGCCCCTCGGCTTTCGCATCTGGCCCATCCTGGATGATCGGATCCGAGGCGATCTGCTGTCCGTGGCCCATCGGGAGGCAGAGAAGAATCCGGAGCAGGCCAAACGGGTGTTGACGTTGGTGCGACGCCATGATCTGGGCGCGGAGTTCCTGCCCCGCATCTCCGGCAATCCGACACTGCTGCGGTTGTTCCGCAAGCATGTGGGACCGTTGCAGCGCTTCGGGTCGGCCGGTGGAGATGGGACATGAGGGACAACTATTTCGATGCCCATATCTTCTGGGCATTCCTGCTGGTGCTGGTCTGGGCCCCGTTGCCCCTGGGCAGCAACCGGGTCTGGGCGTGGAACCTGCTGGCTGGTGCCATTTTTGGTCTGCTGGCCCTGCTGTTCGTGACCCGTCTGGGATACCGGGGGAGTTGGGGCCGGGTGTTCGAGGAATATGCTCCCCAGATGATCCTGCTGCTGTTCTGGGTGTTGGTGCCCCTGCTCCAGGTGGTGGATCTGCACCCGGGTCTGATGCGCCTGATCAGCCCCGCCACCATTGAGGTCTACCGGTTCGCGGGCCTGGCGGATGGCGCCATGACCATCAGTCTGGATCGGGAGGCCACCCTGTCCGAATGGCTGAAATACATGAGCTATCTGGGGGCGGGCTTCCTGGTGTTGGCGCTGGCCGGGACCCGGGAGAGGGTGAGACAACTCGCCCTGACCCTGTTTCTGGTGGGCTGTTTCGAGGCCTTGTTCGGGATGGGCATCTATTTGACCCGCACCGATCTTTCCTGGTGGGTGCCCATCAATCCGTTTCAGGCCACCGGGACGTTCGTCAATCGCAACCACTTCGCCGGCCTGCTGGCCATGACCCTGTCGGTGGGGTTGGGACTGTTGATCGGCTGGATGCGGCGGGGTCGGTCGGAATGGTCCTGGCGGGATACCCTGCTGGGTCTGATGCAGGATCTCGGCGGTCGCCGCGGGGTGATGGCCGGCCTGATCATCAGCATGTTCCTGGCGCTGTTCCTCAGCCAGTCCCGTGCCGGGACCCTGGCGGTGATGGCGTCGTTGACCCTGATCGCTTTTCTGGCCCATTTTCGGCGCCGCAAGTCCACCCGGGAGCGGCGCCTGATCTTCCCGATCCTCATCCTGGCCCTGATCGGCGGTCTGTGGCTGGGACTGGGACACTTGGCCGGGCGCTTTGTCGAGGCCGATCTGGACCTGGCGCGACGGGTGTATGTTTTCAATGGCACCGTTGAAAAAATTGGGAATTTTCCGGGGATTGGCACCGGAAGCGGCACGTTTCAATACACCTATCCGCTGTACCGCACCGAGGCGGTCACCAAGTTTTACCAGCATGTTCACAACGATTATCTGGAAATACTGTCCGATCAAGGCTTGCTGGGGTTCGGACTGCTGGGCAGTGGGGTTCTGAGCTGTTGGCTGATCATGGTGCGACGCTACCTGAAACGGCGGGATCCCTTCGCCCGGGGCATCCTGTTCGCCTCCCTGGCGGGAACCATGGCCCTGTTGATCCATGGCCTGGTCGATTTCAACTTCCAGATCCCCTCCAACGCGCTCTACTTCTGGGTGCTGCTGGCCATGGGTCTCCAGGCGGCGGTGTTGCCCCATCAGCAGGTGATCCGCAGCCGCGCGACCCCCAAGACTTCCCATTTTCCCAGCGAACTGTCACGTTGAGCGGCCTGTCCCGGCCGCTGGCCACGGGCTGGGGAAACGTTTCGTTCGGGACCACGGGAGCGGGGACGACAATAATCTTAACAAGTCGGCCGGTTTCCTGTATTTTGGAGCCTGGGACGATAGCAGCTCGTTGATAAATGGGCTGCTGGCGGGGCAGGGATGCCCCGCCGGAATCAATGGATTTCCAATTCGTTGATTCCGTGAGGGAACCGCAAGCTTTGCTTGCGGTTCCCGACGTTGAAAAAGCCATTCATGGCTTTTTCAACGCTCTGAGGGGAGATCGGGAACCGAATCCTGCGGAGGGGCACGTGAATCCCATGCGACGCTTTGTTCTACCCATTCTGTGTGTCGGCGCGATCCTGTGGCCCCCGGGGGGGGCCCTGGCCGGGGAGCCTGCCAGCGGCGCGACGTCCGCCGGAAAAATGCCCATCAACACTCTCCACCTGGGCCGGGCCGCCCTGGTGGATGGGGATGTCAAGGTGCAGCTGGGCAAGCGGCCCCCGGAGGTGCTGAAGGTGGGCGATCCGCTTCTGCCGCGGCACTGGGTCATCACCGGCCCCAGCAGCCAAGTGGTCATCAAGTTCCGGGATGGCTCCACATTCACCGCCGGACCGGACGCCAAGGTGGAACTCAAACAGTTCGCCTTCAACCCGGCCGAGAGTCAGGCCCGCAAGGTGATCCAGGTCGAGCAGGGCGCCTACCGCTACCTGTCCGGGTTCGCGGTGAAAAGCTCCGACGTGCGCATCAATACCGCCACGGCCACCATGGGGATCCGCGGCTCGGCGGTGGAGGGTCTGGTTGCTGCCGGCCTGCCGGATTTCGTCAACGTATCCAACGGCTCGGCGCGCTTGAGCAACCCCAAGGGCCATGCGATGGTCAAGGCGGGCCAAGCCATCGCCGCGCCATCGGCGGCGAGCAAGGCGGCCCCGGGGGATCCCAAGGATTTTTCGAAGGAAGTGGCGGCCCAGACGGTGCTGTTCCTGCAGAAGGAGCTGGGCAAGACCCACCCCACACTGCCGCCCTTCACCCCGGAGCAGTTGCTGGCCGATGCCCAGGCCAACCGCCTGCCCATAGCGGCCCAGGATGGCGCCAAACCGGGCGCCGCGGTCATGGAAGGCGATGAGCCGATCCTGCCGCCTCCCGGCAAACAGTCCTACCTGCGGGAGCGGTTGGAGCATTGGTGGCGGGCTGCCGTTCAGGGGATGGCCCTGATCGAGGCCGCAGAGGCGGCCACTCCCGAGCAGATCGGCCAAGCGGTGGCCCTGCTGGCCGAAGCCGCGTCGTTGGGCATGATCGGTCGCCAGGCAGGGCCCATGACCACCGCGCAGCAGGCCTTTATTGCCAGGGCCGCCCAGACCATGCCCCAGGCGGCGGCCATCTTGCAGGGCAATGCCACTGCCCAGCAGACCGCCAACACCGCCAATGCCGAAGCTGGTACCCGGGCAGTGGTCAGCGGTGCGGCCCAGGTCGCCACCGATGCCAGGGAGGTGGCCCAGATCGTCGGGGCCGCTGTGCAGGCGGCCGGCCAACAGGGCGTCAATGTCACCACGGCCATCGTGCAGAGCGCCATGTCGGCCGCCGACAAGACCAACACGGCCGCCGCGGCCACCCAGATCGTGGCGGCGGCGGCCAAGGCCAACCCGGCCATCGCCGCCCAGGCGGCCGTGGAAGCGATCAAGACCTTGCCGGCACCTCCCGTCGGCATGTTTGCCGAGGGTGTGGAGGCCGTGATCATGGCCTCCCGCATGCAGATCGCAGCCGCAGCCGCAGCCGCGGTGCCGCAGTCCGCCGCTGCGGTAGCGGCGGCGGTGACCGAAATCGCAGGGCCTGCGGCTGCCGGGTCGATTGCGGCGGCGGTGACCCAGGCGGCCACCAAGGCCGCCACTGCGGCGGCCGTGGCCGCGGGCACCGATCCCGCTGCCATCGCCGGCCAGATGGCCGCCCAGGTGGCGGGGGCGGTGACCGCCAAGGCCGGCGGTCAGGCCGCCCGGGTGGCCGCAGCCCTGGTGGCCCTGAACCCGGGCAACAGCGCCATCGCCGCCCAGGTGGCGGGGGCGGTGACCGCCAACGCCGGCGCCCAGGCGGCCGCTCAGGTGGCTTCGGTGGTGGTGCGGATGGTGGGCGCCCAGGCCGCCGGCGAGATTGCCGGTGCGGTGGCCGCCAGCATCAAGGGGCAGACCGCCGGTGCGGATGGCGTGGCTGCCGCCGGTCTGGTGGCGGCGGCGGTGGCCCAGGTGGCGACCTCGATGGGCGCCGATGCCACCGCCGTGGAGCTGATCAACAGCTCCGTGGCCAACGGCATGGCCATCGTCCAGGCGGCCATCGAGAATGCCGTGGCCAATGTGGACCAGGCCCAATTGCAGCAAAACGCCGCCGCCATTCAGGATACGGTGGCCCAGGCCGAGCAGACGGCCCAGGACAGCCAGCAGGCCGCGGAGGCGGTGAATGACGCCGTGGAGCAGGCCAACGAGGTCGTGACCGACACGGCCGACGACACCACCACCGATGACGTCACCGAGGAAACCGACAATCCCGCCGACGATACCGCCACGGAGGGTGCCGACGAGCAGACCGAGGAGGACGAAACCGAGGTGGAAGAAGAGACCGAGGAAGAGGATCCTTTCGAGGAAGAAGAGGAC
>PEAP01000071.1 GCA_002753665.1 Magnetococcales bacterium DC0425bin3
CGAAAAACGGCTACCGGACACATTGGGCGGGAAAAACCGGGTCCCGTTCGACCCGGAAGGCCCATGTGGGACATTCGCGGGGGATGAGTCCCCCCGACGCCGGGAATTTTGCAAGAGGCTCAATCGCAAAGGTCTTTCGGACCCGCAATGCTCCAGGATGACCGGGCGGAAGGATCAACCCAGCCGCTACAGACCGCAAGCGGACAAATCCAGTGTCCCCCCGGGCGTCACCGGCGGGCACCAGAAGCAACTGCCCGTGACCGGCCGCGAGATGCGGAACAGGGCGTCCACGATGCGGTCCTCCTGTCCCGTCATGCGCCGCAGCATGGCCTCGAAGGCATACAGGGAATGACCGAAGGCGAGGAACAGCAGCCCTTCCCCGCCGGCATCGGCCCAGGGCATGGACCGGCGGACGATGAAGGCCGCGGGCTGGAAGCTCTCCTGGGCAGTGCGCTTGACATGGGCCGTGGGCGGAGCATCTTCGATTTCCTCGTTGTCGCTGCGTCGCCGGCCGATGATATGGTCCTGGTCTTCACGGGACAGGCGCTCAAAAAAATCGAGGTCATGCCGCCACTGCTGCAGCGCCGCCAGGCTGGAGCCATCCAGGCCCGGCCCCTGGCCCTGGACGATGGCGGCCGTCACGGCCGCCTCGTCCGCTGGATTTTCGGTGCCATCCTCGTAGCCGGTCAGGTCCAGTCCCGCTCCATGCCGAAAAGTGTCCACCCGGCGCAGGCAGTGGAACGCTCCCTTCAACGATTCCTCCACGGCCCGGGCCTGATGGAGAATGGTGCCCCGGTCGTCGCCGCGCACCCAGCACCACAGATCGGCCTGGGTGGAAACAACCGTGCAGCCCGCGCCGCTGATGGCGGGAAAGGCATGCAGCCCTTCCAGGGGCCGGCCCAGGCTCTCAAGCAACCCGGGACCCAGACCGACCACCCGTTCCCCGCCCAACGGACGGCGGGCCAGGGCGGCCAGGACCGGACGGGGATCGCCGTCGGGCCGCAGACCGAACTCCAGGCTGCAGGCGTGGGCCGGAACAGGGACAAGAATGCCGGGTTGGCTGGGAATCATGGCGGCAAAATCCTCGGCTCGGGTAACTTTGGAGTTCGGCTCAGCATTACCGTGAAAGTCGCGGAGCGGCTTTCATCGGTGGCGGGTGGAGGGAGGCCTCCCCCATCCATCGGAGTTAGACGATCGCCGCCGGAAAATCAACCGGGACAGATTGGGGTCCGGTGGCCTATTATCAATTCCGAGGACTGGGGGACAGCCTCTCGAAGGAGTGCCGCTGCGCTGTGAACATCTGGAAGGGATTGTTTGGCCTCGCCCTGGCCCTGACCCTGGGCGGCTGTTCCTCGGGCGGGGAGTCGCAAGGCCCCCCCAAGGACAAGCCGGTTCTGGTGACCAGTGCCCGGGTGGAACGCAAGAGCGTACCCGTGGAACTGAGCGCCCATGGCCACCTGGCCCCCTGCGCCAGCGTGGCGCTCAAGTCCCGGGTGGATGGGCAGATCGTCGAGGCGCCGTTCCAGGAGGGCGCGGAAGTCGATGCCGGCGCGCTGCTGTTCGTACTCGACGGCCGCGCCTTCGCCATCCAGCTCGACCAGCTCAAGGCCAACCTGGCCCGGGACCAGGCCCAACTGCAGCTGGCCCGCACCCAGGAGGCGCGGCGCCGGGAACTGCTGCAGGCCAAGACCCTCTCCGCCGACCAGTTCGCCCCCATCGAAACCGCCCGACAGACGGCCGAGGCCGCGGTGTTGGCCGGCGCGGCCGCCATCCGCGCCGTGGAACTAACCCTGGACCACACCCACATCCACGCCCCCCTGGCCGGACGGGTGGGACGCCAGTTCCGGAAGGTCGGCGAGCTGGTGAAGGCCAACGATCCCGATCCCCTGGCGGTGATCCACCAGATGGATCCCCTGTGCCTCGACTTCGCGGTCCCGGAGCGTCACCTGCCGCACATCCTGACTTGGCAGGGCAAAAACCCCTTGCCGGTGACCTTCACGCTGCCGGATGGCACCGCCGGTGAGGGCCGTCTGGCCTGGATCGACAACGCCGTGGATCGCACCACCGGCACCATCGGCCTCCATGCCCGGATCCCCAACCCGCAGCGACGCTTCTGGCCGGGACAGTTCGTGCCCGTGACCCTGCGCCTGCAGGAACGGGACGGCGTGGTGGTCGCCCCCACCCCGGCGCTGCAAACCGGTCCCAACGGGCGCTTCGTCTTCCTGGTCCGGCCGGACCGCACCGTGGCGGTCCAGCCCGTGACCGTGGAACGGGAAAACGAACGCGACGCGGTGGTGACGGCCGGCCTGGAAGGCGGCGAGGTGGTGGTGGTCACCGGGCAATGGCGCCTGACCGACGGAGCCCGGGTGGAGGTGACGCCTCCGGTGACCCGGCCAAACCCGGGATGAACCTGTCGGAACTGTTCGTGCGGCGGCCGGTGGCCACGATCCTGATCATGGCCGGACTGGTTTTTCTGGGCATCCTGAGCTATGTCCGGCTGCCGGTCAGCGCCCTGCCCAATGTCGATTATCCCACCATCCAGGTGTCCGCCTCCCTGACGGGCGCCAGTCCGGAAACCATGGCCGCCTCGGTGGCCTCGCCCCTGGAGAAACGCTTCTCGGCCATCGCCGGCCTGGACTCCATGAGTTCCAGCAGCTCCCAGGGCAGCACCCAGATCACCCTGCAGTTCGCCCTGGGCCGCGTCATCGACGGCGCGGCCCAGGACGTGCAGGCGGCCATCTCCCAGGCCCAGCGCAGCCTGCCCGAGGATATGACCCAGCCGCCTTCCTACCGGAAGGTCAATCCGGCCGAGATGCCGGTCTTCTATCTGGCCGTGTCCTCGGACACCCTGCCCCTGACCACGGTCAACGAATACGCCGATACCGCCCTGGCCCAACGGCTGTCCATGATCGATGGCGTGGCCCAGGTGGTCGTCTACGGGGCCCAGCAATACGCCGTGCGCATCAAACTCGATCCCACCGCCCTGGCCGCCCGGGCCATCGGCCTGGACGAGGTGCAGGACGCCCTGGCCAGCGGCAACGTCACCCTGCCCACCGGCGCCCTGTTCGGCCGTGACCGGGTGGTGACTCTCCAGAGTACCGGCGATCTGGTCCGACCCGAGGCGTTCCGGGACATGATCGTGGCTTGGCGCAACGGCGCCCCGGTGCGGGTGCGGGACATCGGCCGGGTGGTGGAAGCGGCCGAAAACGACAAGCTCGCCGCCTGGTTCAACGACCGGCGCGGCATGGTGCTGGCCATCCAGCGGCAACCCGGCGCCAACACCATCGCCGTGGTAGACGCCATCCGCGCCCTGCTGCCCGATCTGCAGAAGCAGATTCCGGCTGGCATCACCCTGTCGATCCTCTACGACCGTTCCGAGTCGATCCGGGCGTCGGTGATGGAGGTGCAGGAATCCCTCCTGGTGGCCCTGGTGCTGGTGGTGTTGGTGATCTTCCTGTTCCTGCGCAACCTCTCCGCCACCCTGATCCCGGCAACGGCCCTGCCCATCTCCATCGTGGGCACCTTCGCGGTGATGTTCCTGCTGGGCTACTCCATCGACAACCTCTCCCTGATGGCCCTGACCCTGTGCGTGGGATTCGTGGTGGATGACGCCATCGTGATACTGGAAAACATCGCCCGGCACCTGGAGGCCGGCAAGCCGCCCCTGCAGGCCACCCTGGACGGCGCCCGGGAGGTGGGCTTCACCATCGTCTCCATGACCCTGTCCCTGGCGGCGGTGTTCCTGCCGGTGTTGTTCATGGAGGGGATTCTCGGCCGGCTGCTCCATGAGTTCGCCGTCACCATCATGGCGGCCGTCCTGATCTCCGGGTTCGTATCCCTGTCCCTGACCCCCATGCTGTGCAGCCGCTACCTGCGACCCACGCCGGACCAGGCCCATGGCCGCGCCTACCGGAGCAGCGAACGCTTCTTCACGATTCTGCGCGACGGCTATGATCGCAGCCTGCACTGGGTCCTGCGCCATCCCCTGGTCACCATGGCGGTGTTCCTGGCCGTGCTGGTCCTGACCGTGGCCATCGGCTGGCGCATGCCCACCGGTTTTCTGCCCAGCGAGGACACCGGCCAGCTGCTCTGTTTCACCGAGGCGGAGCAGGATGTGGGCTTCGACGCCATGGCGGAGCGGCATCTGCGGGTGGCCGCCATCATCCGCGCCGATCCCGGGGTGGCGGCGGTCATGGCCACCGTGGGCGCCAGCGGGGCCAGCCGTTCCCTGAATACCGGCCGGATCTTCGTGCGGCTCAAACCCCGGTCGGAGCGGGACCCGGCGGACGCGCTGCTGCAACGCCTGCGCCCCAAGCTCGCCCAGGTGCCTGGAATCAAGGCGTTTCTGCAGAACCTGCCGGCCATCCGCATCGGCGGGCAGCTCTCCAAGAGCCAGTACCAATACACCATCCAGGGCTCGAACACCGAAGAGCTGTTCGCCTGGGCGCCCCGCCTGGAACAGCGGCTGCGGGAGTTGCCGGGCTTCCTGAACGTGGCCTCGGATCTGGAGATCAACACCCCCCGGATTCTGGTGTCCATCGACCGGGACAAGGCGGCGGCCCTGGGGGTGACGCCGCTGCAGGTGGAGTCCGCTCTGTCCAACGCCTACAGCAGCCGCCAGGTCTCCACCATCACCGGCGGCAGCAACACCCATGGGGTGATCCTGGAGCTGGATCAGCCGTTCCAGACCGATCCCAGCGTCCTGTCCCTGCTCCACATCCGCGCCGCCGGGGGCGCCCTGGTGCCCCTGGAAACCGTGGCCAGCCTGGAGCATGGCGTGGGCACCGCCACCATCTCCCATGTCGGGCAACTGCCGTCCGTGACCCTGGCCTTCGACCTGCAGCCCGGCCATTCCCTGGGCCAGGCCATCGCGGCCATCGACACCGCCCAGGCCACCCTGGGGCTGCCCGATACCCTCACGACCCGCTTCCAGGGCTCGGCCCAGGCCTTCCAGGATTCCTTGACCGGCATGGGCTGGCTGCTGCTGCTGGCGGTGCTGGTGATCTATCTGATCCTGGGCATTCTCTACGAAAGCTTCATCCACCCGCTGACGATCCTGTCCGGCCTGCCGGCCGCCGGCCTGGGGGCGCTGTTGACCCTGCTGATCTTCGATCTGCCACTGGATCTGTACGGTTTCGTGGGGTTGATCATGCTGGTGGGCATCGTCAAGAAGAACGCCATCATGATGATCGACTTCGCCATCGAGGCCCAACGGGAGGGACTGGCGCCCCGGGCGGCGATCCACCAGGCGGCCCTGGTACGTTTCCGGCCCATCATGATGACCACCCTGGCGGCCCTGATGGGCGCCCTGCCCATCGCCGTGGGCTGGGGCAGCGCCGGCGAGGGTCGCCAGGCCCTGGGCCTGGCGGTGGTGGGCGGCCTGCTGCTCTCCCAGTGGCTGACCCTGTACTTCACCCCGGTGATCTACCTCTACTTCGAACGGCTCCAAACCTGGCGGGGCGGCTGGTTCTGCCCATGACCGAATCCGTGGATCCCCGTACCCACCTGTTCGTCTACTGCCGGGGCGGTTTCGAACGGGAAGCGCTGCTGGAATGCACCGCCGCGGCCCGGAAGGCCGACCTCGAAACCGCACAGGGAACCAGCGCGGCAGGCGCGGCCCATGTCCTGCTGCCGGCCGCCGCCGGCATGCTGCTGGAACGCCTCCCCTTCCGGCACCTGGTGTTTGCCCGCCACATGGCGGCGGTGGATGGGGAAGGCGCCGACCTGACCCGGGGCGACCGCCTCACCGCCCTGCGGCAGCGCCTCGCGGCCATCGTCCCCTGGACCGGCCCCTTTGCCGACCTGTGGCTGGGCTGGCCCGATGCCGACGCCGCCCGGGTGCTGGCGCCGCTGTGCCGCTCCCTGGAGGGCCGCCTGCGGCAGGCGCTGCTGGAGGATGGACTCCTGCTGCCGGACGGGGGCGGACCGCGGGCCGAGGTGATCTTGCTGTCCGGCCTCCAGGCCCGGGTGGGCACCTCCCTGCCCCGCAACGGCGCCCAGTGGCCCATGGGCATTCCGCGCCTGGCCCTGCCGGCGGGATCCCCCAGCCGCTCGGCCCTGAAGCTGGAGGAGGCGCTGGTGCTGTTCTGTCCGCCGGGCAGGAACGGCTGCCAACCCCGGGCCGGGCAGACGGTGGTGGATTTGGGCGCGGCCCCCGGGGGCTGGACCTTGGCCATGGCGCGGCGCGGGCTGACGGTGACGGCGGTGGACCGGGGCGCCCTGACGGGTCCGGCCGCCATGGCGCCGGGAGTGCGGCATGTGCCGGACAACGGCTTCCACTTCCGTCCCAAGGTTCCCGTGACCTGGCTGTTGTGCGACATGCTGGACAAACCGGCCCGCGTGGCCGAGCTGGTGGCCCGCTGGGGGGTGAATGGCTGGTGCCGGCGGGCCATTTTCAATCTCAAACTGCCCATGAAACGACGCTTCGAGGCCGTGGAGCAGTGTCGGGAACACTTGGCGTCCGCCCTGGGACACCAGGGCCGCCCGTTCCGGCTGCGCTTCCGGCAACTCTATCATGACCGGGAGGAAGTGACCGGATTTCTGGAGCTGGACGTGGGGTGACCGCTTTTCGCCGGGGAAATCAACCCGCCCGATGCCGTCCCAATCCTTCCGCAAGCCACGGACATTTGCGACCCACCAGCAAGATCCACCATAATGCCGCCGTCCCCAGTGGCCCAGGCCTCCCTGCCGACCCCTTTCAGGAACCCCCATGCGCAAACATCGTCCCGATACCGACAGTCCAGACCTGTCCGACATCGAATCGCTGTCCCCGGAGCAGCTGGCCAAAAAGCTCGCCGAGCAGCGCAAGGAGATCGAAGAGCTGCAGGAAACCATGGAACGTCAGGGCCGGAAACACCAGAGCGCCCTCTCCCGCCGCCAGGCCGAGCAGGCCCTGAAACCCTATCAGGCGGAAGTGATCAAGATGCAGCGCTACCTCGAAGAGGAGCGGCTGGGCATGATCGTTCTCTTCGAGGGGCGGGATGCCTCCGGCAAGGGCGGCACCATCCGCCGCATGACCCGCTACATGAACGAGAAGCACTACCGGGTGGTGGCCCTGGGCAAACCCACCGAGCAGCAGAGGACCCAGTGGTACTTCCAGCGCTATGTGGAGCAGTTTCCCCGGGGCGGGGAGACGGTGCTGTTCGACCGCAGCTGGTACAACCGCGCCGTGGTGGAGCCGATCTTCGGCTTCTGCACCGATCTGCAGTACCAGAATTTCATGGTGGGCGTGACCGGGTTCGAAAAGGACATCGTCCGCCAGGGCATCATCCTGGTGAAGCTCTACTTCAGCGTCTCCAAGGAGGAACAGCGCTACCGGTTCGAACGGCGCAAGACCGATCCCCTGCGGCAGTGGAAGTTGAGCGAGGTGGACCTGCAGGCCCAGGACCGCTGGGACGACTTTTCCAACATGAAATACGCCATGCTCAAGCGCACCCATACCGCCGAGGCGCCCTGGACGGTGATCCGCTCCGACGACAAGCTGAAGGCGCGCCTCAACGCCATCAAGGTGGTCCTCAACGCGGTGCCGTTCCGCAACCGCAACCCCGATTTGGACTTCCGTCCCGACAGCGAGGTGGTGGTGTCCGGCGCCGTGGAGCTGGAGCTGATGGAAGCCCAGCGCATCAATCAAGGCAAATTCACCCATTGATCCAGCCGGACCGGGCGCGACGCGCTCAACTCACCGGCAACCATTCCGCCAGGGCCCGGGCCACCGCCTGCACCACCGGGCCCCAGTCCCGTTCGGGTCCCTGGCGGAACAGGCGCATGGTGTCGTACCAGGGGGTCCTGTCCCCCCCGGCGCCGTAGCGCCAGTCCGCCACCCAGCTCAACAGCACCCACACCGGCCGCCCCAACGCTCCGGCCAGATGGGCCACCGCGGTATCCACCGTGATGACCAGGTCCAGTTCTCCCATGACCCCGGCGGTGTCGGCGAAGTCCGTCAGGCCGACCCGGCGGATGCGGACCGCCCAGGCCTGCTCCGCCAACTGCTCCCGGCCCGGCCCCACCTGGAGGGCCACCCAGTCCACGGCCGGAGTGGCCACCAGGGGGGCCAGGGCGGCCAGGCCGATGCTGCGGTGGCGGTCGTGGACCTGCTCGGGATTGCCGGCCCAGGCCAACCCCACCAGGGGCCTGGCCCCTTTCCGGAACCCCACCGGCGGGGACGGACTGCGCAGATAGGGACCGGCCACGGCCACCTCTCCCGCTTCCAGACCCAGCAGGTGGGGCAGACTGAGGATCGGCACATGATAATCGGCGGCCGGCAGGGGATCCTCCCGGGCGATGACCCGGGCGGCCCCCGGCACGCCGTGCAGCAGTCGGCCCAGGGGTGGCGTGGCCTGCAGCATCACCTGGGCCCCCAGGGCCGCTAGGCGAGGCAAAAACCGCACGAACTGGAGGGCATCGCCATGGCCCTGTTCCAGGTGGACCAACAGGGTGCGGTCCGCCAACGGCTCCCCGCGCCACGGCGGCATGGGCAGCTCCGCCTCCCGGGCCCGATATTCCGGGGAGCGCCGCCGCCATTCGTGGGCCGCCCAGCCCTCCCGGAAATGGCCGGTGGCCAGCAGCAGATAGGCCTGGTTGAGCCGGGCCGGCACCCAGTCCGGGGCCAGGGCCACCGCCCGCTCCAGGGCCTCCAGGGCCTCCTGGGGCCGTGCCAGATCCGCCAGGACCTTGCCCAGGTTGTTGTGGGCCAGGGCCAGGCCCGGGTCCAGGCCTACCGCCTCCCGGCTCACCTCCAGGGCCTCGGGCAGCCGCCCCGCTTCCAGCAGGGCGCGACCCAGGTTGGCGACGATCTCCGCCCGGTCCGGGGCGCAGTCCCGGGCGCGCCGCAGGGCGGCCACCGCCTCGGAATAACGCCCCAGGGTGCGCAACAGGTCGCCCAGGTTGTTCAGGGCTTCGGCATGGGTGGGGCGCAGCTCCAAGGCCAGCCGCAAGGCGTTCTCCGCCTCCCCCAGGCGTCCCTGGCGCCACAGCACCAGGGCCAGGTTGTTGTGCCCCTCCGGAAAGCCGGGGAAGAGGTTGAGGGCCGTCACCAGGGCGCGTTCGGCGTCTTTCAGGTCGCCCAAGGCCAGCAGAGAGCGCCCGAGATTGTTATGGATCATGGCATTGCCCGGCAACAGCTCCGCCGCACGGCGGAACATCCCCACCGCCTGGCCATGATCCCCCCGATGCCGCAACAGCACCCCCAGATTGTTGAGGACTTCCGTCGCCTCCGGACGCTCCACCAGGGCTTGCCGATAGCAGGCCTCGGCCCGCTCCCAGAGCCCATCCCGGCAGGCGTGATCGCCGGCCTGGCGCAGGATGTCGAATTCGGTCGTGGCTGGTTGGGGTTCCATCACCGCTCCTTGAGACCATACAGCCGGATCTTGCCATGCAGGGACTGGCGGGTGATTCCCAGCAGCCGGGCGGCCTGGACCCGATTGTCGCCAGTGCGCTCCAGGGCCAGGCGAATCAGGTTGGCTTCCATGAGCATGCGGTTCTCCGCCAGGGAAAACGAGGACGGCTCCGGCCCGAGGATGGTCCCCACGGCCTGATTCTGCAACCGTTTCGAGCAATGCTCCACCTCCAGCAGACCCCCCTCCGACGCCAAAGCCACCAGCCGTTCGATCTCATGCTGCAGTTGGCGCACGTTGCCCGGCCAGTCATAGGCCTCGAAAAGATCCAGGGTGGCGGGAGCGAACCCCCGGATGTTCTTCTTGAACCGGCGGCTGGTCTCCTCCAGGAAGGTGCGGGACAGGGGTTCGATGTCGTCGCGCCGTTCCCGCAGGGGCGGCACGGCGATCTCCACGGAGAACAGCCGAAAGAACAGATCCTCGCGGAACCGCCCCTGTTCCACCTCCTCCCGCAGCGGCCGGTGGCTGGCGCTGACCAGGCGGAAATCGTACTTGCGCACCTGGTTGCTCCCCACCCGGGCCCCCTCGCCTTCCTGGAGGGCGCGCAGAAACTTGGGCTGGATGGCCGGCGGCATGTCGGCGATTTCGTCCAGGAACAGAGTCCCCCCACCGGCCTCCTCGAAGCGGCCGATGCGGCTGGAATAGGCCCCGGTGAAGGCGCCCTTCTCGTGGCCGAAAAACTCGCTTTCCATCAGGTGTTCCGGGATGGACGAGCAGTTCACCGCCACGAAGGGGCCCAGGCGACGTTCGCTGGAGCGGTGGATGATCTGGGCGATCACCTCCTTGCCCGTGCCGCTCTCCCCGCTGATGAACACGTTCACCGGCACCCGGCTCACCTTGTGGACCAGGTTGAGCAGGTCCCGCATCTTCTGGCTCTTGGTGACGATCTTGATATTCTCGAATCGCTCCTGACGGAACAGCTCCATGTCGTCGCGAACCTGGTTGGAGATCTCCAGAATGTCCCGGTTGAGGACCGTCACCTCCAGGGCGAAGGCCAGATAGCGCACCACCTCCCGCAGGACCGGCTCGTCGTCCGCCGTGAAGCTCCCGCCCTCCCGGCGCTCGCCGACTTCCACCGCGCCCATGGGCTCCGAACCCACCAGACTGACAATGGGCATGCAGATGCTGGCCATTCCGCCGTCGTTGCGGATCACCGTGGCGCGCCGGGCCAGGGCGATACCGACGATGCCGTCGTCTTCCGGGGGCTCGACCGGTCCGCCCGGCGCGCCGGTGGCGCAGCGCCGCCAGAGCCGTTCCTGCCCCGGGGCATGGTAGTGGATACCGCAGCGCCGGGCGTTCAGCAGCCCGGGCAGGACGGCGACGAAAAAGCGGATCAGCCCCTCGTGATCCCCCGCCGACCAGGCCTTGTTGACCTGATCCAGACGGGCTTGCAGCGTCTCCAGCCGCTCGAATACCGGTTGCGGGTCGGGCATCGTGTTCCCTTTGGCAGAGGGTTGGAAAAGTCATGGGGGCACTACGGACAGGCACCATACCAAAACGGCGGTTCCGGTCAACATCATCCCGGGCCACCTTCCCTCTCGACATCGTCTACCGGCCTGTGACAGGCTGGCAGGAAGCGTTTGGGCCCTCCCTGCCGTCCGGAGAACACCATGTCCCCCAGTCCCCTGCGTCTCATCGTCAATGCCGACGACCTGGGCCTCACCCCGGCGGTCAACCAGGCGATCTTCGATCTCATGGCCCGCGGCCGGGTGACCTCCAGCACCCTGCTGGTCACCACCCCCGCCGCCGAGGCGGCGATGGCGGAGGTAAAACGGTTTCCCCACTGCTCCTTCGGCGTCCACCTCAACCTGACCTATCACTGGCCGGTGACCCGGGATCCGGAGCTGGCTCCCCTGCTCAACGAGGAGGGATACCTGGTGGAGGCCAACCGCTACCGCCGTGAATTTTCCCCACGGCTGGCCGCCGCCGTCCACCGGGAATGGTGTGCCCAGGTGGAGCTGGCCCTGGTGCGGGGCGTCCCGGTCAGCCATCTGGACTCCCACCACCATGTGCATGCCATCCCCGCCCTGGGGGAGGTGCTGCAACGGGTGGCGGCGCGCTTCGGTCTCACCCGGGTCCGCTCCAGCTTCGCCTCACCCCCCGACACCACGGCCTTCCGACTCACCGATGGCTTCATGGCCCTGGAGGCCTTCATGGAACGCTTCGGCCAGAACCGCCTCCGGCCCGCGGGTCGGATCTGGGAATTGATGACTCACCCCGGGGCCCCCTGGGGCCGGGACAGCGCGCTGCTCGACAGCCCCTGGGAGAAGAGCCTGGGATTTCCGGTCATCCTCGTGCCTTATCAGGCCCTCTGAGGGGATCGAACATGGTCTCGCCCAGCGGTCCTCCCATCTTGCCCCCCGGTGGGGTCGATCCCCCGGCGGAGGACGCCCTGCTCGCCCTCCTCCGCCAGGCCCGGGAGGAATCCTGGCCCACCCTGGACCTCAGCGGCCGCACCCTGACCCGCCTGCCGCCGGCCATCGGCAGCCTGGAGCGGTTGGAGCGGCTGTTCCTGGCCGACAACCTGCTGACCGAGCTGCCCCCGGAGATCGGACGCTTGCAGAATCTGGAGCTGCTGGATCTGCGCCGCAACCACCTGCGGACGCTGCCCGAGGCCCTGGCGGAGCTGCCCCGGCTGGCCTTCCTGTGGCTGGGGGAGAACGGCCTGGACGAGGTGCCGCCCCAGGTCTTCCGGATGACGCAGTTGCGACGGCTGGTGCTGCGGGGCAACCGCCTCACCCACCTGCCCCCGGAACTCGACGCCCTGACCCTGTTGGAAGAGCTGGCCGCCCCCCACAACCGCCTCGAACGGGTCTCCGGGGCCTTGGGCCAGCTGACCAACCTGTCTCTGTTGCTGCTGGGGGACAACCGGCTGGCCGGCCTGCCCGATGCCCTGGCAACCCTGGAACGGCTGGAGCGCATCGATCTGCGCAAGAACGACTTCCGGGAGATTCCCCGAGTGCTGGCCAGCCTGCCGGCCCTGAAGATCCTGGACCTGCGGGACAACCCTCTGCCGGTGCCCCCGGAACTGCTGGAGGACCCGGAACACCCGGCGTCCCTGCTGGATCACTGGCAGGCCCGCCATGCCGGCCGCACCCAGCCCCTGAACCAGGCCCGCATCCTGGTGGTGGGTCCCCAGGGAGCCGGCAAGAGCGCCCTGATCCGCCGTCTGCTGGACGGGCGATTCGAGCCGGATGGCCGTCCCACCCCGGGCCTGGCCATCCGCTCCGGGCTGCTGGCCGGAGCGGCCGGTGCGCCCCTGCGGGTGGACTACTGGGAACTGGGTGGCGCCGAACCTCTGGCGCCCCTGCATCCCCTCTTCGCCCAGGGTGACCTGGCCCTGCTGGTGGTGGATCCCCTGGCCGGCGCCCTGGAGGAGGTCTTCCGCTACTGGTTGGAGGAAATCCTCCATCCCGGATCGAGGGTGCCGGTTATTCTGGTCTTCAACAAGGGCGACCGGCATCCCTGGCGGGTGGACTGTTCCCGGGCACGGCGGTACCCCCTGCTGGCGGCGGTCGTCTCGGGCCTGTCCTGCACCGACGGCACCGAGGTGGACCGCCTGCGGCAGACCATGGCCACGCTGCTCGACGGACTGCCCCAACCCCGCCGCCTGGTGCCCGTGACCTGGCTGGCGGTCAAGGAGCGCATGGAGGCCCTGGAGGAACCTTGGCTCAGCCGGGAGGCCTTCGTCACCCTGTGCCGGGAGGAGGCGGTCACCAGCCCCCAGGACCTGGTCGAAGTCACCGGGCTGCTCCACAGACTGGGAACCCTGCTTTGTCTGGCCGGGGCAGGGCCCTGCCTGAACGGGGAATGGTTGAGCCGCACCCTGGGGCGCCTGTATTTCTCGCCGGCGGTGGCCCGGGGCGGGGGGCTGTTGACGGCGGACAGCCTGCCCGACCCGGACTCGTTCGACCTGCTGGGTCGCTTTCTGGTCCAGGCCGGATTGGCCATCGTCCTGGGACAGGGCCGGTTGCTGCTGCCCGGCCATCTGCCGTCGGATCCTCCCGACCAGGGCCCCTGGGATCCTGCCACCACCCTGTGGCGGATCCGCTGCCCGGCCCTGCCGGTCGGTCTCATGACCCGCTTCGTGGTCCAGGCGGTCCGGGAGCTGCCCGTGGTCAATCTCTGGCGCCACGGCGCCCTGTTGGGGGGCGACCCCCAGGGTCCCCGGGTGCGGGTGTGGGCGGATGCCGGCCAACGCAGCGTGCTGGTGCAGGGCAGCGGCCCCGAGGCGGCGTTGCAGGGCCTGCTGGCCCAGGTGCGGAGGGTGCTGGAGCGGTGCGGATCCTGCCCTCCCCAACCGCCCGGCCGCCTCGATCTGGCCCTGCCGGGACATCCGGATCTCTGGGTGCCGGTGGCCCATCTGCGGTCCCTGCTGGACAAAGGCATGAAAAAAATCGTGCCGGTGGGCCTGGACCGGGAGTTGCCGCTGGCCCCCCTGCTGGCCATCCTGATGCAACGCGGCCTGACGGAATCCCCCGCCCCCGGTCAGTCGACGAAGAGCAGCAGCGACACCGCCAGCAGGGCATCCCAGGTGTAATCCGGGCCGGTCTGGCCGGTGTCCTGGGACATGGCCCGGGCCAGATCCACCAGGCGGGCCGGGTCCTTCCCCACATGCTCCCGGGCGGCCTGACGCCACTCGGCGACCCGTTTCTGGCCGTACTGAAAATCCACATGCCGCAACCAGTTGCCAGGGAAATCCTTGGGACTGCGCTGGTGATGACCCCGACAGGAGGCCACCAGGGTGACCATCTCCTCCGGGGTGAACGGCAGCAGGGGGTTGCTGGCGGCAAAGACCCGCACGTTGTCGAAGGCCGCCTCCACCTCCGAGCCGCACCAGCCGGCGAACAGCTCCAGGATCACCCGGGTGGTGTGGATGCGTTCCCGATCGACACCGGGCAGGAAGGTTTCCAGCAGCTCGTCCACGTTCACGATGCCATGGAACAGGCCCATGTTGAACGGCACCCGGGTGGCCCGCCAATGGGTGGTGCGGGTGTTGGTGAACGCGCCGAAGGCGGCGCTGTAGTGGAAGTCCCCCACCTCGCCGAGGATGGAGCCATTGACATCCAGGAACTGCACCCGCACCCCGGCCCGGGCGCGATCATCGGGGCCGCCCATGACATGGATCGGCACCAGATCGTATTCGACCCGGGTCAGCAGACGGTTGAACTGGCGCACCACCGTCAGGGATTCCCGGCTGTGGGAGTCGGAAAACAGCAGGCGGTTTTCCCGCAGGCTCACCTTTGGGAAGACCTTGGCCGGTTTGGCGGGCCCGCCCCGGGCCGCGCCCGGCTCGGCGGGCATGCAGGCCTGGAGGGTGTGGTTCGGCTGCCAGGCATTGCCCAGTTTGGGACCATCGGGACGGTTGAAATCATCCTGGAAGATCAAGACGTCCGCCCCGGCCTGGCCCGCGGCGAGCAGGACCAGGAGGCAGACGCCCCACCCGAAAACCCGGGCGGCATGGTTCATGGGGTCCCTCCCACCGGCGCTGGCCGGTCACATCTTGCGGTATTGGCGGTAGAAGCGCAGCACCCTGGCCACATAGTCCCGGGTCTCGGGATAGGGGGGCACCCGGTTGCCATACCGTCGCACCGTCGCCTCCCCGGCGTTGTAGGCCGCCAGGGACAGCATCAGGTTGTAGTCGAACCGGCGCAGCAGATCGCGCAGATAGCGGGAGCCGGCATCGATGTTGTCCTCCGGATCCCGGCGATCACTGACTCCGTACTGCTTCGCCACCTCGGGCATCAACTGCATCAGGCCCACCGCCCCCTTGGGGGGAAACCGCCTGGGGTCGAAGCTGGACTCGGCCTGGATGACCGCCCGGACCAGGGCCTCGTCCAGATCATAGCGGCTGGCGGCGGCCACGATGGCTTGGCTGTAGAGGCGGGGATTGCCCGGCCGCATGCGTGGGGTACCGCCCGGGGTGACGACGGTCGCCCGGTTGGGAAAGCGCAACAGCAGCCGAAAACGGGGATCGTCCGGCTGGTCGGTGAGGTGGATCACCCCGTCGTGGTCGATATAGGCATAGATATCCGCCCGACCGGGCAGCGCCACCGCTCCCAGGCAGGCGGCCAGGGCGAGGGCCAACCACCAGGGCGTCCCCCCCACGGTCTCCTCCCTTGCCACGGTGGTTTCAGCAGACATCGTTGCCGTTTCCCGGTCCCTCAGGCTGTGTCCTGTTTCGACCAACCCATAGGATCCCTTTTTTTTGAAAAAAGACAACCGAAAAATCCCCCACTTCCCGGAACTCCCGTCAATCCCCGAATGATTTCCCAAAATCAGGCAACCAAACAGCGTGCAACAATCGGGCCTGAAAACTGCCTATCGTTTGTTCTGTCCAACCCACCAGAAGCTTATTCTCGCATCACTGTTGCCTTCTTTTTAATCATTGATTGCCTTCCATGCAACGGCTTTGCGGATCCTGATTAATAAACAGACATCAATTATAAGGCGTTAGCCTCTTTGGCGTCATTCTTGCCCGTTTTTCATGCTTTTTTCCCCGCCCACAACGGGTGACTCCAGTCTCCACTCACTCAAGCATCAGGATCGTCACGAGGCAATCATGCGCGCATTGAGTTTCCCCTCCCGGTCGGCAAGGGTCGTGGCCCTGACGGCCATGGCCATGCCCCTGCCCGCCCTGGCCCAGGAGGCGGCCACGCTGAATCAGGCCAATACCGCCTGGATCATCACCGCCACCACCCTGGTGCTGTTCATGACCCTGCCGGGGCTGGCCCTGTTCTACGGCGGCCTGGTGCGCTCGAAAAACGTTCTCTCCCTGCTCATGCAGTGCTTCGCCATCACCTGCCTGGTTTCGGTCCTCTGGCTGGCCGGGGCCTACAGCATGTCCTTCGGGGATGGTGGCAGCCTGAACGCCTGGTGGGGTGGTCTGGACAAGGCCTGGCTGGCCGGAATGACCGTGCAGAGCCTCACCGGGGACATCCCCGAGTCGGTCTACGCCATGTTCCAGCTCACCTTCGCCATCATCACCCCGGCCCTGGTGATCGGCGGCTTCGCCGAGCGGGTACGGTTTACCGGGGTGGTGCTGTTCACCATCTTCTGGCTGCTGCTGGTCTATGCCCCCCTCTGTCATTGGGTGTGGGGCGGCGGCTGGCTGCAGAAGATGGGCGTGCTGGACTTCGCCGGCGGCACCGTGGTGCATATCAACGCCGGGGTGGCCGCCCTGGTGGCCGCCCTGATGCTGGGGCGCCGCAAGGGCTTTCCCACCACCCAGATGCCCCCCCACAACATGACCATGACCTTCTCCGGGGCGGCCATGCTGTGGGTGGGCTGGTTCGGCTTCAACGGCGGCTCCGCCCTGGCGGCCAACGGCTCGGCCGGCATGGCCATTCTGGCCACCCACATGGGTTCCGCCGCCGGCGCGCTGGCCTGGATGACCATGGAATGGATCCGCCACGGCAAACCCAGCGTGCTGGGCATCGTGACCGGCATGGTCGCCGGCCTGGGCACCGTCACCCCCGCCTCGGGCTTCATCGGCCCCATGGGCGGGTTCCTCATCGGCCTGACGGCGGGCGTGGTCTGTTACCGGGCCACCCAGTTCGTCAAGCAGACCCTGCACATCGACGACTCCCTGGACGTGTTCCCCGTCCATGGCGTCGGGGGCATCCTGGGCACCCTGCTCACCGGGGTGTTCGCGGTACCCGCCCTGGGCGGCATCGGCCTGCCGGAGGGGGTGACCATGGCCCAACAGGTGGGAGTGCAGGCCATCGGCGTGGCCGTCACCATCGCCTGGAGCGCCATCGGCACCTTCGTGGTCATCAAGCTGTCCTCCCTGCTCATCGGCGACATCCGGGTGAACGATGACGAGGAGACGGAAGGGTTGGATTTGTCCCTCCACGATGAAAAGGGATACAATCTGATGGAATTCGGTTCCAGGTAACACCGGCCCTCCCCTGCCCCGCCGCCGGTCGCGGCGGGGCAGGCCGGTCTCCCCGGGGCCCCAGACT
>PEAP01000072.1 GCA_002753665.1 Magnetococcales bacterium DC0425bin3
TCTGTGCAACACAGGCGCTCAAAGATCTATTCCGGGGCAAATGGCCGGATTTCATGACAATGCCCTGACCAATCCCTGGCCCGCTATGGCGGTTGGCCCGCAGGGGGTGGTGAATAGTTACAGAGCGGGCTACTTCAAAGACCATTTCCCGAAGATCGAGGTGGCCCGCGCCATTGCCTCCTGCATGAACCCGGATGTCAACCGTTCCGCCAGTTTTCGGGCTTTTCGTTGTGGATTGGAAGCGTTGCTGTCCCGGCTACTGGTTGGTGAGGTGGCCTGATGGTCTGCGGATGGTGGGCGGCATTCGAGGTGTGCTGCTGGGAAGGCAGTGACGGCGCTCGCAGGGGAGTCGGCCCGGGGCGGCCACCGGATTCTTGGGAAGGGTAAAGAATTCTTGCTGGGCGCGGCCCCGCTCGCTCCGGACCGGCGGCGCGCACCGGGCCGTCGTCCACCCCCGGCGGATTCGATGAACCGGATGGACAATCAAGCGGATCGGCCCGCCGGAGTGGGAGTGTTCCGGGGTGACGGAGGGAGGGCGCTATCCCCCTGGCACGGATTTTGAGGATATCACTCATTCCGCCAACAACAGCACGCCATCCGCCCCCGGGAGAACAGACCGTGAATTCCGCCGCCAGTCCGGTTGCCAACGAACACCCCCTGGTCAGGCTGGATCAGGTCCTGAGCGGCCATTTGGCCCGGCCGCTGGCCAAGACCCTGGCCCGGCTGCTGGAGCCGCTGTTGGCCATCGACCAGTTCAACCGCAAGTACCAGGAATTGAGCGCCGCCGCCGACCACGGTGATTTTCTGGAAAAAGCCCTGGCCGCCCTGACCGGCGCGGTGCGGGTGGATCCGGCGGAGTTGGCCCGGATTCCGGTCACGGGTCCCCTGCTGGTGGTGGCCAACCATCCCTTCGGCGGCATTGAGGGCATCCTGCTGGCGGTGGTCCTGCGCGCCATCCGTCCCGACGTGAAGATCCTCGGCAATCACCTGCTGGCCCACATTCCCGAGTTCCGGGAGCTGCTGTTCGCGGTGGATCCCTTCGCCGGTCCCGGGGCGACCCGGCGCAGTCTCACCGGGGTGCGCCAGGCCATCCGCTGGGTGCGGTCCGGCGGGGCGACGGTGATCTTTCCGGCCGGGGAGGTGTCCCATCTGGATCTCCATGCCCGGGGGGTGGTGGATCCGGAATGGGACACCGGCGCCGCCCGCTTGGCGCGCCTCACCGGGGCCGCGGTGACGCCGATCTTCTTCCAGGGCTCCAACGGCCTGCTGTTCCAGATGGCCGGCCTGTTCCATCCGCGGTTTCGCACCGCCTTGCTGCCCCGGGAACTGCTCAACAAGACCCAGCGGACCATCTGCCTGCGGGTGGGACAGCCCATCGCCTTCGAACGTCTGCAACGCTTTCCCGACGACCAGGAAACCACGATCTACCTGCGCCTGCGCACCGAACTGCTGGATGCCAATGACCGCTCTCCCGATCCAGCCGACGCGGCGGCGGCCCCGACCGCCGGCGTCCTGCAGGAGCTGTTGCCTCCCCGGGGTCCCCTGTTGCTGCACGAGGAGGTTGGCCGCCTGCCGCCCTGCCAGCGGCTGATGGTCGCCGGTGATCTGCAGGTCTGTTATGCCGATTCCCGGCAGATTCCGCTGCTGCTGGAGGAAATCGGCCGCCTGCGGGAGATGACTTTTCGGGCGGCCGGGGAGGGGACGGGCAACAGCCTGGACCTGGATCGTTTCGACGGGTATTACCGGCATCTGTTCGTCTGGAACAGGGTGCGTCGGGAGCTGGTGGGGGCCTACCGGATGGGCCATCTGGAGGCTCTTCTCGCCGGTCCCCACGGCAAGAAGAGCCTCTACACCGCCACCCTGTTCAAGTATCGCACCGGGTTTCTGCGCTCCCTGGGGCCGGCCCTGGAGCTGGGGCGGTCGTTCGTCCAGCCGGCCTATCAGCGCAACTACGCCCCGCTGCTGCTGTTGTGGAAGGGCATCGGGCGCTATGTGGCGGTCCATCCCGAATGCCGGACCCTGTTCGGCGCGGTCAGCGTGGCCGCCGAATACACCCCCACCTCCCGCAAGCTGATCGTCGACTATCTCACCCACCACCGGGATCTGGGGCAGAAATCCCGCATGATCAAGGCCCGCAAGCCCTTTCGGGTCAAGGGGATCAAGGGCTTGACCGATTCTCGCTCGGTGCGGGTGCTGGAGGATGTGGACGAACTCTCCGGCCTGATCTCCCAGATCGAACGGGACGGCAAGGGCATTCCCATCCTGTTGAAACAGTACCTGAAACTGGGGGGCCGCCTGGCGGGCTTCAGCATCGACCCCACGTTCAACAACACCCTGGACGGCCTGATCTTCGTGGACCTGATGGACACCGATCCCCGCATCCTGGCCAAATACATGGGCAGCAACGAAGCCGAAGCCTTCCGCCGCCACCACAGCCGTCCCCCCGACCTGTCCGACCTGGGCATGCCCCTGGCCTGCCTGAGCCACCTGGACCGGCTGGACTGACTTTCATGGATGGGGGAAGTCTCTTTCCCTCCTCATACCGTGAAAGCCACTGATGCGACTTTCACGGTAACCACGGCAAGTCGGAGCGCGACTTGTTGCAGCAGTAAAGTCGGTGGTGTGACGCGGCTGCCGCACCTTCCGGCGGAGGTTGCGTTTCATGGGGTTTGCGGGCATCCTGGCGCCAGGAAAACGCACCGTAATCCCGAACGGAAGCCACCGAGTGTCCATCCCCTCACCAGGTGTCGTGCCCAAATCCATCGCCCTGCTGGGCGCCACCGGATCCATCGGGGTCAACACCCTGGAGGTGGTGGCGGCCAATCCGGAGCGGTTTCGGATCGGCGCCCTGGCGGCCGGGGGCAACGTGGACCGGCTGGAGGCCCAGGCCCGGCGCTTTCGGCCCCGGGTGGTGGCCATGGCCGATCCGGCGGCGGCCCGGGAGCTGCAGCGACGGCTGGCCGACCTGGATGTGGCGGTCCTCTCCGGCCCCCGGGGCGTGGCGGAGGCCGCCGCTTGGCCGGGCACCGACCTGGTGGTGTCGGCCATCGTCGGCGGCGCGGGGCTGGAGCCGACCCTGGCCGCGGTGCGGGCCGGCATCGCCGTGGCCCTGGCCAACAAGGAATGCCTGGTGATGGCCGGCGCCCTGTTCATGGACGAAGTGGCCCGCCACCGGGTGGCCCTGATTCCGGTGGATTCCGAACACAGCGCCATCTTCCAGGTCTTCCAGGACCCCCGGGGCGTGCGGCGTCTGGTCCTCACCGCCTCGGGCGGCCCATTCCGCGGCTGGACCCGGGACCGGTTGCGCCAGGTCACCCCGGCCCAGGCCCTGGCCCATCCCCGCTGGGACATGGGCCGCAAGATCTCCATCGATTCGGCCACCCTGATGAACAAGGGCCTGGAAGTGATCGAGGCCCACTGGCTGTTCGGCATGCCGCCGGAACGGATAGAGGTGGTGATCCATCCCCAAAGTATCGTACACTCCCTGGTGGAATACCTGGATGGCTCCATGCTGGCCCAGATGGGCGTGCCGGACATGCGCACCCCCATCGCCGTGGCCCTGGGCTGGCCGGAACGGATCCCGACCCCGGTGCCCGCCCTGGACCTGGCGGCCACCGGCCGGCTGGAATTCCTTCCGGTGCCGGATCCCCGGGATTTTCCCTGTCTGGAACTGGCCTACGCGGCCCTGCGTCAGGGCGGCGGGGCGCCCACGGTGCTGAACGCCGCCAACGAAATCGCCGTGGCCGCGTTCCTGGAGGAACGGATCGCCTTCCTCGACATTCCCCGGATCATCGAGGCCACCCTGGCCCGGATCACCCCCCCGCCCCCCGCCAGCCTCGACGCGGTCGTGGCCCTGGACCGGGAAGCCCGGGCCGTGGCCCGGGAGGCGGCAACGGAATCGATTGGTTGCATGAACTCATGAATACGATCTTTTGGGCCGTCGTGGTGCTGGGAGCGCTGATCTTCGTCCACGAGTTGGGCCATTTTCTGGCTGCCCGCTTCTACGGGGTGCGGGTCCTCACCTTCTCCCTGGGCTTCGGCCCGCGGATCTGGGGCTACCAGCAGTCCGTCAAGACCACGGAATACCGCCTGTCCGTCGTTCCCCTGGGCGGCTATGTGAAGATGCTGGGCGATTCCGAGGAGGAGGACGAGGAAATCCCCCCGGAGGATGCCGCCTTCGCCTTTTCCGCCCAGCCGGTCGGGCCGCGGATCGCCATCGTCTGCGCCGGCCCGATGTTCAATTTCCTGTTTGCGGTGGTCGCCCTCTGCGGCGCCTACATGCTGGGCATCCACGAACGGCTGGCGGTGGTGGGCATGGTGCAGGACGACATGCCGGCCAAGGCGGCGGGCATCCAGCCGGGGGATGTCATCACCCATGTGGGGACCCGGGCGGTGGATCGTTGGGAAACCATGAGCCAGGCCATCAAGGCCCTGAACGGCGACCCGGTCACCCTCACCGTGCTGCGGGGGGAGAAGGCCTTCGAGTTGACCATCCGGCCCCAGGTGAAGGAAATGCCCAATCTGTTCGGCGAGCCGGTCAAGCTGTCCCTGATCGGCATCACCCCAGGCGAGGCCACCGCCCTGACCCGTTACGATCCCTGGACCGCCCTGGTCAAGGGCGCCGGCCAGACCTGGTCCATGATCGACATGACCCTCACCTCGATCTGGAAGCTCATCACCCGGGTGGTGTCGGCGGATCAGATCGGCGGTCCCATCATGATCGCCGAACTGGCCGGCAAGACCGCCGAACAGGGGGCCACCAATCTGCTGTTCTTCATGGCGCTGATTTCCGTCAATCTGGGCATTCTCAATCTCCTGCCCATCCCCATCCTGGACGGCGGCCACCTGGCCTTCTTCCTGGTGGAAATGGCCAAGGGCACCCCGGTGAGCGAACGGTTCCGCCTGTTGGCCAACCGGTTCGGCATGGCGGTCCTGGGCGGCCTGATGGTCCTCGCCTTCTACAACGATCTGGTGCGGGTTTTCGCGGAGCATTGACCCCATGGCCTGTCCTACCCTTCGCCGCCTTTTTCCCGTCCTGCTCCTGCTGCTG
Source organism: Magnetococcales bacterium DC0425bin3 (assembly GCA_002753665.1). Taxonomy (GTDB): domain Bacteria; phylum Pseudomonadota; class Magnetococcia; order Magnetococcales; family DC0425bin3; genus DC0425bin3. Next base: position 5,051 of record PEAP01000072.1, read on the forward strand.
GGCAGCCTGTGGCCGCCCACCGCCGATGCCCGCGGCGGGCCGGACGGCAGCGTGATCGCCGAAATCGAGGTGCGCGGCAACCAGCGGGTCGAAACCGAAACGGTGCGCAGCTATCTCAAGCTGGAACCGGGCGATGCCTTCGACGAGGCGTTGATCCGGGATGGACTCAAGAAGCTCTTTGCCACCGGCTTCTTCAAGGATGTCAACCTGGAACGCTCCGGGGACATCCTCGTCGTGCGGGTGGCGGAAAACCCCATGGTCAACACGGTCACCTTCGAGGGGTCGGACTCCTACGGCACCGAGGAGCTGGAACAGATGATCCAGCTCAAGGCCCGTTCCATCTACAACCGCGCCATGACCGAAAAAGATCTGGCCGTCCTGCGCCAGGCTTTTCGGATCAAGGGCCTGTTCCTGGCCAAGGTGGACCTGCTGATCAAGCCCATGGACAACAACACGGTGGAGCTGGTCTACCGCATCGACGAAGGGGAAAAATCCAAGGTGCAGCAGGTGCGCATCCTGGGCAACGACTCTGTCGATTACAAGACTCTGATGAAGAAGGCCATGATCCAGCCCACCGGCTGGCTGTCCTGGTTCTACGAGGACGACACCTATGATCGGGAGAAACTGATGTTCGATCAGTCCCATCTGCGGGATGTCTACCTCAATCAGGGGTATGCCCGGGTGGTGGTGGACAGCTCGGTGGCCGAGATGACCCCCGACCGGCGCGCCTTCGTGATCACCCATCGCATCCACGAAGGATCCCGTTATCGTCTGGGGGCCATCAAGATCCAGGGGGACTTCGACGAATTGCCGGAAGCCAGCCTGTACGAGGCGCTGGAGGTCAAGGCCGGGGAATGGTACAACCGCGACAGCCTGCGCGCGTCCATGGACAAGCTCTCCGACCTGGTGGGCGACTTCGGCTATGCCCTGCTGGACATCCAGCCGGAATTGCTGATTGATGACGACCAGCAGCTGGTCCACGTGACCTTCCAGATCAAGAAAGGCCGGCGGACCTATATCGACCGCATCGAGGTGCAGGGCAACACCCGCACCCGTGACGAGGTGATCCGCCGGGAGATGCAGGTGGTGGAGGGCGAGCGGTTTTCGGCCTCGCGCATCCGCAAATCCAAGCAGGAACTGGAGCGGCTCAACTTTTTCGAAAAGGTGGAAATCACCACTCCCCCGGGCGGCGCCCCCGACCGGGTGAACGTGGAGATCAAGGTGGAAGAGAAGGCCACCGGGGCCTTCACCGTCGGGGCCGGGTTCTCCACCGTGGACAAGATGATCGGCACCGCCAGCATCAGCCAGAACAACTTCCTGGGCAAGGGGCAGCGGGCCTCGCTCTCCTTCACCCTGTCGTCCCGCACGTCGGACTTCACCCTGGGCTTCACCGAACCCTATTTCATGGACCGCGACATCTCCGCCGGGTTCGACCTCTACAACCGGGAGACCAACCGGCTGAATACCAGCGCCTTCAAGCAGAGTACCTTCGGCGGCGCGCTGCGCCTGGGCATCCCCCTGTCGGAGCGGTTCACCGATTACCTGAGCTACCACTTCGCCAACGTGGAGATCACCGACATCGCCAGCAACGCCTCGGCCACCATCCGCGCCCAGGCGGAGCGCAGTCCCTACCTCCAGTCCATGGTCTCCAACGCCCTGGTCTACAACAGCCTCGACGACCACCTGCTGCCCACCAAGGGCCAGCTGCACCGGCTGACCACCGACTTTTCCGGCGTGGGCGGCGACGTGACGTTCGCCCGGCTGCTGACAGACCTCAGTTTCTACCATACACTGATCGGCAAGGGCGATCTGGTGGGACACCTGGGCAGCCGGGTCGGCGTGATCCAGGGGCTGGGTGAGGACGTGCCGATCTTCGAGCGCTTCTATCTGGGCGGTTCCCGCTCCCTGCGGGGCTTCAAACCCGGCGGAGTCGGCCCCCGCACCAGCGACGGCGAAGCCCTGGGCGGCACCCATTTCGGCCAGCTCAGCAGCGAACTCATTTTCCCCATCCTGGGGCTGGGCGACAAAGGGGTCCGTGGCGTCACCTTCATGGATGCCGGTATACTCGGCGACATGGACGATCTGGGCACCAACACCCAGGAATCCGAAAAACCGCGCGCCGCCGCCGGGTTTGGCGTTCTCTGGAGTTCGCCGTTCGGTCCCCTGCGGTTCGAGTTCGGTTTCCCTCTGCAGCAAGAGGACCAGGACCGCACCCAGACCTTTGACTTCAGCATCGGCACCGTTCTCTGACCGACCGAATGGATGTCCATCGAGAAGGATCTGTCTCCATGCTCAAGCGACTGTCTTCGATCCTGCTGCTGGCCCTGGCAATCCCCCTGGCCACTCCCTGTCGGACCGCGAGCGCCGCCGATGTCCCCAAGTTCGCCTCGGTGAACGTGCAGAAGGTCCTGGCCGAATCCAAGGCCAGCAAACAGGCCCTGGAGATGCTGCAACGCAACACGGCCAACAAGCAGCAGCAGTTGACCGCCCGGGAAACCGAGATCAAGCAGCTGATCAACGAATTCAAGAAGAAGGAATCCGTGATGTCCCTGGAGGCCCGCAACGAGGCCCAGGAAAACATCCAGAACAAACAGCGCGAATACCGCCGGTTGGCGGAAGATCACCAGGCGGCCCTGGATCAGGAAAACGCCCACTGGACCAAAAAAATCACCCGGGCCCTGCAGAGCGTGATCCGGGAGTTGGGCCGGGAACAGGGCTATACCGCGGTGTTTGGCAAGGGGCAGGTGATCTACGCCAGCCCGGAAACCGATATCACCCCCCAGGTTCTGGAGCGCCTGGACGCCCGCACCAAGGATTGGTTCTGACCACCGATCCCGGCGTGGCGTTCGTCCCGCTCGTATTGTCATCCTTGCGTCCCACTTGGAATCAGGAAAGATGGCCACCGAATCACTGCGCGAAATCCTCACCTGTCTGCCCCATCGCTACCCGTTTCTCATGGTGGACCGGGTCATCTCCTGGGAGCCCGGCAAGAAACTGGTCGCGATCAAGAACGTGACCTTCAACGAGCCCCATTTCATGGGCCATTTTCCGGACAACCCGGTCATGCCCGGGGTGCTGATCCTCGAAGCCATGGCCCAGGCCGGCGCCCTGTTCGCCCACCGCACCGATCCGGAGGCCATCAAGGGCCGATTGATCTATTTCATGTCCATCGAGAAGGCCCGCTTCCGCAAACCGGTGGTGCCCGGAGATCAGCTGCGCATCGAAATGGAGTTGAAGAAACGTCGCGGCGATGTCTGGCGTTTTCTGGGCCAGACCTATGTGGACAGCGACGTGGTGGCCGAGGCCGAGGTGATGGCCATGACCCGGGAACAGGGGAACCTCGATGGCTGAACCGGCCGTGATCCATGAAACCGCCGTCGTGGCGCCCGGCGCCCGGATCGACGCCGGCGTGCAGGTCGGCCCCTATGCGGTGATCGGTCCCCATGTGCATCTGGAAGAAGGGGTGGCGGTGGATGCCCATGCGGTCATCGAGGGGCATACCGCCATCGGCAAGCACAGCCGCATCCACAGCTTCACCTCCGTCGGCAAGCCGCCCCAGGACATCCATTACGCCGGCCAGGCCACCCGGGTGGAGATCGGCCAGTCCTGCCAGATCCGCGAATACGTCTCCATCCACCGCGGCACGGTGGAGGGGGGCGGCCTGACCCGGGTGGGAGACCACTGCATGATCATGGCCTACAGCCATGTGGCCCATGATTGCCGGGTGGGGGATCATGTGCAGATGGCCAACGGCGCCACCCTGGCCGGGCATGTGGAGATCCAGGATCGGGCGGTGATCGGCGGCTTGACCGCCATCCATCAGTATGCCCGCATCGGCCAGCATGCCTTTGTCGGCGGCGCCTCGGCGGTCTCCATGGATGTCATTCCCTTCGCCTCCGCCGCCGGCAACCGGGCCAAGGTCACCGGGGTCAACGTGGTGGGGCTGCGCCGCTACAGTTTCAGCGAAGAGGTCATCAAGGCCATCCGCGGCGCCCATCGCCTGGTGTTCCGCTCCAACCTGCGGCTGGAACAGGCCATCGAGGAACTGGAACGCAGCGAGACCGCCGCCCTGCCGGAAGTGCAGTGCATCCTGGAATTCCTCCAGGCCACCCAGCGGGGCATCTGCCGTTGAGCGGCAGCGGGTCCCCCCGGGCCCGGATCGGACTGGTGGCCGGCAACGGCCGCCTGCCCCTGCTGTTCGCCCGTTGCCTGCGGGCCGCTGTACCCTGTCCTCTGGTCATCGTCGGCCATGTCGGCGAGGCCGATCCGGCCCTGGAGGAGCTGGCCGACGCCATGATCTGGGTGCGCCTGGGGCAGTTTCGCCGCATCCTGAAATACCTGCAACAGCAGCGGGTGACCCAGGTGGTGTTCGCCGGCGGGATCACCAAATCCCGCATCTGGTCGGCACGACCCGACACCATGGCCTTGGGCCTGGTGGCCCGCCTGCGCCATCTCAACGATGACCTGCTGCTGCGCGCGGTGGCGACGCTGGTGGAAGAGTGGGGCTTTCAGGTGCGGGGCGTGCAGGATTTCTGTCCCGACCTGCTGGTCCCCGCCGGAACCCTCACCCGTCTGACCCCCGATGCGGCCCAATGGGAACAGATTCGCTACGGCTGGCGCATGGCCCAGGCCCTGGGTCGGCTGGACATCGGCCAGGCGGTGGTGGTGCGCGACCGGGCGGTGGTGGCGGTGGAGGCCATGGAGGGCACCGATGCCATGATCCGCCGGGCCGGCCCGCTGGCCGGGGGGCGGGGGGTGATGGTCAAGGTGAGCAAGCCGGGCCAGGAGCGGCGTCTGGACCTGCCCACCATCGGCCCGGGGACCGTGCAGGCCCTGGCGGAATCGGGGGTGTCGGTGCTGGCGGTGGAGGCGGGCAGCGTGCTGATCCTGGATCCCGAAACCACCCTGACCGCCGCCGACCGCCAGCAACTGGTGATCGTCGCCCTCTCCGGGCTGGATGCCGGGTCGGAGGAGAACCTTGTCATACCGGGGGAGGAGACCCCATGATCATCGAGGGACCGGACCTGAAACCGGGGGAAGCGCTGCGGGTGGGGGTGATCGGCACCGGCTATCTGGGCCATTTTCATGCCCAGAAACTGCGCGCCATGGCCGGGGTGGAGCTGACGGGGGTGGCGGACCAGAACCCGCAGCGGGCCCGGGCCGTGGGCCGGGAGCTGGGGGTGGCGGACTTCGCCGACTTTCGGGACCTGTTGCCCCGGCTGCATGCCGCCATCATCGCCGTACCCACGGTGGCGCATTTCGGCGTGGCCCGGGAATGCCTGGAGGCGGGGGTCCACATCCTGCTGGAAAAACCCATGACCGCCACCCTGCCCGAGGCCGACGCCCTGATCGCCCTGGCCGAGGATCGGGGCCGGGTGTTGCAGGTGGGGCACCTGAAGCGCTTTCACCCGGCGGTGCTGGCGCTGCAGGACAGTGGCCTGTTGAAGACCCCCCGCTTCATCGAATCCGCCCGCCTGGCCCCGTTCAAGAACCGGGCGCTGGACGTGGATGTCATTTTGGACCTGATGATCCACGACGTGGACTTGATCCTCAATTTCATCGGGGCCGAGGTCGAGGTGGTGGCGGTGGAGGCCATCGGCGCGCCGGTGGTGACCCGGCACATCGACCTGGCCAACGCCCGGCTCAAGTTCGCCAACGGCACGGTGGCCACCATCACCGCCAGCCGGGTGGCCCGGGAGGCGACCCGGCGCATCCGCCTGTTCCAGGACGATGCCTTCATCAGCCTGGATTTCATCACCAAGGATATCCACCTGGTGCGGCGTCGCAACGGCCCCATGGCCCTGGACGGCGCCACTGCCGACACCTTCACCCCGGAGGTGATTCCCATCCGCGACCATGACACCCTGGAGGCCGAGGTGCGCGCCTTTTGCGCGGCGGTGCGCCAGGGGCGTCCGCCGGTGGTGTCGGGTCACGAGGGACGGCGGGCCTTGCAGGTGGTGGAGGCCATCCGCAGCACCGTGGCCCAGTTCGCCCGCCAGGCCGCTCTGTTGTGACCTTGCGGCTCCTGCTGGTGGCCGGTGAGGCGTCCGGGGATTGGCTGGGGGCCGATCTGCTGGAGGGCCTGCGCCGCCGCTTTCCGGATCTCCAGGCCCAAGGGGTGGGGGGGCCGCGGATGGCGGCCCAGGGGCAGATCCAGCTGTGCGACGGTGCCCCCCTGGCCATCATCGGCCTGTCCGAGGCCCTGCGGCGCCTGCCCCGGGTGCTGGCGATCCGCCGGCGGCTGCTGGCGCAACTGCGGGAGCAGCCCCCGGATCTGCTGATCACCATCGACCTGCCGGATTTCAACTTTTCCCTGGCCCGGGTGGCCCGGCGGCTGGGGATTCCGGTGGTGCATTACGTCAGCCCCCAGGTGTGGGCCTGGCGGCGCGGCCGGGTGCGACGCATCGCCCGGTTGCTGGATCATCTGCTGGTGGTGCTGCCCTTCGAGCCGGCGATCTATGCCGGCACCGGCCTGCCGGTCACCTTCGTGGGTCATCCCCTGGTGGACCGGGTCCGTTCCCGGAGCGACCGGGCCACGGTGCGGCGCGAGCTGGAGGTTGCCGACGCGGCGCCCCTGGTGGCTCTGCTGCCTGGCAGCCGGGTGGGGGAATGGTCGCGCCTGCTGCCGATCTTTCTGGAGGCGGCCCGGCTGCTGGAGCAGCGGATAACCGGCGTGCGCTTCGTGCTGGCCCGGGCCGACAGCATTTCCGACCGGCAGCGCCAAGCCCTGTGGCCGCCGGGGGATCACGGCCGCATTCTGGAGCGCCAGGGTCGGACCTGGGACCTGGTGGCCGCCGCCGATGTGGCCCTGGTGGCCTCGGGGACCGCCACCCTGGAAACCGCCCTGCTGGGCACGCCCATGGTGGTGGCCTATCGGGTCGGCGCGTTCAACTATCAGGTGGGCAAGCGGTTGATCGACGTTCCGTTCATCGCCCTGCCCAACCTGGTGGCCGGCCGGGGCCTGGCGCCCGAGCGGATCCAGCACCAGGCGACCCCCGGGCGGTTGGCGGCGGATCTGGAGCATTTGTTGAACGATGCCGAGGCCGCGGCGGCGATGCGGGTGGGGTTTGCCGAGGTCAAACGGCAGCTCCTGCCGCCGGCGGGTGGCGCGGCGGCGGTGGTGGCGGAGTTGCTGCAACATCGTTTACCGTGAGAATCGCCGGAGCGGCTTTCAAGTGCCATGCTGTCCTATCTGCACGACTTTCATGCCGGCGGTCCGGCCGATGTCCACAAGCACCTCACCCTGGCCGTGGTGTTGGCCCGGCTGACCGCCAAGGACAAGCCCCTCAGTTATATCGAGAGCCACGCCGGGGCGGGGCTCTACGATCTGGAAGCGGCCGAGGCCCGCAAGACCGGGGAGGCGCTGCTGGGCGTGCGCCGCCTGTTGGAGCGGGGGCTGCTGCCGGAGGGACATCCCTACCGGCGGGTTCTGAAGCTGATTCATGAACGCCACGGCCCCGATCATTACCCGGGTTCCCCCCGCCTTGCCCAGCTCCTGCTGCGGCCCACCGACCATCTGCACCTGATGGAACTGCATCCCCGGGCCCAGGTGGCCCTGCGCCGGCATCTGCGCGGCGCCAACGTCCATATCCATGACCGGGACGGGTACGAAGGCGTCCTGGCCATTCTGCCCCCCCGGCCGCGCCGCTGCCTGATCCTGGTGGATCCCAGTTACGAGGTGAAGACTGAATACGCTCAGGCCGGGCAGTTCGTGCTGGACATCCACCGCAAATGCCCCCATGGGGTGGTCCTGCTGTGGTATCCGCTGCTGCGGGACGATCTGCACCCGCCGCTGTGCCGAACCCTGGAGCAGGCGGCCCTGCCCGGCTTCGCCCGCCGCGAGGTGCGGGTGGCCGATCCGGAATCGCCCCGCAACCTCTACGGCAGCGGGTTTCTGTGCGTGAACCTGCCTTACGGGGTCGAAGAGGCGCTGGTGGAGGCCGAGGGGCTGGTGCGGTCCATGGTCGCTGGCGTGTGAAACCGGTGACCACACTATGGTCATAAATAATTTCAAGATGTTGCGTCACTGTCGTCGTTGCAACCGGGACAGGAAATGACCGGCAACGCCAGCCGTGACCAGGTTTCAGTCACGATTTCCAGCGTTTTCCCCAGGGCAATCGCATTGCGCCCGTCCCTACCAGATGCGCGGCGCGAAAGCGGGTTCGTTGATCAGCCGGACGTTGTCCCCGGACTGCATGATCACGAACAGCCCCTGCTTCATGGCGTACTCGGCCACTCCCTCTTCCACCACGATCCCGGCCACGGCGCCCATGAGGCGCTTCCGGGCGAACTCGGGAAAGAACTCCTTGAACGCGCCCAGCCGCTCCACATGCTGCCGGACATCTTCCGACCTCAGGTTGCTCTTCACCTCCACGCCCACGACCACCGTGTCGTTGCTCACCAGCAGGTCGATCTCCATGCGGCGATTGCCGGGCAGTCTGGCCCTCACCCGCGAATAGACCTTGTGCGCCGGTATCCCGCGTTCCATGAACATGGTCTCGCACGCCGGCGCCACCAGACCTTCGACGAACTCCCCCCAGCGTTCCCCCAGTCGACCGATCCGGGTGGACGTCTCCTTCATCTTCCTGTCGGTTTCCTGAAACATGCGCTCGGTTTCCTGGTGCCTTCGCTCGGCATCGGCACGGCTTTCCTGCAGCATCCGATTGTTTTCCTCGATCTTGCGTTCGAACCGGGCCTCGGCTTCTTTCTGCCTGATTTCGGCTTCTTTCTGCCTGGCTTCGGCTTCTTTCTGCCTGGCTTCGGCTTCTTTCTGCCTGGCGGCCGCCTGGGCTTCGGCTTCTTTCTGCCTGGCGGCCGCCTGGGCTTCGGCTTCTTTCTGCCTGGCGGCCGCCTGGGCTGCCGACTCCTTGATCAGGCGGCTGGTTTCCTCGAACATCTTCAAAATATCATCAACGGTCAAGGCTTGCGCCATGTCTGTTCTCCCGGCCTTGGGGCGCCATTGCTCACAGGATCAGGATACCAGAACGAATCGGTGGTGGAAAACTCCATAATGGCCCCCGGCGGCCCTTCGCCCTCAACCGATTAAAGTTTGTTTCCGTCTGCCTCTGTAAAACTAAATTTTTACAGGGTGATTCTCGGCGTTAAGGCGACTGGAACCTTTTCCGAAATATTTCGGCAGGGTCGACATGAAAAATTATTCTTCTTTGGTCTTGATTTATGTCAAGGCGTCCCGATTATTTCTGCTCTACCCTTTATTGTCAACAGGGCCAGGTGTGTGGGACTGTAAACTGTCATGACAGTCGCGGAGCGACTGTCACGGCAACACATCGGCCGGACAACGATCGAGCCATCAGAAGGGTGGAGGAATGAGCGAACGATTCACCATTTCCACGTCGCGGAACATCTTTTTCGGGGGATCGGTCTTTTTCCTCCTGGTGTTCCTGGGTCTCACCATGGGCACCCTCAGCGGGCTGCCCGAGCGGGACAACCGCGCCAACATCACGCCCCAGGTGGCCCTGGGAAAGAAGGTTTGGGAGAACAACAACTGCATCGGCTGCCACACCCTGCTGGGGGAGGGCGCCTATTTTGCTCCGGAACTGGGCAATGTCTATGGGCGCCGGGGCGGAGCCGACGGCGGCTTGGAATTCATCCGGGATTGGATCCGCGCCCAGCCCAGCGGCGTGGAGGGACGCCGTCAGATGCCCCAGTTCAACCTGTCCGAAGAGGAGTTGGAGGCCGTCGCCCAGTTCCTGAAATGGACCTCGGAAATCAACACCGCCGGCTGGCCGCCGAATCGCGAAGGGTGAGGGAGAATTCGACATGCACTATCAATCTCAAGCCGTCGCCCGGCTCTATTTCATCGGCGCCCTGGGACTGTTCGTCGGTCAGATCCTGTTCGGCCTGATCCTCGGCACCCAGTATGTGATCGGCGATTTCCTGTTCCCGGCCATTCCCTTCAACGTCGCCCGCATGGTCCACACCAACCTTCTGATCGTCTGGCTGCTGTTCGGGTTCATGGGCGCGGCCTACTATCTGGTGCCGGAGGAGGCGGAAACCGAACTCTACAGCCCCCTGCTGGCCAAACTCCTGTTCTGGGTGTTCCTGGTGGCCGGGGCCTTGACCGTGCTGGGCTATCTGCTGGTGCCCTATGCGGGGCTCGCCAGGCTGACCATGAACGATGTGCTGCCCACCATGGGGCGGGAATTCCTGGAGCAGCCCACCATCACCAAGATCGGCATCGTGATCGTCGCCCTGGGCTTCCTGTTCAATATCGGCATGACGATCCTGCAAGGCCGCAAGACCTCCATCAACATCGTGCTGATGACCGGTCTGGTGGGACTGGCGGTGATGTTCCTGTTCTCCTTCTACAACCCCGACAATCTGGTGCTGGACAAGTATTTCTGGTGGTGGGTGGTGCATCTGTGGGTGGAAGGGGTGTGGGAGTTGATCCTGGGGGCGATCCTGGCCTTCGTCTTGATCAAGGTCACCGGCGTGGACCGGGAGGTGATCGAGAAGTGGCTGTATCTGATCATCGCCGTCACCCTGATCACCGGCATCCTGGGCACCGGCCACCACTACTACTGGATCGGCACCCAGGAGTATTGGCAGTGGATCGGTTCGGTCTTCTCGGCCCTGGAGCCCATCCCGTTCTTCATGATGGTGCTGTTCGCCTTCAACATGATCAACAAACGGCGGCGCAACCATCCCAACAAGGCCGCCGCCCTGTGGGCCATGGGAACCGCGGTGATGGCGTTCCTGGGCGCGGGGGTGTGGGGCTTCATGCACACCCTGGCCCCGATCAACTATCTGACCCACGGCACCCAGATCACCGCCGCCCATGGACACATGGCCTTCTACGGCGCCTATGTGATGATCGTTCTGACCATCATCTCCTACGCCATGCCCCACCTCCGCGGCCATGGCCCCACCAGCGGGGACCAGTCCCAGGTCCTGGAAATGTGGGGATTCTGGCTGATGACGGTTTCCATGGTGTTCATCACCCTGTTCCTCACCGGCGCCGGCATCCTGCAAGTCTACCTGCAGCGCATGGGTGAAACCCCCGGCTCCTTCATGGATGTGCAGGAGAAGATCGCCTTCTTCTACTGGTTGCGCCTGTTCAGCGGGCTGGTGTTCATGGGAGGTCTGGTGACCTACCTGGCCAGCTTCTTCACCAAGGCCCCCGCTGGCGCAGCCGCCGAGGTGAGTGCCTGAGGCCGTCAACCGGGGGGACTGACCACGGAAACCGGCTTGCATCGGTGGATGGGGGAGGGAGGCCTCCCCCATCCAGCAAAGTCAGTCCCCCCGGTTGCCCTGTAACCACCGACCGCCCGGAAACCGTCCCGTGGACATGCGCGTGCCCCATACCATTGCCGTCGCCCAGGATCTGCTCCCCTACCACCCCGTGGGGGACGAGACGGCGCTGTTCGAATTCGCCTACCGGCAGCGGCTGCCCGTGGCGATCAAAGGTCCCACCGGGTGCGGCAAGACCCGGTTCGTGCGCCACATGGCCCAACGGTTGGGCCGGCCCCTGTTGACGGTGGCGTGCCACGACGACCTGACCGCCGCCGATCTGGTGGGCCGACATCTGATCGGGGCCGACGGCGCCACCGTCTGGCACGACGGTCCCCTGACCCGGGCGGTGCGGGCCGGGGGGATCTGCTACCTGGACGAGGTGGTGGAGGCCCGCAAGGACACCACCGTCATCCTCCATCCCCTGGCCGACGACCGTCGGCAACTGCCACTGGATCGGACCGGTGAACTCCTGGACGCTCCACCGGAATTCATGCTGGTGGTGTCCTACAATCCCGGCTACCAGAACATGATGAAGGGGATGAAACCCAGCACCCGGCAACGTTTCGTCTCGTTGCGCTTCGGTTTCCCCCCCCCGGCGGTGGAGCAGGCTGTGCTGGTGGGTGAAACCGGCATCGACGCCCATTGGGCCGCACGGCTGGTGACCCTGGGCAATGCCTTGCGGGCCTTGGGCGACGTGGACCTCGACGAAGGGGTCGGAACCCGGTTGTTGATCCATGCCGCGCGTTTGATCCAGGGCGGTTTTCCGCCGCTGGCGGCGTGCCGTTCGGCCCTGGCGGAGGCGTTGAGCGACGATGACGAGACCGTGGCCGCGTTGCTGGAAGTCATCCACGCCCATCTGGGGACCTGAGGACCCCCCATGACGCTCCCCCGCCCATCGACGCTTTCCTGGTCACGGCTCCAGGCCCGGCGGCGCCTGTTGCGCACGGGGTTCTTCGGCCTGTTTCTGCTGGCCCCCAGTCTGGATCTGTTGC
>PEAP01000073.1 GCA_002753665.1 Magnetococcales bacterium DC0425bin3
TTGCTGCTGCTCCCCCCCCCCTCTCACCCTGGTCAATCGGCCGTGGCACCTGTTGTTCCTGACACATTACAACAAAGTTAATACAATGGTGTCCCATGTTGGACATAATGTGCAAATAAAATTTCCTGTTCCTGAAATATTTTTCACACTATTGTGTATCTTGCTGTTTTTAATAGAATATTATAATCTTTCAATGCAACAATCTTTGTGATTTTGTAACAAAAGATAGCCGACATCCAGACTGATGCTTCATGAATGTTCGATCTCGCGCCCAGCTTATTACAATGTGTTACATATAAATCAGCCAGTAATTTATATTTATCAATATATTAATTAGAAAATAACAATCATGCTGCCCCCGTCCCCCTGCTTCGGCCAAGGGGACGGGACCGGACCTCTTGTCCCGCGTCAATTATTCTGGCCGGTCGGCGACAAGAGGTGTGCCTCTAAAGTCCAGTCACAAAACGTTGACAGCAAGAAACGGTGTCAGGCCACCAAGCAACTGTTGCATGGTCAGCATGATCGACTCCCGTCCAGGCTACAGGATGGGGGATTGATCGAAGTCGGCGATGTGGTCCAACAGGGCGGTGATGGCGCGATCCGTGGCTTCGGCGTCCGGGGCGCGGCGGATGTCGCGGGCGCATTCCACCAGACCCGACCAGGCGGTGAGGTGTTCGTGGTCGATCTGGGCGGCCACGGCGCCGAGGGACTCCAGGGACACCGCCTCCCGCTCCAGGGCCTCCCGCAGCCGGGTGCGGATGGACGGATCCAGGGTGCCCGCCGCCAGGGCTTCCCGTTCGGCGGCGAAGGCTTCCAGGGCCGGCAGCATGCCATGGACCGGGTTGCGGTCGGGTGCCATGGCCCGTTGCAGCAGGGATCCCAGATAGCTGCGCAGGATCAGCTTCTGGTTGCGCTTGGCATTGATGACGGAACGTCGTTCGAACAGGGCGAAGACCAGGACCAGAAAGCCGCCCTGGAGACAGAAGCCGATCAGTTCCGGCAGCATGGAGGTGCTGAGGTCGGTCTCCCAATAGAGCCAGAAGGCGAGGAATGGCGTGGCCGCAAAGAAGACCACCAGGAAAATCAAGTAAAAAAGCACCAGTCCCTTGAGAAAGGAAACCGTCTGTTGCCCACTGTTCTGCATGAAGCCGCCGCGTTATCCTGAAAGGTTACCGTGGGTACAGGTTAATGCCATCCGCCGCTGGACGCAAAAGGAAAAGAGCGGCGCTGGCCAAGGATCGGGCGGAGGATTGCAGGCATGGCGCTGATTCACATCCAGGGCGTGGGACACCGGTTCGGCGGGCAACCATTGCTCGAAGGGGTCGATCTGCCCCTGGACCGGGGGGAACGGGTCTGCCTGGTGGGTCGCAACGGCAGTGGCAAGACCACCCTGATGAAGATCATCAGCGGCGAGCTGGAGCCCGACACCGGTCAGGTGGCCCGCACGCCAGGACTGACCACCGTCCGGCTGGAGCAGGAGATTCCCCAGGACTGGAGCGGATCGATCCTGGAGGTGACCGCCGCGGGGTTGGGCGCGGTGGGACGGCTGCTGGGGGCCTATCAGCGGGCGGCCCGCAGCGACGATCTGGACCAACTCGGCCAGCTGCAACAGGAACTGGACCGCACCGGGGCCTGGGGCGCCCGGCAGCGGGTGGAGACGGTACTCACCCGCATGGGTCTGGACGGCGATCTGCCCTTCGAAACCCTGTCCGGAGGGTTGAAACGGCGGGTGCTGCTGGCCCGCTGCCTGGTGACGGACCCTGATCTGCTGCTGCTGGACGAACCCACCAACCACCTGGACCTGCCGTCCATCGAATGGCTGGAAAACACCCTGGTCGGCTTTCGGGGGGCGGTGCTGTTCATCACCCATGACCGGGCCCTGGCCCGGCGGCTGGCCACCCGGGTGGTGGCCCTGGATCGCGGGCGCCTGTTGAGTTATCCGGGCGGATTCGACGACTTCCTGCGCCGCCAGGAAGCCGCCCTGGAGGCCGAGGAACGGCAGCAGGCGGTGTTCGACCGCAAACTGGCCCAGGAGGAGGTTTGGATCCGCCAGGGCATCAAGGCGCGCCGCACCCGCAACATGGGCCGGGTGCGGGCCCTGCAGACCATGCGCCGGGAACGGCTGGCCCGGCGGGAACGGACCGGGCAGGCACGCCTGGCGATCCAGGAAGCCGCCGGCCCCGGCCGCCTGGTGGTGGAGGCGGAAGATGTCCACTACAGCTATGCCGATGTGCCCTGCATCCGGGGGCTCACCACCACCATCCTGCGGGGTGACAAGGTGGGGCTGATCGGCCCCAACGGCTGCGGCAAGACCACCCTGTTGCAGATCCTGCTGGGCCGGCTGCCGCCGGACCGGGGCCGGCTGCTGCTGGGCACCCGGCTGGAGGTGGCCTATTTCGATCAATCCCGCGCCCAGCTGGACCCAGAAGCCAGCGTGGCCGACAGCGTGGCCAACGGCCGGCAGCAGATCCAGGTGGGCGAGCGGAGCCGCCATGTCATCAGCTACCTGGGCGACTTTCTCTTTCCCCCGGACCGCGCCCGCTCCCCGGTGAAGGTGCTGTCCGGCGGGGAACGCAACCGCCTGCTGCTGGCCCGCCTATTCGCCCGGCCCGCCAACCTGTTGGTGCTGGACGAACCCACCAACGACCTGGACGCCGACACCCTGGAGCTGCTGGAGATCCTGCTGGTGGAGTTCTCCGGCACCGTGCTGCTGGTCAGCCACGACCGGACCTTTCTCGACAACGTGGTGACCAGCCTGCTGGTGTTCGAGGGCGGGGGGCGGCTGGAGGAACATGTCGGGGGATATGGCGACTGGCTGCGGCAGCGGCTGCCGGCGCCGGAGGCAGTACTCCCGGCCACCAGACCCCGGGCCGCGGCCGAACCCACCAAACCTCCGGCCCGGACGGACAGCAAAAAACTGACCTACGCCGAACGCCTGGAACTGGCGGACCTGCCGCAACGGATCGAAACCCTGGAGGACGAACAGGCCCGCCTCCACGCCACCATGGCCGACCCGCTGTTCTTCAAACAGGACCGAACGACCGTCGGCGCGGCCCAGGCCCGTCTGACGGCGGTGGAACAGGAATTGGCGGCGCTGTATGGCCGCTGGGAAGAGCTGGAGAGCCGGGGTTGATTTCGATCGATGGGGGAAGCCTCCCTCCACCCTCCATCTTTAGATGGATGGGGGAAGCCTCCCTCCACCCTCCATCAACAGAAACTCCATCACATTCCCAAGCGGCCAGCCCCAATGCTCCGGGGTCGGCCGCTTGGGATATCACCAACTGTGGGACGAGGACTTGAAGAACGCGGTGGCTCCCAGCAGTTGGGCCGCCTCCTTGGACAGATCGGCGGCAGTGGCGGACATCTCCTCGGAGGCGCCGGCGTTCTGCTGGATCACCTGGTCCAGTTCCTGGACGGCGGTGTTGATCTGGTCCGCGCCCTGGTTCTGCTCCCGACTGCTGGCGGTGATCTCCTGCACCAGTTCGGCGGTCTTCTTGATGTCCGGCACCAAGGCCTTGAGCAGTTGCCCGGCCCGCTCCGCCACCTGGACGCTGGAGGTGGTGAGGTGGGTGATCTCGCCGGCGGCGGTCTGGCTGCGCTCCGCCAGCTTGCGCACCTCCGCCGCCACCACCGCGAAGCCCTTGCCATGCTCCCCGGCCCGGGCCGCCTCGATGGCGGCGTTCAGGGCCAGCAGGTTGGTCTGCCGGGCGATCTCCTCGATGATGGAGATCTTCTCGGCGATCTCTTTCATGGCGCCCACCGCTTCCACCACCGCCTTGCCGCCCTCCTCGGCATCGCCGGCGGCCTTGCCGGAGATCTTTTCGGTCTGGGCGGCGTTGTCGGTATTCTGGGCGATGTTGGAGGTCATCTCCTCCATGGCCGAGCTGGTCTGTTCGATGTTGGCCGCCTGGCGGGTGGCGCCTTCGGCGATCTGGCTGGAGCTGGCCGACAGCTGCTCGCTGCCGGCGGCGACCTTTTCGGCGGAGTCCACCACCTGCGCCACCACCGCACCCAACTTTTCGGCGGCGGTGTTGAGGGCCTGGGCGGCCTGGCCGATTTCGTCACCGGTGACCACCGCCACCTGGGCCGACAGATCCCCCTGGGAAAATTTCACCAGCCCGGCGGAAATCTGCTCCACCGGCCGCTGGACGAACCGGCCGATGATCACCACGAAGAGGCCGCCGCCGACGGCCAGGGCGGCCAGCACCAGCAGGGACACTTGTACCATACCGGAACTCTGGGCTTTCTCCAACTCGGAGAGGGGCGCGGTCAGGGTCAGGATGCCCACCTGATCGCCCACCCGCCAGCCTTCCAGGGCAAACCCGAACACGTCCTTGTCATCCCCCAGGGGATTGGTCGAGGGATTGCCGTGGCAGATCATGCAGCCCTGCTCGGCCTTGATCTCCCTGGCGAAGATGAATTCACCCGCTTCTTCGTCCTCCACCGCCAGCTCCGCCTTGCCCTCCTTGGTCATGCGGTCCAGAATCCGCAATTCCGCCGGCGTGGCCTGGGCCTTGGGATCCCGGGGGCTGGTGCGCTTGGCGGCCCGCAGCACGAACCCCGCGTCCTTGGCCGCCTGCTGGCCGGATTGCAGCATCATGATCACCGGAATCATGCCGTGCAGCTCGGTGCGGCGGGCGCAGGCCAGGCGGTCCTCGACCGATCCGGCCTTGCGGCAGCCCTGGGCCTCCTCCCAGAGCTTGTCCTTGAACAGCTGCTTTTTCCATCCCTCCCCCAGGTTGCGGCGCACCACGTCGCCCTGGCTGAGAATGGCCTGAGAGACCAGGGTCTTTTCATGCTGGAAATCCCCGATGATCCGCTCCATGAGGACGCCCCCCATCACCAGCATGGCCAGCAGGAGGATGACGGCGAACAGCCCGATGATTTTCTTGGAAAAACCGAGACCTAGAAACCAGTTCATACTGGCGCTCCCTGTAGAATTGATCCAAATCAAATCCTTTCACACCAAGTGCCGGAAGACAAGGCATCGGGTATACAGAACATCCCTGTCAGCGGAAAGGAGACCCCCATGGACGACACACCGGATCCTGCGACCCCTGCCCCACCCCAAACCCATTGGTTCCTCGCCAAATGGGCGGTCTGGGCCATGATTATCCTCTTCGGTCCCCTGGCGATTCCTCAGCTTCTGCTCTCGCCGCGCTTCACCCGGCGGAGCAAGTTGATTTTGACCATGCTGCTGCTCCTGGGCAGCCTGCTCATGGTGCTGGTGTATCCATGGTGGACCCGGACGATGGCGCAGTGGGGCCTGGGCTGACCGGCCGTTCTGCCTGCCGACATGCGGGCGGCGGGGGCTGGAGTTCCTCGGGGGTGCAGGCCTGCCCGGCGACAATTTTTGCCCCGCAGGCCCGGTTGCGTTCCCGGGCCTGTGCGCACGTCGTGGGTGACTGGGTCAGGCGCATGGCAAATTCGCCGGAGGCCTTCGGGGTGGCACCCAGGAGCAGGCCGGCCCCACGCAAACGGGCCGCCGCCGCGGCATGCCCGCCCTGGAGGGCCAGATCCTTGGGCGTCAGGCCGGCCCGGTTGGGGGCGTCCAGGACCACCCCGCCTTCCACCAGCAAGGCGACCACCCCGGTGCGACCCTCCCGGGCGGCCCAATGCAGGGGTCGGTCGCCGTGGTCGTCCTGCAGTTCCGGGTCGGCCCCGGCGGCCATCAAGGCCTTGGCCAGGGGCAGGCTGGCCCGGTGCAGGGGACGCCAGCCGCCCTCGCCATGGGGTCGGTTGACCGGGGCTCCGGCCTGAATCAACAGCAGCGCCATCTCCTCCCGGCCCTGGGCCATGTTCCAATGCAGGGGCAGCCAGCCGGTGCCATCGGGCATGGCCAGGGCCGCCGGTCCTCCCCTGGCCAGCACCGTCGCCACGGCGAGGTCGTTGCGCTTGACCGCCGCCATCAGGGGGGTATCGCCGCTCTGGTCGAGGCGGGTGATGTCGCCACCGCCGGCCAGGAGCAGGGCCGCCGTTTCCGGAGTCGCCTCGTAGAGCGGGGTGCGGCCACGCACATCGGGCCGGTTGGGGTCGGCCCCGGCCCGCAACAGCCGTTGGGCCACCGGGGCCTCGGCGCCATGCAGACGGGTCCGACCCATGGCGTTGCGCGCATTGGGATCGGCCCCGTGGCGCAACAGCAGGTCGAGCATGGCCGGCTGGGCATGGTGCAGGGGCGTGCGCCCGCCCCGGTCCGGGGCATTGACCGGCGCCTGGTGGTCCAGCAGCAGACGAGCCGCCGGCAGAAGATTCTTGCGCACCGCCAGATGCAGGGGGGTGTGGCCGCTGACCAGGGCCAGATCGGTGCGTGCGCCCCGCTCCAGGAGAAGGCGGATCACCGCCATCCGGTCGCGGCGCACGGCGAAATGCAGGGCCGTGGCCCCGGTGCCATCCCGGGCGTTGGGGTCCGCGCCCTGGTCCAGCAGGGCGGTCACCTGGTCCAGATCCCCCTCCCAGGCCGCCCGCTGCAACGGCGTCTGGTCCGCCGCCCCGCCGGCTGCCTCCGCCGCCAGGGACCACAGCAGCAGGAAAACCAACCAATATCTGGAACAGGTCAACGGCGACTCCTCAACGGAACAAGGCTTGCAACCCCATGGTCCGTGGGGTTAATACCCCACCCAGTCCATCCCACTTCAGCCGGGGAGGTCTTCCCATGGCCCGAGCCGCCATTGTATGCAAAATCCTGCCGACCGCCATGGCCCTGCTGCTGGCCGCCGCCCCGTCCCTGGCCGCCGAGAAGCGCAAGCCTCCCAACATCCTGAAGATGGCGCCAACCTGATGTTCCTGCGCCCCCTGGGCCTGCTGGCCACCGCCATGGGCACCGCCGGTCACCCTGCCCCCTCGAACGGATTGATCAGCCGCAATGTCTCGATCCGCCTGAAGTCGTCCAGGTTGCGGGTCATGAGCGGCAGGTCTTCCACCATGGCACTGGCGGCGATGATGGCATCCGGCAATTTAATGGCAAACCGCTCGCGCAGCGCAATGACCTGGTTGGCCACCATGCGGGAAAGGGGGATTTCGGCCACGCCCCGCAGCAAGTTTCGGGCATCCAGACGGCTCTGGTCGGTATGGCCGCGCCATCCCAGCAGTTCGATGGTGGTGATGATCGAGACGGCTGCGCCTTCGACCAGGACATGCTCGACCCTCCGAATGAAAGAAACTTCGGGGTGCCGTGCCAAATAGTCGATCAGAACGTTGGTATCAAGCAGACAGGTGGGGGGGCTCAATAATGGCGCTCTCCTGCATCCCATTCGTCACGCATGGCAGTAAACTCCTGCCGCAGCGTGGCAAGATCGACTTTCGGGAAGCTGGCCTGGGCCGCATGTGCCAGGGCGAGAATGTCGAATTCCGGATCGTCAGCGCCCTCTTCAACCAGTACGATGACTTTGACATGGGGTGCATTGGCAGGCAGGCGGTTGCTGTGAGCGGTGAGACGGTGATCAATGATGGACGTTTCAATTTCCACTGCATACATGGCTTGCTTCTCCTTTGGAGAGATTGCCACCGAATCACCTGGGGAACTCCCAAGGCTGCCGGCACGGTCAGTTTATCCGTTACTCGACGCTGCCCACAATACATTCTTACCGTGAAAGTCGCTCCGCGATTTTCATCGGTGGCGGGTGGAGGGAGGCCTCCCCCATCCATCAAAGTTGGTGTCAGGATTGGGCCAATGGCGCACGCAACGGAACAGGGCTTGCATCTCCGTGGTGCATGGGGTAATACCCCGTCGGGTCCATCCCACTCTCCCGGGGGAGGTCTTCCCATGGCCCGAGCCGCCATTGTATGCAAAATCCTGCCGACCGCCATGGCCCTGCTGCTGGCCGCCGCCCCGCCGGTGGCCGCCGAGGAGCGCAAGCCTCCCAACATCCTGGAGATGGGCGCCGACCTGATGTTCCTGCGCCCCCTGGGCCTGCTGGCCACCGCCATGGGCACCGCCGCCTATGTGGTCACCCTGCCCCTGGTGGAACGGGAATCCGGCTCACTGGACCGCACCAAACACACCAAGCGCCGCTACATCGACCGGCCCTGGAGCTATACCTTCGACCGGCCGCTGGGATATCTGGAGTGGCAGGAGCCCCCGCAGAGACGGGAGCAGTAACCCCTCTCAATTGGATTTGGCCATCCGACAGCCATTCCTCTTCCCGGCATCACCACCCCTCCTTCCCCAGCAGCGGCACGAACCGGCACATTCCTCCAGGCTCCCGGGTCAGGCTGCCGTCGGCCCGCCGGCGCACGGTGTAGAGGGTTTGCAGCTCCCGGTCGCCGGCGGGGATGACCATGCGGCCGCTGCCGGGTCGCAGTTGCGCCGCCAGGCTGGGCGGAATCGTCGGCGGGGCGCCGGCGGTCACTGAAATGGCATCGAACGGGGCACAGTCCGGCACCCCCAGGGTGCCATCCCCCACCCGTCCCTCGATGTTGTCCAGCCCCAGGGCCGCCCAGGTCCGCCGGGCCGTCGCCAGCAGGGCGGGAATCCGCTCCACCGCCACCACCCGCCGCGCCAGCCGGGACAGGATCGCCGCGCTGTAGCCCGACCCGGCGCCGACCTCCAGCACCAGCTCGTCGCCCCGCAGGTCCAGGGCCTCGGCCATCACTGCCACCATGAAGGGCTGGCTGATGGTCTGGCCCTCCTCGATGGGCAGGGGCCGGTCGTTGTAGGCCAACGTCGCCAGCTCCCGGGCGATGAACCGCTCCCGGGGGATGACGGACATGGCCTCCAGCACCCCGACATTCCGCACCCCCCGGGCCAGCAGTTGCAGCTCCACCATGTTGCGCCGCGCCTGGCGGGTCTCCACCGGATCCAACCCGCCGGACGGCGGCTTGCCTGCGTCCCACGCCATCCCTTGCCCTCCTTCCGCGTCCGGCTGCCTGTCGCTGGGGGGTCTCAGGATACCCCCAGGCCCGCGGGGAGTGAAGCCATTCCCGGCCCCGGGGCGGATAGAAACCGCCCTTGACCGGGAGGGAAATGGTGTTTAAACCTGATCAATCTGGATCAGCAGGTTGATTTTTCGTCACTTTACCGATGAAAGTCGCGGAGCGACTTTCATCGGTGGAGGGTGGAGGGAGGCCTCCCCCATCTATAGCAAAGTTACGAAAACCGGTAGAGGGGACCGGTCCCAGTGGGCTCGTTCCAGGAGGGCTCGCAAACCTTTTTCTCGCTTTGGGGGAGAGCAAATCATGGGGCTGTCCGAGGGGTTCAAGAATCTTGGCATTGGCGCCAAAATCGGCATCGGCTTCGGGATGGTCGGCCTGCTGTTTCTGGGAGTGATCTGGAAATACCAGAGTACCCTGGTCGCGACTGATCTCACCTACACCACCCTCCTGAAAGTCGAGGAAGCCCGCAAAAGCACTGCCATGCACATCTCCGGGGCCATGCTGCTGGCCCGCCGCTCCGAAAAGGACTTTTTGCTGCGGTCCGATGCCAAATACGTCGGGCAGGTCGCGGAGCAGGTGCGCACCGTCGAGTCTCTGGCTGGCGAGCTGCAACGCCTTAACCATACAGCAGGCAACGCCACCGGGGTCACCCAGGCCGGAGAGATCGTGGCGGCCATCCAGGAATACGGTGCCACCTTCGCCACCCTCGCCGCCTCCCTGGAGCGCAAGGGCCTGAGCCCCGAATCCGGGCTGCAGGGACAATTCCGCAAGTCCGCCCACGACCTGGAACAGCGGCTGCGGGATTTCGATACCGACATGCTCCAGATCCTGCTGTTGCAGGCCAGAAGGGCGGAAAAGGATTTCCGCCTGCGCGGCGACGACAAATACGTCGCCAAATACCAGGAAATCACCGCCGCCATTCGCACCGAAATCGACGTTTCCCTGCTGGCCGATGCCACCAAGGGACAGCTACGGGAGACCCTGCCCCCCTATGAGGCCATCTTCGCCCGCACGGTGGCCGAACAGAAGAGTTCGGGAGCCGCCGGCAAGGAGACCGCTGCCGAACTCAGCGCCAAGGCCCATGCCGTGGAAAAAATCCTGGAGGCCCATTACGTCCCGGATATCTGGCGCAATTACCTGTTCGCCCGCCGGCACGAGAAGGACTACCTCCTGCGCGGCGACGACAAGTATGTGAAGAAACTCGGGGAGTCGGTGGACGCCGTGCGTCAGGCGGTCAAGGACTCGATGCTGCCCGATCCGGTGAAGGCGGAGGTCACGGCTATTCTGGCCGCCTACCAGGCGGCCTTCCAGGAACTGGTCAAGGAGGATGCCCGCATCGCCCAGCTGACCGAGACCATGCGCAAAGCGGTCCATCGCATCGAGCCCATCATCGAGCAGGCCACCAAGGACGCCCAGGAAGTCATGGCCGCCACCTCCCGCCAGGCCTCGGACGCGGTCGAAGCCGGCAGCCGTCTGGCCATGGGCGTGGCGCTTACGGCCATGCTGATCGGGGCGTTCTTCGCCTGGTTCATCGGGCGGCTCATCGCCTCCAGCCTCACCCGCATGATGCGCTTCGTGGGCAAGCTGGGCGATGGCGATCTGACTGCGGTCTGCCATATCTCCGGTCGGGATGAATTCGGCCGCATGTCCGCCACCCTCAACAGCTCCATCACCCGCCTGCGGGAGACCTTCCAGAAGGTCAAGGCGGCCGCGATCCAGGTGGCGGCAGGCAGCGCCGAACTGGCGGAATCCTCCCAACAGATGGCCGAGGGCTCCACGGAGCAGGCGGCCTCCATCGAGGAGACCTCGGCGGCCATGGAAGAAATGGCCTCCAGCATCCGTCAGAACACCGAAAATGCCCAGACCACCGAAGCCATCTCCCGAGGGGCGGCCAACGAAGCCGTCGCCGGCGGCAAGGCGGTGGCAGAGGCGGTCAAGGCCATGAAGGAGATCGCCGAAAAGATCTCCATCATCGAGGAGATCGCCCGCCAGACCAATCTGCTGGCCCTGAACGCCGCCATCGAGGCCGCCCGGGCCGGAGAACATGGCAAGGGCTTCGCTGTGGTGGCCGCCGAGGTGCGCAAGCTGGCCGAGCGCAGCCAGACCGCCGCCGGAGAGATCGGTCAACTCTCGTCCTCCAGCGTGACGGTGGCGGAAAAGGCCGGGGCCATCATCAACCGGCTGGTCCCCGACATCCAGAAAACCGCCGAACTGGTCCAGGAAATCGCCTCCGCCAGCGGCGAACAGGATCAGGGCGCCGGGCAGATCAACAGCGCCATCCAGCAGCTCGATCAGGTGATCCAACGCAATGCCGGCTCCTCCGAGGAGATGGCGGCCACCGCCGAAGAACTCTCCTCCCAGGCGGGACTGTTGCAAGAGGCCAGCAGCTTCTTCAAGGTGGATGACGGCAGCGGAGGAATCATCACCGCCCGCAAGGCGCCGGCTCCCAAGGCCCCCCAGGCCCCGCGGCTCCTGGCCCATGCCAGCCGCAAGGCCCCGATCACCCGCAAGGCATCGGCTCCCAAGGCGCCGGGGCGGTCGACCGGAGCCTCCTCCCCCGCCGGCAAGGACGGCGTCACCCTGCGGATGGACAGCGATCCCCCGACCGATGATGACTTCGACCGTTTTTAACTGCAGACGGATGGAGAAAGCCTCCTGCCTCCCGCCACCGATGGCAGTCGCGATGGAACTTTCATCGGTCACCACCTGTCCCCGGGGCAACTCCAAGAGATGACTCCCAGCCCTCCACGGAAATCCGCACATGGAACTCGACGAACTGACCGCTCTCTCCCCCCTGGACGGCCGCTATGGAGCCAAGACCAAGCCCCTGCGCAAGCATTTCTCCGAGTTTGGCCTGATCAAATACCGGGTGCTGGTGGAAGTGCGCTGGTTGCAGGCCCTGGCCACCGAACCGACCATTGCCGAAGTGGCCCCGTTCGACGCCGTCGGTCAGGAGTTCCTGGAAGCGATCCTCGCCCATTTTTCCCTGCCCGACGCCCGGCGCATCAAGGAAATCGAGTCCGTCACCAACCATGATGTCAAGGCGGTGGAATATTTCCTCAAGGAACGCCTGGCCGGCACCCCGGCGGCGCCGGTGGCCGAGTTCGTCCATTTTGCCTGCACCAGCGAGGACATCAACAACCTCTCCCATGCCCTGATGGTGCGGGGAGCCATTCACGAGGTGATGGCCCCCGCCATGGAACGGGTGATCCAGGCCATCGCCACCCTGGCCCGCGCGCACCGGGACCTGCCCATGCTGTCCCGCACCCATGGTCAGCCCGCCAGCCCCACCACCCTGGGCAAGGAAATGGCCAACGTGGCCGATCGCCTGCGCCGCCAATATCAGGCCTTCGTGCTGACACCCATCCCCGGCAAGATCAACGGCGCGGTGGGCAATTTCAACGCCCATGTGGTGGCCTATCCGGAGGTGGACTGGCCGGCCCTGTCCGAACGGTTCGTCAACAATCTGGGGCTCACCCATCAGCCCCTCACCACCCAGATCGAACCCCACGACAGCCTGGCGGCCCTGTTCCACGCCCTGATGCGCTTCAACACCATCTTGCTGGACTTCGACCGGGATGTCTGGACCTACATCAGCCTGGGCTATTTCCGCCAGAAGACCCGGGCCGGCGAGGTGGGCAGTTCCACCATGCCTCACAAGGTCAATCCCATCGACTTCGAAAACTCGGAGGGCAACCTGGGCTTGGCCAACGCCGTGCTGGAACATCTGGCCGCCAAACTGCCGCTCTCCCGCCTGCAACGGGATCTGACCGACTCCACCGTGCTGCGCAACATGGGCGTAGCCTTCGGCTACAGCCAGCTGGCCATCCTCTCCACCCTGCGCGGCTTGGCCAGGCTGGAGGCCGACCCTTCCCGGATGCTCGCCGATCTGCGCCATACCTGGGAGGTGCTGGCCGAACCGATCCAGACCGTCATGCGCCGCTACGGGGTGCCCAACCCCTACGAGCGACTCAAGGATCTGACCCGGGGTCAGGAAATCACCCGGGAGGGGCTCCATGAATTCATCCGGGATCTGGAAATTCCGGAAGACGCCCGGGAGCGATTGCTGGCCCTCACCCCCGAAGGCTACACCGGCCTGGCCTCCCAGCTGGTGGGCCGGCTGGAAGAAACCTGACCCCTCCCTGCCGCTTTCGCGAGGCATTCCCGATGGCCGACCGTTTCCTCATCGACAGCCACAAGCTGATCTACCACCCCCGGCGCACCGCCCAACTCCTGGAGGTGGCCGGCTCTTGGGAACGGGCGTGTTCGGTCTATCCCATCTACATGGAAATCTCCCCCATCGGCGCCTGCAACCACCGCTGCACCTTCTGCGCCGTGGATTACGTCGGCTACCAGCCCCAACGCCTGTCCCTGGAGCTGATGGCCCGGCGACTGCCGGAGATGGGCCGTCTGGGGGTGAAGAGCATCATGTACGCCGGCGAAGGCGAGCCCCTGTTGCACAAGGACATCGCCCCCCTCATCCGCCTCACCAGGGAAGCCGGCATCGACGTGGCCCTCACCACCAACGCCAGCCTGCTGCCCACCGGCTTCATCGGCGAGGCCCTGCCCAACCTGTCCTGGATCAAGGCCTCCATCAACGCCGGCACCCCGGCGGGCTACGCGGCCATTCACCGCACCCGGGAACGGGATTTCCACCAGGTGGTGGAAAACCTCGGCCTGCTGACCGCCGCCCGGCGCCGGGACGGACTGCAGGTCACCATCGGCGCCCAGTCCCTGCTGCTGCCGGACAACGCCGCGGACATGGTCCCTCTGGCCCGCCTGTGCCGGGACGACATGGGCCTGGATTATCTGGTGGTCAAGCCCTACAGCCAGCACCAGTTCAGCACCACCCGCCGCTACGCCGACCTGACCTACGACCACCTGCTGGACCTGGAACGGGAATTGACCGGACTGAACACCGCGACCTTCCAGGTGGTGTTCCGCTCCCACACCATGCGCAAATACGGGAACAGCGACCGCTATGAACGATGTTACGCGGTGCCCTTCCTCTGGGCCTATGTGATGGCCAACGGCACGGTGTCCGGCTGCAGTTGTTTTCTGTTGGACGATCGGTTCGAATATGGCAACCTCAACGAGAACACCTTTCAGGAAATCTGGAAGGGGGAACGCCGGCGCCGGGGCTTCGAGCTGGTGCGGGATCAATTGGACATTCAAGAATGTCGCCGCAACTGCCGAATGGATGACATCAACCGTTATCTGCATCGGATCGTGAGCGGCGCGGTGGCCCATGTCAATTTCATCTGATCAGGACCCGAAAAACCACAAGATCTGCCTGGTGACCGGCGGAGCGGGTTTCATCGGCAGTCACCTCTGCCAATTGCTGCTGGCGGCGGGCCATAGGGTGCGTCTGGTGGACGACTTCTCCACCGGCCGGAATGAAAACCTCCGGGACTTCGCCCCCCATCCCTGTCTGACCATCCACCGGATCAACATCCTGGACCGGGCGGCCCTGGACCCCTGCTGCGACGGGGTGGACTGGGTCTTCCACTTGGCCGGGATGGCGGACATCGTGCCCAGCATCGAACAGCCGGAGCGCTATTTCGCCGTCAACGTCCAGGGGACCCTCCAGGTTCTGGAAGCCGCCCGGGAGGCCGGAGTGCGGCGGCTGGTCTATGCCGCCTCGTCCTCGTCCTACGGCATTCCGGACCAGTATCCCACCCCCGAAACCGCTCCCATGCGCGCCCAATACCCCTACGCCCTCACCAAGCACATGGGCGAGGAACTGGTGCTGCATTGGGCGCAAACCTACCACCTGCCGGCTTTGTCCCTGCGCCTGTTCAACGTCTACGGCCCCCGTTCGCGCACCACCGGCGCCTACGGAGCGGTGTTCGGGGTGTTCCTGGCCCAGAAGATCCACGGCAAGCCCCTCACCGTGGTGGGGGACGGCACCCAGAGCCGGGACTTCACCTTCGTCACCGACGTGGCCCGGGCCTTCATGGCCGCCGCCGCCGCCGATGTGTCCGGCGAGGCCATGAACGTGGGCAGCGGCACCCACCAGAGCGTCAACCGGCTGGTGGAACTGCTGGGCAACCCTCCCGTGACTTACCTGCCCAAACGCCCCGGGGAACCGGACATCACCTTCGCCGATACCGCCAAAATCCGCCGCCTGCTGGGCTGGGAACCCAAGGTGCCCTTCGCCGCGGGGGTGCGGATCATGCTGGAACGCCTCGACGACTGGAACAGCGCCCCGGTGTGGGACCCCCGGGGCATCGCCCAGGCCACCGCGGCATGGTTCTACTATCTGGGAAGACCGCTCCCCGAGCTGCCTCCACTGGATACCGGATCGTGACCCCACCGCCGCCCTTTCTCGATCAATGCGCCCGGTTCCAGGTCCTTCTGGCCGGTCTGCGCTGCAGCGGCCCCGGCGACGCGCCCCTAGCCACGGAGCCGGCCCTGGACCAGGCCGTGGCGCTGCTGCTGGCGGTGCGGGAGGCGCAGCGCACCCTGTTCCTGATCGGCAACGGCGGCAGCGCGGCGGCGGTGGCCCATGGAGCGGTGGATTTCCTCAACAAGGGCCGCCTGCGGGCCCTCACCCTGGACACCCCGCCGCTGCTCACCTGCATGGCCAACGATTTCGGCTATGAACAAGGCTTCGCCCGCCCCCTCGAAACCCTGGCCCGGCCGGGAGATCTGCTGGTGGCCATGAGCAGCTCCGGCCGCTCCCCCAACATCCTCAACGGGGTGGCGGCGATGCAGCGGGTGGGGGGCGGCGTCCTGACCCTGAGCGGCTTCGATGCCGACAATCCCCTGCGCCGCCTGGGGGACATCAACTTCTGGCTCGACCACACGGAGTACGGCCTGGTCGAAGTGGGCCACCAATTCATCCTGCACCACCTGTCCGACCGGGTGGCCTGCGCGTGACACGGAACTGCCATGGAAACCGGCGATAAGATTCTCTCCCTGGATCAACTGGCGGACAAGGCCCGCCAACTCAAGGCAGAGGGAAAAAAGCTGGCCCTGTGCCACGGGACCTTCGACCTGCTCCATCCCGGGCACATCCGCCACCTGCGCCGGGCCCGGCAGGAGGGCGACGCGCTGCTGGTGACGGTGACCGCCGACGCCTTCGTCAACAAAGGACCGGGACGGCCGGTCTTCGACCACGGCCTGCGGGCCGAAAGCATCGCCTCCCTGGAGTGTGTGGACTTCGTGGCCATCAACCACGACCTCACGGCCATCCCGGTGATCCACAAGCTGCGCCCGGATGTCTACGTCAAGGGGCAGGACTACCAGGTGGCGGAGAAGGACATCACCGGCAACATCACCCACGAAAAGAAAACCGTGGAAATGTACGGCGGCCGGATCTTCTTCACCGAAGAGCTGGTCTTCAGCTCCACCAGCCTGCTCAATCAGCATTTCGATGTCTTTCCCCCCTTCACCAAGGCCTTTCTGCGGGATTTCAAGACCCGTCATGGCCCTGCCGAGGTGATCGAACAGACCCTCTCCCTGGACCGGCTCAAGGTGCTGGTGCTGGGGGAAGCCATCGTCGATGAATACTGCTATACCACCCCCATGGGCATCACCGGCAAGGGCAACGAAGTCCTCTCGGTGCGGTTCGACTCCATGGAGCAGTTCGCCGGCGGATCCCTGGCCATCGCCAACCACCTGGCCGGTTTCGCGGACCAGGTGACCCTGGTCAGCGGCCTGGGGCGCAACGATCCCCACGAGCCCTTCATCCGTTCCCGGCTGAACCCCAAGGTGAACCCCAAGTTCTTCTACTACGAAGAGGCTCCCACCCTGGTCAAACGGCGCTTCGTGGACTCCGAAACCCGCAAGCTGTTCGAGACCTATTTCTTCGAACCGGAACCCCTGACCCCTCCCGTGGAACAGGACATCCTGCGCTGGATCCGGGATTACGCCGACTCCTTCGACGTGGTGGTGGTGCCGGATTACGGTAACGGGTTCATCTCCGTGGCCATGGTGGAAACCCTGTGCGCCACCGCCCGCTTCCTGGCAGTGAACACCCAGATCAACAGCGCCAGCCGGGGCTACCATGCCATCACCCGCTATCCCCGGGCGGATTTCGTCTCCCTCAACGAGCCGGAGGTGCGGCAGGCCGCCCACAACCGCCATGATCCCCTGGACAAGGTCGCCGCCGCCATGGGCCGGCGGGTGCAGGCCAAGCAGATCGCCATCACCCTTGGGGCCAAAGGGGCTCTGATGCTGGACCTGGAGCGCGACCAGTCCCACCAGGTCCCGGCCC
>PEAP01000074.1 GCA_002753665.1 Magnetococcales bacterium DC0425bin3
GCCCTGCCGGCCCTCCTGCGCCGGCGCTGGCCCGGCCTCGCCCGGAACGCCGCCCTGGCCGCCTGGGCCGCGGCGGGCCAGGCGTTGGCCCTGGAACTGATCGCCGCATTTCGTGACACCGCGCCCGCCGCCGGCAGCCTGTCCCAGGAGCTGTGGCCCGTGGCCCTGCATCTGGGGGTGCTGGTGCAGACCCGCATCGCCCATGAGGCCTTTCGGCAAGCGGCCGAAGCCTGGTTGCTGGCTGCCGGGCAGGTGGTGACCCGGACGGCCGTCCGCCTGCCGGAAGGAGTCCCGGCGGCGGAGGTCCTGGGGGTCCGGGGCGCAGCCTTGTTGGCGCAGATGGCCGAAAAATCCGCCCATGCCGCTCTGCACCGCGCCCATGCCCGGCTGTTCGCCACCCTGGGCCTGGAACCCCTGCCAGCCGGGTCGGATTCGACCTCCGCGGCCCGGCTGGAACCGCTCCTGCGGGCGACTCTGGCCGACTGGGAGGCGGCCCTGCAGGCCGGGCATGGAGAGGCCATGTCCCGTTTCCTCCCGGGGGATCGACCCCGGCCCGCGGCCGTGGCGCCGGTCCAGGCGGGATATGCCCTTCAGTTTGGCGCCTTCCGGGAGCAGGACAAGGCCCTGAAGGAACAGGAACGCCTGTGGCAGGCGGGCCTGCGGAGCCGTCTTCTGGTCAGGGATGGCGATACTCCGTCCGCGTTGTGGCTGGTGCGGACCGGACTGTTCCACAGTCGCGCAGCGGCCATGGCGGAACGGCGGCGCATCGGATCATTGGGCCTGGGCACGCCTTTTCTGGTCAGGGAGTCGGGCGGGGCGAAACCCGCCGGGGAGGGCCGGATCGGCAATTTCGCCCCGGGGGAATGAATGTGCCCCGGGGGAATGAATGATGCCCGGGGGGAATAAATGATGATTAATAATGGGCAACGGGGCGGCAAACGTCTAGAATGCCGGGCCGGGGGGCCTGGTGTGGGCAGCGTTCGACCGGTTCCCCGGGCATCATGGTGAATAGGGAGGCGTGCGTCGATAGGGGAGAGTCATTGTGAGCAAAGAGTCCTTGGAAGCAAAAGAGTCCTTGGAAGCAACGGTCGATCCCGCTCTGGTGCGGAAGTGGATCGAAGAGATCGGTTCGGACAGCTCGGCGGCGGTGCCGCTGCTGCAAGCCATCCAGCGGGAATACCGGTATCTGCCCCGTCCGGCCATGGATCTGGTGGTGAATCAGACGGACATCACCGCCAGCCAACTGTTCGGCGTAGCCACCTTCTATGCCCAGTTCCGGCTCAAGCCGGTGGGACGGCACCTCATCAAGGTTTGCCACGGCACCGCCTGCCATGTCAGCGGCGCGGACCGGGTCGATACGGCCCTGCATCAGATTCTGGGGATCACCGATCCGGGGGAGGATACCGCTTCCAACGGCAGCTATACGGTGGAAAAGGTCGCCTGCATCGGCTGTTGCAGTCTGGCGCCGGTGATGCTGGTGGGTGACGAGGCCGTGCCCCATCTCAAGGGCGCCGATGCCCAGCGGTTTCTCCAGAAACATGCCCGCAAGAACCAGGAACTGCTTCCCGGCGAACGGAAAGAGGCAGGGGAGGCGATCCAATGAGCAGCAGCGGCAAGGGCATGACCATCACCGTGGGCGAAGGCAGCTGCGGCATCGCCGCCGGCGCCAGGGAAATCAGGGAGCTGCTGGTCCAGCGGTTTCCCGAAGCCGAGTTCAGGACCGTCTCCTGCCTGGGCATGTGCCACCAGGAACCAATGGTGGAAATCGCCAACAGCGACGGCAAATCCTATCTTTGGGGGCAGGTGAACAAGAAGAACCTGCCCAAGATCGTCCGGTTTCACCGGGGCGAGACGGAAATTCCCGAGAAGAACTTCATCCGTTCCTCGGAGCAGCCTGCCACCGACAAGGCCCAATACCTGCAACGCCAGCATCGCATCGCCCTGCGCAACGTGGGCCACCTCGATCCCACCTCCCTGGACCAGGCCCGGGCCCGGGGCGGTTACAGCGCCATCACCAGGATTCTCCAGGGCGGCATGAGCCCGGAGGATGTGATCGAACAGGCGAAGATTTCCAACCTCCGGGGCCGGGGCGGCGCCGGTTTTCCCACCGCCACCAAATGGGGCTTCGCCCGCGGGGCGCCGGGGTATCCCAAGTATCTCATCTGCAACGGCGACGAGGGTGACCCGGGGGCGTTCATGGATCGTTCCCTGCTGGAGGGGGATCCCCATACGGTGCTGGAAGGCATGCTGATCGCCGCCTACGCCATCGGCGCCAGCAAGGGCTACGCCTACATCCGCGCCGAATATCCCCTGGCGGTGGACTATTTCGGTCGCGCCCTGGTGGCGGCCCGGCAGGCCGGCCTGTTGGGAGACAATATCCTCGGCAGCGGTTTCAGCTTCGACATCAAGATCAAGGAAGGGGCCGGGGCCTTCGTCTGCGGCGAGGAAACCGCCCTGATGGCCTCCATCGAGGGGCAGCGGGGCATGCCCCGCATCCGGCCGCCGTTTCCGGCCATCGAAGGCCTGTTCGGCAAGCCGACCATCATCAACAACGTGGAAACCCTGGCCAACCTGGCCTGGATCATCAACAATGGTGGCGCCGCCTATGCCGCCATCGGCACCGAGAAATCCAAGGGTACCAAGGTGTTCGCCCTGGCCGGAGCCGTGGCCCGCGGCGGCCTGGTGGAAGTGCCCATGGGCATGACCGTGCGCCAGGTGATCTACGACATCGGCGGCGGTTCGGCCTCGGGCCGGCCCCTCAAGGGGGTGCAGTTGGGCGGCCCCAGCGGCGGCTGCATTCCCGAAGCCCTGTTCGATACCCTGATCGAGTACGAAGCCATCAACGCCACCGGCGCCATCATGGGCTCCGGCGGCATGGTGGTGCTGGACAGCAAGTCCTGCATGGTGGACATCGCCCGTTATTTCCTGGAATTCACCCAGCTCGAATCCTGCGGCAAATGCACCTTCTGCCGGCTGGGAACCCTGCGCATGAAGGAGCTGCTGAACAAGATTTGCGCCGGCGAGGGCACCATGGCCGACATCGAGGCCCTGGAACGGCTCGCCCCCCAGGTCAAGGAGGCCAGCCTCTGCGGCCTGGGTCAGACCGCGCCCAACCCGGTCCTGACCACCCTCAAGTATTTCCGGGACGAATACATCGCCCATGTGGAGGAGAAACGCTGCCCCGGTGGGGTCTGCAAGGCCCTGATCACCCACGCCATCGACCAGTCCGTCTGCACCGGCTGCTCCATCTGCGAGCGCTACTGTCCGGTGAACTGCATCACTGGCGAAAAACAGAAGGGTCATACCTGGGTGATCGATCAATCGGTCTGCATCAACTGCGGCATGTGTGCCGAGGTCTGCAACCCCGAGGCGGTGAAGGTGCAATAATCCCGCGGACTCCTCAATCCAGCGATCATAGAGAGGGATTCCCTCATGAGCGATACCATCAGCATCACCCTCAACGGCGAGGCGGTCCAGGCCCCCCGGGGCAGCACCATCCGTCAGGTGGCCCAATCCCGGGGGATTCACATCCCCACCTTCTGTCACGATGACCGTCTCAAGCCCTTCGCCTCCTGTTTCCTCTGCGTGGTGGAGGTGGAGAAGGCCCGCACCCTGCTGCCGGCCTGTTCCACCCAGGTGGCGCCGGGCATGGTGATCCACACCGACAGCGCCCGGGTGACCGACAGTCGCAAGACCGCCCTGGACCTGCTGCTGTCGGACCATGCCGGCGACTGCATCGCCCCCTGCGAGGCCACCTGTCCGGCCAACATCGACATTCAGGGGTATGTGGCCCACATCGCCAACGGCAATTTCGCCGCCGCGGTGCGTTTGATCAAACAGCGCAACCCCCTGCCGGTGGTCTGCGGCCGCATCTGTCCCCATCCCTGCGAATCCGAATGCCGCCGGGCTCTGGTGGACGAGCCGGTGGCCATCAATCCCCTCAAACGTTTTTCCGCCGAACACGAAGTGTCCCACGGTCCCTTCGTGGAGCCGCCCGGCGCCGATACCGGCCAGCGGGTGGCCGTGGTGGGGGGCGGGCCGGCCGGTCTGTCGGCGGCCTACTTCCTGCGGCGCATGGGCCATGGGGTGGAGATCTTCGAGGCCCTGCCGGAGCTGGGAGGCATGGCCCGCTACGGCATTCCGCGGTTTCGGCTGCCCTGGGACCTCATGGATCGGGAGATCAAGACCATCCTCGACATGGGGGTCACCGTCCATTACGGCCAGCGGCTGGGGACCGATTTCACCATCGCCGACCTGAAACAGCGGGGGTTCGGGGCGGTCCTGCTGGCCATCGGCGCCCACAAGGCCAAGCCCATGCGGGTCGAGAACGAAGACGTGCCCGGCGTCGTCGGCGGGGTGGATTTCCTGCGCATGGCAGTCCTCGGCCAGCCCACCGGCATCACCCCCGGCTGTCGGGTGGCGGTGCTGGGGGGCGGTGATACCGCCATGGACTGCGCCCGGGTGGCCCGGCGTCTGGGGGCCAAGGTTACGCTGCTGTACCGCCGCACCAAGGCCGAGATGCCGGCCCTGGAGGTCGAACAGGAGGAAACCATCGAGGAGGGGGTGAAGATCCGCTATCTCACCGCGCCCTCCAAGGTGATCGTCGGCCCGGACGGTCGGGCCGAGAAGCTCCAGGTGATCACCATGATGCTGGGCGAACCCGACGACTCTGGCCGCCGTCGGCCGATGCCCATGCCCAACAGCGAGGAGGATCTGCCCTTCGATCTGATCATCCCGGCCATCGGCCAGGATCCGGACTTGTCCTGCATCGCCAGCGAGCCCCGGAAGCCGGACACCACCCGTTGGCAGACCTTCGTCTACGACGAAAAGACCAACGTCACCACCCTGCCGGGGGTATTCGCCGCCGGGGACTGCGCCTTCGGGCCGGACATCCTCATCCGCGCCATCGGCGAGGGCCGCCGGGCGGCCATGGCCATCGATCTCTGCTTGAAGGGCGCCGACATCACCCTGAAGAAGGAATACGCCATTTCCCGCGGTCGCTTGCGGGATCTGGAAGAGGCGGATTTCTCCCCCCGCTTCATCCACAAGAAGCGCGCCCGGGAAACCACCTTCGAGGCGGAGGACCGGCTGCACAACCAGGGCGGCTGGGCGCCCATCAACGCCGGGCTGGACCAGGTGCAGGCCATGGCCGAGGCGGCCCGCTGCATCAAATGCGGCTGCAATGCCCGGTTCGACTGCGATCTGCGGCGGTATGCCACCCTCTACAACGGCACCGAGGCCCGTCTGGCCGGTGCCAAGCGCAAGTATCCAGAGGATGCCCGCCATCCGCTGATCCGCATCGAGCCGGACAAGTGCATCACCTGCGCCTCCTGCGTGCGGGTCTGTTCGGAGACCCGGGATATCCATGCCCTGGCCTTCATCAACCGGGGCTTCGTCACCCACATCGGTCCCAATTTCGGCGATTCGTTGCAGTCCACCGGTTGTGATGCCTGCGGCATGTGTATCGATGTCTGTCCCACCGGCACCCTGGCGCCCAACACCGGGCAGGAGGCCGGTCCCTGGGTTGGACCGGTGGTGACCACTTCGTGCAGTTCCTGCAGCCGGGGTTGCGGTCTGGAGGTTCACACCGCCGCCGGGCGGGTGGTCAAGGTCCGTTCCATCGACGGCGACCCGATCAACGGCGCGTCCATCTGTGCCGAGGGCCGTTTCGGCTACCAGCTCCTGGGTCGGGAACATGCCTCCGACCTGGATGTCACCGTGGGGATCGCCAATGGCATTCTCAACATGGCGGGCAAGGGCGCCGCGGTGGTGGTCAGCCCGTTCCTGACCGTGGAGGAGATTTACGCCGCGGTGCTGCTGGCCCGCAAACGCAACGCGATGCTGTATTATCCGGCCGCCGGCAGCATCGGCGGGCCCCGCAAGCCGTTGGGGCGGTACCGGAGCGAGGGCAACGTCGCCCTGCTGACCCGCCTGGGCGCCCAGCCCTGGCAGGGCGACCGCAATGCCGTCGCCCTGGTGATGGTGGGGTCCCGGGTGGAGGCCCCCGGGGTGGATATCGCCCGGCGGATCCTGATCGCTCCCAGCCGCCAGCAGAGCGTGGTGGCCACTTTCGTGGAAACCGCCGATCCGCTGGAGACCATCGGCGCGTTTCTCAACCGGGATGGCGCCCTGGTGTTCCTCACGCCCATCCTGGGTCACCAGACCAACCGCGCCGGCTTCCGCATCCTGGCGCGGTTGGCGGGCGAGCCCGGCCTCGATCTGGCCACACTGCGCCAGCGGCTGGTGGCGGAGGTCCCGGAACTGGCCGCCATCGCCACCATGGGCCAACGCATCGTCGCCACCGGCCTGCCCCCGGTGCTGGCCGCCGTCGCGGCCGATCAACGCCAGTCCGCCTTCAAGGCCCACATGGGCGGCCTGGGTTTGACCTGGGATTGAACGCGGTCGGCTGATCGGCGCTGAACCCCTTGTTCCGCCCCGGCCGGGTTGGCCGGGGCGGATTTTTTCATGGCGGTTGCCGGAAGATCATGTTGGTAACTTTCGAGACCTCTTGACCCGGGCGGTAGCCTGAGCCTGGCTGGGATCTTCCGGCCAGTGGTGTTTCGGGTAGCGGCCGGCCAGTTCCTTGCGCACCGTGGACCAGGTGTTGGTCCAGAAACTGTGCAGGTCCCGGGTCACCTGTACCGGGCGGCGGGCCGGGCTCAGCAGGTGGAGCAGCACGGGGACGGCCCCCCAGCCCACCGTCGGGGTGCTGGTCTGACCGAACATCTCCTGGATTCGCACCGCCAGCACCGGGGCCTCCCCGGCGGTATAGTCCAGGGGCAGGCGGGAGCCGCTGGGGACCAGCAGGTGGGTCGGGGCGCCCTCGTCCAGCCGTTGCCGGTCGCCCCAGTCTAGTCGCTGGCGCAGGATGGTCGCCAGGTCCAGCCGCTGCACCTGCTCGCGCCGGGTGATCCCGTCCAGCCACGGTTCCAGCCAATCGGCCAGGCTGGCGATCAGGGCGGCGTCGGAGAGATCCGGCCAGCCCTCATGGGGCCGCAAGCGCCGCAGCAGGGCCACCCGGGCCTGCAGGGACCGGGCTCCCCGGCTCCAGTCCAGCATTCCGGGTCCCGTCTCCACAATTCCTTCCAGCAGGGCGCTGCGCACCCGGTCGGCCGGGGGGGAGGGCAGGGGGCTCTCGCCCAGCTCCAGGCTGCCGAAGCGCTCCACCCGTCGTGCCACCACCCGGGCCTGGGATCGATCCCAGACGACTTCGTCCTCCTGCCGAATCTGTTGGGCGCAGCGTTCGCGCAAGTCTTCCAGTGTCAGCTCCGCGGCCAGAAAGATGCGGCCCTCGGTGCGACCGGCATCCAGTTCCGCCGCCACCAGCAGGGGATGGTTGCCCAGGGGATCGTTTTCGTCCAGCAGCGCCCCCCGGCCGCCGGCCAGCAGATAGCGGCCCCGGCGACCTGGCCGGCGGCGGGCCACCCGGTCGGGGAAGGCAGCGGCCAGCAGGATGCCACAGCCATCGACCGGGGCGCCGGGGACATCGTCCACCCGGGCCAGGCGCCGGATCTGCCGCGCCGCCCGGACGATGCGGCCGCAGGCCGCACCGTCGCCCCCCAGACGCGCCACCGCCGCCGCCCCCTGGCGACGAAACAGCTCCAGCAGGTGCAGCCGTTCGGTCAAGTCGGCCGAACGGTCGCCGCGGCTGGTCCGCAGCGGATCCCGTTCCCCGAGGATGGCCGCCAGATCGCAGGCCAGGGATCGTTCGCCGGGCGTGGCGGCGCTCAGGATCATATGGGCCAGGCGGGGGTGGACCGGCAGGCGGGCCATGGCGCGGCCGGTGGCGGTGAGGCGGCCGTTCCGGTCCAGAGCGCCCAGGGTTTGCAACAGATCCCGGGCCTGGTCCACCGCCGCCGGAGGCGGGGGATCCAGCCAGGCCAGGCCCTCGACCCGGGGCACGCCCCACAGGGCCAGCTCCAGCAGCAGGGGCGCCAGATCCGCCTCGACGATCTCCGGGGATGTGGCCGTCGGCAGGCCGGCCTGGGCCGCCGGGGTCCATAACCGGTAACAGTCGCCCGGTCCCAGTCGCCCGGCCCGTCCGGCGCGCTGGTCGGCGGAGGCCTTGGAAATGCGCACCGTTTCCAGGCGGGTCAGGCCACTGGCCGGGTGGAAGGCCGGACGGCGGCAGTAGCCGCCATCCACCACGATGGCGATGCCGGGGATGGTCAGGCTGGTTTCGGCGATGTCGGTGGCCAGGATCACCCGCCGGGGACCGCCGCTGCGGGGCCGGATCACCCGGTCCTGATCCGGCCCGGACAGGTCTCCGTAGAGGGGCTGAATCACCATGCCGTCCGGCCGGCTGGTGGCCAGGGCGCTGGCGGTGGCGCGGATTTCCCTGGCGCCGGGCAGGAAGGCCAGGATATCCCCGCCACCGGCGGCCGCGGCCTGGCGCACGGCGTTGGCCACTGTGGCCGTCAGGGGACCTTGGGGGTCGCGGTCCAGATGATGGATGGTCACCGGGTGTTGGCGTCCTGCACCCGTCAGCACCGGGGCGTCGCCCAGGAGTCGGGACAGGGTGGTCGTCTCCAGGGTGGCGGACATCACCAGCAGGCGCAGATCCGCCCGCAGCGCCCGCAGGTCCAGGCAGAGGGCCAGCCCCAGATCGGCCTGCAGGGAGCGTTCGTGGAACTCGTCGAAGATCACCAAGCCGACCCCGGCCAACTCCGGATCGCTCTGCAGACGGCGGGTGAGAATGCCCTCGGTGAGGATCTCGATGCGGGTGGTCCGGGACACCCGGCGTTCGAAGCGGATCTGGTATCCCACCCGTTCGCCCACCGCCTCTCCGCACAGCTCGGCCATGCGGGCGGCGGCGGCCCGGGCCGCCAGACGGCGGGGCTCCAGCATGAGGATGGTCTTGCCCTGCAGCCAGGGTGCCGCCAGCAGGGCCAGCGGCACCAGGGTGGTCTTGCCGGATCCCGGGGGGGCGGTGAGAATGGCGGCGGGCTGGTGGGCCAGCAGGGTGGCCAGCCGGGGCAGGAGGGGCACGATGGGCAGGTCGGGAAACGAGAACTCCCAGCCCACAGTGGTCATCCCCCATGCCTCGCCACGAAGGCCGCGATTTCCCTCAGGGCCTGCCGGGTTTCCGGCAGGAACGGCACCATGTGGAAACCGTGGAACAGCCCCGGCCAGATTTTCAGCTCCGCCGTGCCGCCCGCGGCCCGCACCCGCTGGGCCAGGGTGATGGCATCGTCGCGCAGCATTTCGGTGGCGGAGGCGTGGAGCAACAGCGGAGGCAGGCCCGCCAGGTCGGCGTGGAGGGGCGAGACCCGGGGGGAAGCCCACAGGGAGGCATCGGCGGCCCGGGGCCCCAGGTAGAGGCCGCGCATCCATTCCAACTCCTCCAGGGTGTAGAGGCATTCGCCGTGGGCGTTGCTGGTGATGGAGGCGCCGGAAAAGGTGAAGTCCAGGTGGGGCGAGAGGCAGAAGGCCGCGCCGGGCAACGGCAGGCCGTGGTCCCGGGCGGCGAGCAGGGTGGTCATGACCAGGTTGCCGCCGGCGGATTCCCCGCCGATCGCCAGCGAGCGGGCCGGGGGGGCATTGTTCAGCAGCCAGCGATAGGTCCGGAAGCAGTCCTCCACCCCGGCGGGAAACGGATGCTCCGGCGCCCGGCGGTAGTCGATGTGAAACGCCCGGGCCTGCAGCGCCCGGGCCAGGCGGGCCACGACGGCCCGGTGGGTGGCCAGGGAGCCGTTGTAGTAGCCGCCGCCATGGAGATACATCAAGACCCGTCCGCTGCCCCCCCCCGGCGGGATGAGCCATTCGCCGGGCACCCCGTCGGCCATGGCGGCTTCCTGGCGCACGCCCCTGGGCAGCTTGAAGCGGGCCATGCGCTGTTCCATCTCCTGGCGCTGCTGGTCGATGGGCTTGAGGAAGGTGCGGCCCTTGGGGGTGGTGACCCGCAGCAGCCAGGTGGTGAGGCGACCGCGCACGCTGGGCATCAGTCCGCTCCGTTTATCGTGAAAGTCGCGGCGCGGCTTTCATCGGTGGAGGGGGGAGGGAGGTCTTCCCCATTCGTCAAGGTCAGCAGGGTGGCAGGAACCGTTCGTTCCAGGTCGCGATAACGGCAGGTGATTCCGTCGGTCAGGAAAGTGATGCGGACGCCCTCCAGGAAGCCGGGCCAATGGTCTGGTTCCGGCTCCAGCCCCAGCAGCAGCCAGGTCAACAGCACGATGTTCCAGTCGTGGGACACATGCAGTTGGAAGCCGGGATACTGTTGCCACTGGCGGTGCAGGAAGGCCAATTGACCCAGGGCGGCCCGGCGGGGATCGTCGGCCAGGGCGGGATCCATGCCGTCCCGCAACCAGACCTGGACGAAGGTGATGGCATCCAGGCCCCGGCGCCAGCTTTCGTTCCAGGTGTATTGGGGGTCGGGCAGGAAGGGCGTGGCCAGTTCCTCCCGGCCACCATGGCAGCGGGGCCTGAGGCCCCGTTCCGTCAACCCGTCCAGGATGGCCTCGGCCGTTTGGCGACAGCGGGGGATGGTGCTGTGGAACACCTCCCGGGGCGGGCTGGAGGCTAGGGTATCGGCCCCCAGCCGGCGGGCGCCGGCGATGCCGGCCGGGGTCAGCAGCAGGGTGCGGGTCTGGGCCGGATCGATGATCCCGGCACGTTCGCCGTGGCGCATGAACAGCACCGAGCGTTCCAAAGTGGCGGTATCGGTCGGGAGGAGGGGCATGGATCCGGGGAGCCTGTTGGAGTTTGATGTCACGATGCCATGGAATTATCCGTCCTGACAAGGCGGCGCTCCGGCATCCACCCCTGGGTCGGCACGAGGCCTTCAACGACGCCCTGGCGGCGGCCCTGATCTGTCTCACGCTTCGGAAGAAGGGGAAGGGACGGGACGGGCCTGGTTCATGAGGAAGGTCGCCAGTTGCCATTGGGCGCGTTTTGCGCCGCGCTTGATCTGGTTGGTCCAGAACGGGCGTTCCGCTGCGGGCAGGCGGTCGATAATCGGTCCGAGCAAATGGTCGCGGAAGGCATCGATCAGGACCATGGCCCCTTGCCGGTAGGCTGCGGAGCGGATGGAATGGCTGCTGTCGGCGGCGGCCGGGGGCAGGGCGGCCAGGCAGGCGTCGAACGGAACATGGCAGGGAAGTTCGGCGGCCTGGCAGAGGCCGGCGATGGTTGACTTGAAGGGGATGGTCAGCTTGACCAGCCAGCGGAAGCCTTCCAGACGCTGGATGAAAAAAAAAAAAAAATCGTTGCTCTCCAGAATGTGGTAGGGGGGGACTCCAATGTGGCGGATGCCATGGCGGTCTGCCTCGCGGCGGTAGCGGGTGCCCGGCAACAGGCTGAGCCGGAAGATGTGCAGGTCGCTGGTGGGCAAAGGATAGAGGCGGTCGAAATTGGCGAAACAGATCGCAATCGAATCTCCCGGCAGTCCGATGATGAGTTGAGGAACCAGATTGACCCCGTGGCCCAGGGCCAGGTCGATGTTGTGCAGCAGTTTGGCGTCGTTCCGATAGCGTCCCATCGCGGCGATGGTGGGGGGATGAAAGGACTGGATGCCCGATTCGATGAAAGACATGCCGGCGTCCCGGGCCAGCAGGATCATGTCCTCGGTGAGCAGGTCCGGGATCATCTCGGCGTTGAGGAACAGCTTGTCGTGACGATGCTGTTTCTTCAGCCGGATCAGGTGTTCCAGAATGGCCTTGGCGCGCTGGCGGTTGGAATTGAAGGTGGGATCCATCAGGTAGAGTTGGCGGGGCCGGTGGGGCAGGATGATCTCCAGGTCCCGCAACACCCGGTCCAGGTCAAAGAATCGGACTTTGCCGAAGCCTTTGGGATAATTGCAGAAGGCGCATTCCAGGATGCAGCCCCGCTGGCTCTCCAGGGCCACCAGACCGCCTTCGAGCCGGGACAGATCCACGATCCCCAGGGCGAAGGGGGAGGGAATCACGTTGAGGTCCTGGAGCGTCTCCCGGGGCTGGTTGATCACCGGCCGGTTGGCGCCATCGCGGTGGATCAATCCCCGGATCCGCGACGGGTCGTCCCCGGGATGATCCAGCAGATGTTCGACCAATTCCCGGAAGGTGACCTCGCCCTCGCCGACCGCCAGGTAGCTCACATCCGGATGGTTTTCCAGGATGCGGGCGGATTCCAGGTTGATCTCCGGCCCGCCCAGCACCACCCTCATGCTCGGCTGCTGCGCCCGGGCCAGGGGCAGCAGTTCCAGGACCAGCCGGATGTTCCACAGGTAGCAGGAGATGGCCAGCAGGTCCGGCGCCGTGGCCGCCACCGCCCGGGCGATGTCCACGGGGGCATCGGACTCTCCATGGGTCAACCGGTTGATGGTCAGGCGGTGGTACTGGGGCGATGTGGTCAGGTAGGCCTGCAGGTAGGCGAACGCCAGCGAGAAACGCCAGGGAGGCATGCCCGGATAGGTTTCCTCCGAATGGATGGCCAGCAGGGTGATTTTCATGGCGGATCCCCGATGATCGGCTTGACCCGGACTCTCCTTGTCCCTCACCATACCCGGCTTCCGGCTTCTGAAGCAAACTTTGCTGGATGGGGGAGACCTCCCTTCACCGGGGAAAACCGTTTCCCGGCTGCCGCGGTAATCCCCTGCCGATGCCCCTTGATCGAGAAGAACGAGGCATGTCGAACTCCCTGATGCTGCCCGTTTCGCGATTCAGGAACTGGATGTTTCTGCTCCGATCCAGGCCGTTCCTGGCCTCACGCCTGATTCGCTTGAGACAGCGTCTGTCTGCCTGGCTGGGACCGTGGCCCGCACCGGAATGGGCCATGCCATTGGGGGATTCCAGCCCCAGCAGGGACCATTTCGCGATGTACGAGCAGGCGGCGCTGCACCTGTCCCTGTCCCGGTGGGAACAGGAGGATCCGGCCGTATGGCAGGGTCTGGCCAGGAACAAGCTGATCGAACTCATGGGGATGCCGGCCCGGCGTCCCGCGGCCTGCCTCGAGGCGAGCGGCCGGGAACGATTGCCCAATGGTCTGGAACGGGAGGCCTGTTATCTTCGGGTCGAGCCCGCCCGCCGGCTGGTGGCCAGTCTGGTCTGGGACCCGGCCAGAAGGCCGTCCCCGGCGCCGGTCATGCTCTGTCTCCAGGGCCACACTTCCGGGGCGCATCTGTCCTGGGGCGAAGCCCGGGAGACCATCGATCCCTATCGCCTGGCCCGGGGTGGCGATTTTGCCGTTCAGGCGGCGGCCCGGGGCTTCGTCGCGGTCTGCCTGGAACAAAGCGGTTTCGGGGAGCGGGCCGAACAGGCCGTGCGGCATCGCTGGGATCATCCCTGTATCGATCAGGTCAATCGGGCTTTGCTGCTGGGACGCACGCTGTTGGGGGAACGGGTCATGGACGTGCGGGTTCTCCTGGACTGGCTGCAGGGGGATGCGTCCCGTCTGGATCTCGACGGGCAACGGATCCATGCCATGGGCAACTCCGGTGGGGGGGAAACGGCCCTGTATGCCACCGCCCTGGATGAGCGCCTGGCCGGAGTCATCGCGGGCAGTTGCGTCGGCGCCTTTCGCACCACCAGCGGGCGTCGCAAGACCTGTCCGGATACGGTGATTCCCGGTATCCTCGACTGGCTGGAATTCAGCGACATTCTGGCCCTGTGCGCGCCGCGACCCGTGGTGACCGTGTCCGGCCTCCACGATCCGCTCTATCCCCATGCCGCAACGGCCCAGGCGGTCGCTGCCGCTCAGCCCCTTTATGGACGCCTGGGGCGTCCAGAGGCCATTCGCGCCCTGTCGGGACCGGCGGGACATCGCTTCTACCCGGACGTGGCCTGGCCCGTTTTCCTGGAAATGCTATGAAACGTTTTTTCCTGACGGTCACCTTTACCCCGGATGGCGTGGCGGTTCCAGCCGCGCCGGGACCGGTATTGTTCGAAAGCGGTCCGCTGCGGGTGACGGGGGACAATCTCCATCCGCCAGTGCGCCGACTGCGGACCAGCCGGGGGGAGCTGCTGGTGCTGGGGCATCCCGTCGTCGGTCGGACGATCGACGACGATGCCGTGGGCCGTCACCTGGAATCGAGCAACGATCCGGCGACCTTCGCCGCCGGACTGAACGGATCGTACCTGCTGCTGTGGTATGATCCGACCCGGCAGTCCCTGACCATCCTGACCGATCGGTTCGCGTCCCGGGCCTTCTATTACTGGAAGCAGGGCGCGACCCTGGTGGGCAGTACGTCCTGTATGGATCTGTCCGGACGCATTCCGGATCCACAATGGGTTCCCGAGGCCTTTTTCGAGTTTCTGTATTTCCGGCGCCTGTTCGGCGACAAGACCTTCGCGGCCGGGATCCGTTTTCTCGAATTCGCCACCGTTCTGGATGCCGCGAGCGGTGCGCGGCAACGCTATTGGACTCCCAGTTTCGCCAAACTCGATCTGGGCCTGGACGATTTTGCCCGGGAACTGGCCCGACGGTTGAGGAATTCCGTGGCCCTGTATCAGTCGGATGGGCGTCGCCATGGGCTCATGTTGAGCGGTGGCCTGGATTCCCGGGCCATCCTGGCCGCGGCTGCGAGTCCCCTGGTCTGTTTCACCAACTGTCCGGTCGAGAACAACGAGTTCGAGGTGGCGGGCGAATTGACGCGCCGCATCGGTACGCCCCATCATTTTTTGGCGCGACCCGCGGATTACCTGAACGACAAGGTGGATGACGCCGTCTTCCTGTCCGGTGGCATGACATCCTACACCGAAGCCCAGTTCGGCGGTTACGAAGCCGTCATTACCCCCCAGGCCCAGGCCGTGTTCCTGGGGTTGGGTCTGGACATCTTCTTCTGCGGCCACTATCTGCCCAAGAGCCCGTTACGCCTGTGGGGCAGGGAAACCTGTTCCTTCCGGATGCATCCCTGCGGGGCCGATCTTGCCCAACAGTTCATGTCGTCCGTCACTTATCGCCTGAAGAGTTCGGACCCATGGTCCATCGTGCAGGACCGGCGTCGGGCGGCGTTGCAGGACGCCCTGCGGGCGACGGTCGAGGAGCGCATGGCCCTGGGGAGAACGCTGGGTGCGGAAGGCTACGATCTCTGGGAATTCATGCATCTGCATAATTTTGCCCGGCATTATTCCTTCCAGATGGCTTTTTCCATGCAGGGCTATGTAGACTATCGGATTCCAGCCATGGAAAACGATTTGTATGCTCTCTGTCTGGCCATGCCTCTGGCCCACAAGTACAACTGGCGGGCCTATCAACTGGCCATTCGCGCCCTGAATCCCGAGTTGGCGCGGGTGCGCAACGCCAACAACAACATCCGGGCCGATCTGTCCCTGGGCTGGTCCACCGTCGTGCGCTGGCAGCGGGCCCTGGCCAACCGGGTGGTGGGCCCCAGGTTTCGTTCCATGCCCCGGGGAGAAGACCGTTCCTGGCCGGCCCCCCGGGCATCCATCGACGGCAACCCGGCGATTCGGGACATGGTCGAGGCTTTGGCCACCTCGGAACGTCTGGATTCCCTGGGGCTGTTCGACATGGAGCGGGTGCGCGCCGTGGTGGAGGATCATCTGGCCAACCGCC
Source organism: Magnetococcales bacterium DC0425bin3 (assembly GCA_002753665.1). GTDB lineage: Bacteria > Pseudomonadota > Magnetococcia > Magnetococcales > DC0425bin3 > DC0425bin3. The sequence continues at coordinate 15,487 of PEAP01000074.1, forward strand.
GGGATCATGCCATATTCTTGAACCTGCTGGTGACCATGGACAGATTTCTGCTTTCCCGGCCTTCGGGGTGAGTCCGTGCTGTTCGAACGTATCGACCTTGTTGCATGTCATGATGCCTTCCCTCGGGAATGAAACCCATGAGTCAAGCCTGCCTCTCGCTGCCGGATATCCTGCCGCTGCCGCTGCCCATTGCCATCCTGATCGACCCGGCCAACGCCTGTAATTTCCGCTGTGCGTTCTGTCCCACGGGAGACCTCGATCTGCTCAAAAGCATCGATCGGCCCAAAGGGGTGATGGATATGGGCCTTTACCGTCGGATCATCGATGGGTTGGCCGACATGGTGGCCCGGTCCGGACGGAAACTCCGGCGCATCGGTCTCTACAAGGATGGGGAGCCGCTGCTGAACAAACACCTGCCGGAGATGGTGGCCTACGCAAAACAGCGCCAGGTGGCGGAGGCCATCTCCATCACCACCAACGGCTCTCTGCTGACCAGGGACAGGGCGGTGGCGCTGCTGGAGGCCGGGCTGGACGATGTCATGGTCTCGGTGGAGCAGGTCAGCGATGTCGGCTACCGGGCAGTGACCAGAATCTATGCCGACTATGCGGCGATCATCGACAATGTGCGGGGGCTGTTCGAGGAGAAACAGCGCATCAATCCCGCGTTTCACCTGCATGTCAAGATTGCCGATACCGGCCTGAGTCCGGAAGAACGGCAGCGGTTCGAACGCGATTTCGGCCCCATCGCCGACAGCCTGGAAATCGGCCAGCTGTTCGGCTGGGCCGATGCCGATCACAAGGATTTCACCATGGGGCGCACTCCCTGGCGGGACCGGCAGGCCAGGCGGGTCTGTCCCGATCCCTTTTCCAAATTGGCCATCAACTTCGATGGTCAGGTCTCCATCTGTTGCGTGGACTGGAGTTACGGCACCGTGGTGGGCGATCTGCGCCGGGAGACCATCGCCCAGGTCTGGAATGGCGAAGCGTTGCGCCGGGTGCGGAGGTTGCATCTCATGGGCGAGCGCGACAAGATACCCGCATGCGCCTCGTGCCACGGCATCATGATCAAGGATTCGGCCCAGCTCCTCGGCCTCGACGAACGGGCCGAGGAGTTGTTGAGGCTTTACGAATAGAGTGACTGCTTAATGGCGCTTAGATAGTCAAAAAACATTGTGATTTCAAAACGGATCGTGCTTCATTCCGAGGCTTGGTCAGCCTGGGGTAGGGTTTTGGTCGCCGTTTGACCACCCTGGGTTCAACCC
>PEAP01000075.1 GCA_002753665.1 Magnetococcales bacterium DC0425bin3
CCTTGTTGAACAATTTTTACAAGAATCTCTCCCTGTGGCTGGTGATCGGCCTGCTGTTGATCATGCTGTTCAATCTCTTCAACAACCAACCCAAGGGACGGGATCATCACGTCACCTTTTCGGACTTCATGTACCAGCTGGATCAGGGTCGCGTCACGGATGTCACCATCCAGGGGCAGAACCTCTCCGGCGTGTTCACCGATGGCTCGCTGTTTTCCACCTATACTCCCGACGATCCGGACCTGATGCGGGTGTTGCGGGAAAAGAAGGTCAGCATCAACGCCAAGCCGCCGGACGAAACCCCGCTGCTGATCACCATCCTGATCTCCTGGTTTCCCATGCTGCTGTTGATCGGGGTATGGATTTTCTTCATGCGCCAGATGCAGTCGGGAGGCGGCCGCGGGGCCATGTCCTTCGGCAAGTCCAAGGCCAAGATGATGTCGGACAAGCACTCCAAGGTGACCTTCGCCGATGTGGCCGGCATCGACGAGGCCAAGGAGGAGCTGCAGGAGATCATCGAGTTTCTCAAGAGCCCGCAGAAATTCCAGCGTCTGGGCGGCAAGATCCCCAAGGGGGTGCTGCTGGTGGGTCCCCCCGGCACCGGCAAGACCCTGCTGGCCCGGGCCATCGCCGGCGAGGCCAACGTGCCGTTCTTCAACCTGTCCGGCTCGGACTTCGTGGAGATGTTCGTCGGCGTGGGCGCGGCCCGGGTGCGGGACATGTTCGAACAGGGCAAGAAGAATGCCCCCTGCATCATCTTCATCGACGAAATCGACGCCGTGGGCCGCCACCGGGGCGCCGGTCTGGGGGGGGGGCATGACGAACGGGAGCAGACCCTCAACCAGTTGCTGGTGGAGATGGACGGCTTCGAATCCACCGAAGGGGTGATCCTGGTGGCCGCCACCAACCGGCCCGATGTGCTGGATCCCGCCCTGTTGCGGCCAGGTCGCTTCGACCGTCAGGTGACGGTGCCCAACCCGGACATCCGCGGCCGCACCCAGATCCTGGCCGTACACATGGGCAAGGTGCCGGTGGCCGATTCGGTGGATACCGAGGTGATCGCCCGGGGCACGCCGGGCTTTTCCGGGGCCGATCTGGCCAACCTGGTCAACGAGGCGGCCCTGGGCGCGGCCCGCACCGACAAGAAAGTGGTGGAGATGGAGGATTTCGAGGCGGCCAAGGACAAGGTCCTGATGGGCAAGCCCCGCACCTCGGCCATCATTTCCGAGAAGGAACGCCGCACCACCGCCTACCACGAAAGCGGCCATGCCATCGTGGCGGCGATGATTCCCAACACCGACCCGGTTCACAAGGTCACCATCATCCCCCGGGGTCGGGCATTGGGGCTGACCATGCAACTGCCCACCGAGGACCGGTATACCTACTCCAAGCAGCAACTGGAGGACAACATCGCCGTTCTCATGGGCGGCCGCTTGGCGGAGGAACTGGTTCTCGATCAACTGACCACCGGGGCCGGCAACGACATCCAGCGGGCCACCGACATCGCCCACAACATGGTCTGCACCTATGGCATGAGCGAGGTGCTGGGACCCCTCACCTACGGCGAACGGGAACAGGAAATTTTTCTGGGCCGGGAGATTACCCAGCACAAGAACATCTCCGAGGTGACCGCCCAGACCATCGACGCCGAGGTTCACAAGGTGGTCGCCCGCAACTACGAGCGGACGAAGAAGATCCTAATCGACAAGATGGATGTCCTCCATGTCATGGCCGCGGCCCTGCTGGATCGGGAGACCCTGGATGCCGAGGAGGTGCAGAGACTGGTGGCCGGTGTGCCGGTGGAGCAGGCCCTGAATCCCGTCAAACCCAAGCCCAAACCGGCCCCAGCCCCGGCGGAACCGCCCGGGGAGGATACCGGCTCCGGGCCACCGCATTCCTGGTCCAATGATGCCGACCCACCGCGGGGCGACGGTTTCGGCACCAGCGTGCGGGACCGGGACGATTGACAGCACCCTCGATGGATGGAGGAAGCCTCCCTCCACCCTCCACGGTAACAGCAATGGATGGTGGAAGCCTCCCTCCGCCCTCCACCGATGGCAGTCGCGATGTGATTGCCAAGGAAAGGGCTTTGAAAATGTACGGCCCACTGCTGGAGCCCCTGGTCGGTAGCCTGGAGGCCGGCGCACCCTCTGCCGGGGAAGTCTCCTGCTGGTCCATCCGTCTGCCTGGCTGGCCTTCGGCCTGGGATTGTCTGCTGCCTTCCGTCTTCCAACGGCGCAATGCAGGCGTTGCGGGATGTCTCTCCCAGCCGGCCCTGTGGGACTGGGTGGACGGCTTGGCAAGGAGCCCGGCCCGAGACATGGCCGCGTCCCTGGGCCAGGCCCTGGCGGTCCATCTCCGTGCCCCGCCGCCCATGCGGCTGGGCTGGGGGGACACCCGGGTTCTGGATTTCTCCCGACCCCTGGTGATGGGGGTCATCAACGTCACCCCGGACTCCTTCTCCGACGGGGGCCGGTTTGCCGGACATGGGAGTGCGGTCGATCACGGCTTGGCCCTGGCGGCGGCCGGGGCCGACCTGTTGGAAGTGGGCGGGGAATCGACCCGGCCCGGCGCCGCCCCAGTGGCCCTGGGGGAGGAACTGGAGCGGGTGGTGCCGGTCATCGAGGCCCTGGCGCGGCGCACCCGCTGCCCCATCGGCGTGGACAGTTCCAAGGTCCCGGTGATGGCCGCCGCCCTGGAGGCGGGCGCGGTGCTGATCAACGACGTGACCGCCCTCGAAGGCGATCCGCGGGCGGTGGAATTCCTGGCGGGCAGGTCATGCCCGGTGGTGCTGATGCACAAGCGCGGCACCCCGGCCCGGATGCAGGACGATCCCCGCTACGATGACGTGCTGGCCGAGGTCTACGACTACCTGGCCGGACGCATCCGCCAGTGCGAACGCCACGGCCTGCGTCGGGAACGGCTGATCGTGGATCCCGGCATCGGGTTCGGCAAGACCACGGCCCACAATCTGACCCTGTTGCGGCATCTGGGGGTCTTCCGGGGGCTGGGGGTGCCGCTGTTGCTGGGAGTGTCCCGCAAACGGGTGGTGGGGGACCTGACCGGGGTGACGGAGCCGGATCGCCGAGACCCGGGCAGCCAGGCCCTGGCGGCGCTGGGGGCCTTGCAGGGGGCCCAAATCTTGCGGGTGCATGAGGTGGGGGGAACGCGACAGGCCCTGGCAGTGGCCCAGGGCTGGCGTCATGCATCATGAATTCCTGCCACGGACGAGGATGACCCATCCATGGGCGGTGAAGACAATCAAACCAAGGGCGAAGGCAAACCGGCACAGAAACGGCGGCTGTTCGGCACCGACGGCATTCGGGGGCAGGCCAACCACCATCCCATGTCCCCGGAACTGGTCCTGAAGCTGGGACGGGCGGCGGGCATCGTCTTCCGCCGCGGCAGCCACCGCCACCGGATCGTCATCGGCAAGGATACCCGGCTGTCCGGGTATATGTTCGAATCGTCCCTGCGGGCGGGCTTTCTGTCCATGGGCATCCAATGCCTGCAGGTGGGCAGCCTGCCCACCCCGGCGGTGGCCTTTCTCACCCGGGCATTGCGGGCCGATGCGGGAGTGATGATCTCCGCCTCCCACAATCCCTATTTCGACAACGGCATCAAGTTCTTCGACTCCAACGGCATGAAGCTGCCCGACGAGACCGAACTGGAGATCGAGCGACTGGTTCTGGAAGAGGGCAACCTGGAGGCCCATCAGCCCGACTCCGCCAGCCTGGGCAAGGCGGTCAACATCGAGGATGCCCGGGGACGTTACATCGAATTCTGCAAAAACGCCTTCTCCCGCAAGCTGCGCCTGGACGGCCTGCGGGTGGTGTTGGACTGCGCCCATGGCGCCGCCTACAAGGTCGCCCCCATCGTGCTGTGGGAGCTGGGCGCGGAGGTGATCACCATCGGCTGCGACCCCAACGGCATCAACATCAACGAGGGCTTCGGCAGCCTGCATCCCCGGCAGATGCAGGCCAAGGTGCGGGAGGTGCGGGCCGACGTGGGCATCGCCTTCGACGGCGACGCCGACCGGCTGGTGGTATGTGACGAGCAGGGCGAGCTGCTGGATGGTGACCACATTCTGGCCATCTGCGCCGCCAACATGCAGCGTCACAACACCCTGCGGGGCGGCGGGGTGGTGGCCACGGTGATGTCCAACCTGGGTCTGGAGCGGTTTCTCAGACGGCTCAACCTCAACTTGGTGCGCACCCAGGTGGGGGACCGCCATGTGCTGGAACACATGTACAAGAACGGTTTCAATCTGGGGGGAGAGCAGTCGGGCCATATCATCTTCACCGATCACAATACCACCGGCGATGGCCTGATCAGCGCCCTCAAGGTGCTGGAGCTGCTGGCTGCCGGCCAAAAGCCCCTCTCCGAGCTGACCGCCGACATGCAGACCGTGCCCCAGGTGCTGCGCAACGTGCGGATCCAACCCGGGGTCGATCCCCTGGCCGATCCCCAGGTGCAGAAACACATCGAGGCGGCCGAACGGGAACTGGGCGAGACCGGCCGGCTGCTGATCCGCAAATCGGGCACCGAACCCAAGGTCCGGGTGATGGTGGAAGGCGACAGCCTGCCCCAGGTGGAGAAACTGGTGGAGGATCTGTGCCGATCCATCCGCAAGGCTGCGGATGTCGCTTGACAGGCGGTCTGGCCCTGCTAGACTGAAGGACTTTTTCATCGATTGTCGTTGTCTGGATACCCCATGGTCACGATCACCCTGCCCGACGGCAGCCAAAAAAATTTTCCCGCTCCGGTGACCCCCGCCCAGGTGGCGGCCGCCATCGGCCCGGGTCTGGTCCGCTCGGTCATCGCCGCCCGGGTGGATGGCCGGCTGGTGGATCTGGACAGCCCCATCGCCGCCGATGCCACCCTGGATCTGATCAAACCGAACTCCACCGCGGGTCTCGAAATCCTGCGCCACTCCACCGCCCACCTGATGGCCCAGGCGGTCAAGGAGTTGTTCCCCGCCGCCCAGGTGACCATCGGCCCGGCGGTGGCGGACGGTTTCTATTACGACTTCGACTGCGCCACCCCCTTCACCCCCGAAGACCTCGCCGCCATCGAAAAGCGCATGAAGGAGATCGCCAAGCGCAACCTGCCGGTGACCCGCAAGGTGCTGGATCGGGATGCGGCGGTGGCGTATTTTCAGGGCCTTGGGGAGCATTACAAGGCCGAGATCATCGACGCCATCCCGGCGGGGGAGGCGGTGTCCCTCTACAGCCAGGGAGAATTCACCGATCTGTGCCGGGGACCCCATGTGCCCGCCACCGGCTGGCTCAAGGCCTTCAAGCTGCTGCGGGTGGCCGGGGCCTACTGGCGGGGCGACGCGCGCAACAAGATGCTGCAGCGGGTCTACGGCACCGCCTTCGCCGACAAGGACACCCTGGCGGCCCACCTGAAGCTCCTGGAAGAGGCCGCCAAGCGCGATCACCGCCGTCTCGGCAAGGAACTGGGTCTGTTCTCCCTCCAGGAAGAGGCCGGCGGCGGGCTGGTGTTCTGGCACCCCAAAGGCTCCCGGGTGCGGCGGGTGATCGAGGATTTCTGGAAGGACCGCCATACGGCGGCCGGTTACGAGTTTCTCCACACCCCCCATATCGCCAATCTGGACCTGTGGCGCACCTCGGGGCATCTGGATTTTTACGCCGAGTCGATGTTCAAGCCCATGGAGATCGACGCGCAGCCCTACCAGATCCGTCCGATGAATTGCCCGTTTCACATCCTGATCTACAAGGATTCCCTGCGCTCCTACCGGGAATTTCCCCTGCGCTGGGCCGAGCTGGGCACGGTGTACCGCTACGAGATGTCCGGGGCCCTGCATGGCCTGTTTCGGGTGCGGGGCTTCACCCAGGACGACGCCCACATCTTTTGCCGGATCGACCAGATCGAGAGCGAAATCCAGGGCATTCTGGATCTCACCCTGGAGATCCTGTCCACCTACGGCTTCACCGACTTTGAAATCAACCTGTCCACCCGGCCGGCCAAATCCGTGGGGTCGGATGCCATCTGGGAGCAGGCCACCGCCGCCCTGGGACGGGCCATCGGCAACCGGGGGCTGACTTTCGTCCTGGACAAGGGTGGCGGGGCCTTCTACGGCCCCAAGATCGATGTGAAAATCACCGACGCCATCGGCCGCAAATGGCAGTGTTCCACGATTCAATTGGACTTTAATTTGCCCGAGCGTTTTGATATGTCTTTTGTGGGCACCGACGGCGAACGTCACCGGCCCATCATGATCCACCGGGCGCTGATGGGCTCCCTGGAGCGTTTCTTCGGCATCCTGGTGGAACATTACGCCGGCAACTTCCCCCTGTGGCTGGCCCCGGTGCAGGCGGTTGTCCTGACCATCACCGAGGCCCATAATGAGTGGGCCGAGGCCGTCCGCCTGCGGATGCGTCAGGCCGGCTTGCGGGTGGAATCCGACCTGCGCAACGAAAAGGTCGGCAAGAAGATTCGGGAACACACCTTGCAGAAGGTGCCTTATCTGTTGATCGTGGGGGATCAGGAGACGCGGCAGGGCAGCGTGGCGGTCCGCACCAGATCCGGCAAGGATCTGGGGTCGGAGCCGCTCGAAGCCGCCATCGTGCGGCTGTTGCAGGAGGCCGCCCAACGTCGTCCTGGATTCGCAACCTTGGAAGGGGAGGAATCGTCATAAGCAGACAACCGATCAAGGATCGGGGCCCGCAACTGACCGACACCACGCGGATCAATGAAATGATCCGTGTGCCGGAAGTGCGCCTGATCGATGAAAATTCAGAGCAGGTCGGTATCGTCTCCCGCGCCGTGGCAATGGAACGCGCCATCAACGCGGGCATGGATCTTGTCGAGGTGGCCCCCGAGGCCAGGCCACCGGTCTGCAAGATCATGGACTACACCAAATTCAAGTACCAGAAGGCGATCCGGGAACGGCAGGCCCGCAAGAACCAGACCCGCATCGACACCAAGGAAATCAAATTCCGGCCTGGTACCGATCAACATGATTTCGAAGTCAAGATGCGCAGCATCGTCAAGTTCCTGAACCATGGCGACAAGGTGAAATGCACCCTGCGCTTCCGTGGCCGGGAAATGGCCCACCAGGAACTGGGCATGGCCCTCCTGAAACGGGTGGAGGACGACTTGGCCGCCATTGCCCGGGTAGAACAGTTTCCCAAACTGCTGGGACGCCAGATGACCATGGTGCTGGCACCCCTCCCCACGGCCAAGAAGACCTGACCGGGAACGATCCATCAGACAGCGGAACTCCTCTTATGCCAAAGATCAAAACCCACCGGGGCGCGGCCAAGCGCTTCAGCGTCACCGGCACCGGCAAGCTGAAACGCACCAAGGCGTTCAAGCGCCACATCCTGACCAAAAAAAGCCCCAAGCGGAAACGCAACATGCGGTCGAGCACCCTGTTGGCCGCTGTGGATGTGGGGCTGGTGCGCAAGATGTTGCCCACGCTCTGATCATCCAGACCACCACCCGCCGGAAGACCTGACACCGAGGGCATTCCGGCCAAGCCGTCGAAAGGGTTGAATCATGCCACGCGTCAAACGAGGTGTGCCTGCGCACGAGCGCCACAAGAAGGTTCTCGAGCTGGCCAAGGGCTATCGCGGCCGGCACCATAGCTGCTTCCGCATCGCCAAGCAGAAGGTGGACAAAGGCCTCCAGTATGCCTACCGGGACCGCAAGGTCCGCAAGCGGGAATTCCGCAGCCTGTGGATCGTCCGCATCAACGCCGCCGCCCGCCTCCACGGCCTGTCCTACAGCCGCTTCATGGACGGGCTTCACAAGGCCGGCATCGACCTGGACCGCAAGGTGCTGGCCGACCTGGCCGTGACCCAGCCCGAGGGGTTCGCCAAACTGGCGGAAAGCGCCAGGGCGGCGCTCTAGAACCAGAACCGGTTCGGTTCCGCGGGATGGTCCGTCCTTCCCGCGACAGGCTTTCGAATACTTGGCAAAGGGTTCCAACCATTGGAACCCTTTGCCGTTACCGTGGAAGCCGGAAACCGGCTTTCATCGGTGGAGGGTGGAGGGAGGCATCCCCCATCCACCAAAGTCAAGCGGGGTGACCATGCGCGAGGCACTGGAGCAACTGCGGAACCAGGCCCTGGAGGAGGTGGACCGGGCCGCGACCGTGGCGGATCTGGATCAGGTCCGGGTGCGCACCATCGGCAAGAAGGGCGCCCTGACCCAGCTGCTGCGAGGGTTGGGCCAGGTATCCGCCGACCAGCGGCCGCTGCTGGGCGAGCTGGCCAACCAGGTCAAGGAGGCCTTCAACCAGGCCTTCGCCGCCCGGCTGGAGGCGCTCAAGGACTCCGCCCTGGAGGCACAGCTGACCCGGGAGGGGCTGGATGTCACCCTGTCCGGCCGTCAGCGTCCGCCCGGGGGGGTTCACCCCATCACCCGGGCCCTGGGAGAAATCGGCGACATCTTTCAGGCCATGGGCTTTTTCACCGCCACCGGCCCGGAAGTGGAATCCGACTGGCACAATTTCGAGGCCCTCAACATTCCCGCCGACCATCCCGCCCGGGAGATGCACGATACCTTCTATCTGCCCCCCGGTCCCGATGGGGAAAAGCGGGTGCTGCGCACCCACACCTCCCCGGTGCAGATCCGGGTCATGGAGGGCAGCCGCCCTCCCCTGCGGGTGATCGCCCCGGGCAAGGTGTTCCGCTGCGATTCCGATCTGACCCATACGCCCATGTTCCACCAGGTGGAAGGCTTCATGGTGGACCGTAACGTCCATTTCGGGCACCTCAAGGGCTTGCTGGAAGCCTTTCTGCGGCGGTTTTTCGAACGGGATCTGCCGGTGCGTTTCCGCCCCTCCTTCTTCCCCTTCACCGAACCCTCCGCCGAAGTGGACATGGGCTGCCTGTTCTGCGCCGGCCGGGGCTGCCGGGTCTGCAAGGGCGGCGGCTGGCTGGAGGTGCTGGGCTGCGGCATGATCCACCCGGTGGTGCTGGGCAACGTGGGCATCGACCGCGAGCGGTTTTCCGGCTTCGCCTTCGGCATGGGCGTGGAACGGCTGGCCATGCTCAAATACGGCATCAACGACCTCCGCACTTTCTATGAGAACGACGTGCGGTTTCTGGAGAGCCATGCCGGCCTTTGAAGAGCCTGTCGCAGAATGTGGCTGGTTCTGCGACGTAAATCCACTCTGAAGCGCGGCGGATGGGGACAGCATTCCATGAAATTGACCTACCACTGGCTGCAGGACCATCTGGACACCCGCCTTTCTCCCGGCGAGATCGCCAGCCGACTCACCATGGCCGGCCTGGAAGTGGAAGCCGTGGTGGATCTGGGGGCCCCCCTGGACAAGGTCCAGGTGGGACTGCTGGAAACGGTGGATCCCCACCCCAACGCCGACCGCCTCACCCTCTGCCGGGTGCGGGTGGGCGAGGAGCGGCTGACCATCGTCTGCGGCGCCACCAACCATCGCCCCGGCGATCGGGTGGCGGTGGCCCGGGTGGGCGCCCAGCTGCCCAATGGCCTGACCATCCGCCAGGGCAAGATCCGCGGGGAGACCTCCCAGGGCATGCTCTGTTCCGCGCAGGAACTGGGTCTGGCCAGCCAGTCGGACGGCATCCTCATCCTGCCCGCCGATGCCCAGCCGGGGGTTCCGGTGGCCCGCATCCTGGGACGGGAGGATACCCTGTTCGAGGTCAACGTCACTCCCAACCGCGGGGATTGCCTGGGAGTGCGGGGCATCGCCCGGGATCTGGCGGCGGTGCTGGAGGCCGATCTGCGTCCGCTGGCGCCCCGGGTCGCGGTGGACCCGGCGGTTGCCCAACGCCATCCGGTGGCCGTGCTGCTCGAAGATCCCGAGGGCTGTCCCCGCTATACCGGCCGGGTCATCGAGGGCGTCCGGGTGGCCCCCAGCCCCGACTGGCTGCGCCATCGGCTGGAAGCGGTGGGCTTGCGGTCCATCAACAACGTGGTGGACGTGACCAACCTCCTGCTGCTGGATCTGGGTCAGCCCCTGCATGCCTTCGATCTGGATCGGCTGCAGCCGCCGGTGGTGGTGCGCCGGGCCTGGGCAGGGGAACGGCTCCTGACTCTGGACGGGATGGAACGGCCCCTGACCGGCGCCATGACCCTCATCGCCGACGCCCAACGCCCCCTGGCCCTGGGCGGCATCATGGGCGGCGCAGCCAGCGGGGTGACCGAGGCCACCGTGACCTTGTTTCTCGAATCGGCCTGTTTCGATCCGATCCGGATCGCCCGCACCGGGCGCCAGTTGAGCATCGTCAGCGACTCCCGCTACCGGTTCGAACGCGGGGTGGATCCGGACGGCGTGGGCCCGGCCCTGGACCGGGCCACGGAGCTGATCCTGGCCCTGGCCGGCGGCCGGGCGGGACCGGTGGTGGTGGCCGAGTCCGGCGCCCTGGTCCAACCGGCCCCCATCCCCTTCCGCCATCAGCGGGCCATCCGCCTGGCCGGGGTGCAACTGTCCCCCGAGCAGACCCACGGCATGCTGACCCGCTTGGGCTGCCAGGCGGTGGAGGTCCCGGGAGCTGGCGACGGCGCCACCCGCCATTACCGGCCGCCGTCGTTCCGCCAGGACCTGCGCCTGGAGGAGGATCTGATCGAGGAGATCGTGCGGCTGTACGGCTACGACCGGGTGCCCTCCCGGATGCCCGAGGGTCCGGTGGACGCCCAGGAGACCGATCCCGCCCGTGCCCTGGCCGATCAGGTCCGCAGCCTGTTGACCGGACGGGGCTACCTGGAGACCATCAACTTCGCCTTTGTTGCGGCCCAGCGGGTGCGGGCGTTTCAGCCGGAGGTCCGGCCGGTGGCCCTGGTCAATCCCCTCTCGGAGGACCAGGGGGTGCTGCGCACCCTGCTGACCCCGGGTCTGATGGAGGCGGCGCAACGCAACCTGAGCCGGGGCAACACCCAGTTGCGGTTGTTCGAGCTGGGTCGGATCTTCCTGCCCCAGGAGGGCGGTCCGCCGACGGAATCCGAACATCTGGCGGCCCTGCTCAGCGGTCCCCTGGCGGCGCGCTCCTGGAACCGCCCGGACCGGGCGGTGGATTTCTTCGACCTCAAGGGCGACCTGGAAGCGGTCTGGAGCGGCCTGCGGCTGCCCCCCGCCACCTTCCGGCCCGGGGGGCCTGGCTTTCTGCATCCGGGACGCAAGGCCGACATCCTGCTCGGTGGCGAGAGCTGTGGCTGGATCGGCCAACTGCATCCGTCCCGCCAGGAGGCCTTCGACCTGGCCCAGCCGCTGCTGTTGCTGGAACTGGAACTGGCCCCCCTGGTGGCCGCGCGGGAGCGGGGCCGTTGTGCCCCGTTCATCAGCCGCTTTCCCGCCGTGGCCCGGGATTTCGCCTTCGTGGTGGATGACGGCCTGCCCGCCGAGGAGCTGCTGAACGCCATCCGCCAGACGGAGCGGCCCCTCATCCGCCGGGTGGGGCTGTTCGACCTCTACACCGGGCCCCATGTCCCGGACGGCAAGAAGAGCCTGGGGGTGGAGGTGGTATTCCAGTCCGCCGACCGGACCCTGACCGACGCGGAGGTGCAGGGCCTGGCCGACGCCATCACCAGCGCCATCCAGCAGCAGTTCCAGGCCACCTTGCGAGGGGGATGACCAACGTTCTGCCCTACCAGATGCGCGGCACGAAAGCGGGCTCGTTGATCAGGTGGACATTATTTCCGGACTGCACGATCACGAACAGTCCCCGCTTCATGGCGTAATCGGCCACTCCCTGTTCCACCACGATCCCGGCCACGGCGCCCATGAGGCGCTTGTGGGCGTATTCGGGGTAGAACTCCTTGAACGCGCCCAGCCGTTCCACATGCCGCTCGACATCTTCCGACTTCAGGTTGCTCTTCACCTCCACGGCCACGATGGCGATGTCGTTGATCACCAGCAGGTCGATCTCCATCCGGCGGTTGCCGGGCAGGGTCGCCTTGGTGCGCGGATGCACCTTGTGGACCGGAATCCCCCGCTCCATGAACATGGTTTCACAGGCCGGCGCCACCAGGCCTTCGACAAACTCACCCCAGCGTCCCCCAAGACGACCAATCTGGGTGGATGTCTCCTTGATCTTCTTGTCGGTTTCCCGAAACTGGCGCTCGGTTTCCTGGTGCATGCGCTCGGTTTCCTGGTGCATGCGCTCGATTTCGGCACGGCTTTCCCGCAGGGACCGTTTGGTTTCCTCAAGATCGCGTTGGAACCTGGCTTCAGACTCGATGCGCCTGGCTTCCGCACGGGTATCGGACTCCTTGAACAGGCGATTGGTCTCTTCGAACAGTTTCCAGATGTCATCGATGGTCAGGGCTTGCGGCATGGCTCTTCTCCCGGACTTGGGATCTCACTCTTCTAGAAACAGGATACCAGAACGGGCGGGTTGTGAAAAATGCCAAGAAGGGGCCCCCGGCGGCTTTCGAGGCTCCGGCCTTACTTGCGTTTGATCCCCACCAGCCGCATGTCCCGCGGCTCCCCCAGCTTGAACTGGGGCGTTTCCCGACGAATATCGGTCAACCCGACCGCCGCCATCTCCCGGGCCAGGCTCTGGGGGGTATAGGCCCAGCGGTGGATCATCAGGGGATCCTTCCAGGCCGGATCCCCGTACAGGACCCACAGGGTGCGCTGGCCTTCCGGACCGGGGCCGGTGGTCTGATGGGGATTGTCGAGAATCTCCCGGCAGGCCTGCAACAGATTGGGGCATTCCAGCACCAGCCGCCCGCCGGGTTTCAGGACCCGCAACCACTCCCGCAGCACATCCCCCACCTGCCACTGGCAGAAATGCTCGATCAGATGGACGGCCAGGATTTCATCGGCCACGCTGTCGGGCAGGGGCAGGGCACCGCTCAGGTCGCAGAGCAGGTCCGGCCGTTCCCCGGAGCGGCTGGCGGCCACATCCACATTGAGGTAACCGGGCAGGATCTTGTCCCCGCAGCCGAGGTTGAGCCGCAGCGGCAGGGGGGCGGGCGGTACCGCCAGGGCCTGCCGGCAGACGGCCTCCCAGCGGGCGGCGTTGGCCGCGGGGGAGTAGTTCCGGGTCACCAGCTCCTGCCCGGCCTGGATCCGCGCGCGCACCTCTTCCGGATTGTGCAGCGCCCAGCGCAGCCCGGCCACCAGATCGTCGCCCAGCCAGGCTCCCGCCGCCAGCGGTTCGTAGGCGGAGAGGGGGTTGGCCACCGGCAGCCGCCCGGCCCGCAGGGCCTCCACCAGGCGGTTGGCCGACTTGGCCCGGCTCCGGTCGTCCGCCGACACCGGAATCACCACCAGATCGGTCGCCGCCAGGGCCTGCCAGACTGCCTCCGGCGACCAGGAAGTGAATCGGCAGGAAAGTTGGCCCTGGAACAGCCCCGCCACCCGGTCCAGCAGGGGGGCGATGATCTGCGCGTTGCCGGTGACCACCTCCAAATGCAGTTGCCGGGGAGGTCCCGCCGTCGCATCCCGCAACCAGTTGCGCAACGGCTCGAACAGCGTGGTGAGGCCGGAAAAGTTCTCCGGATTGCCGAACCAGAGCAGCCGCAACTCCCCGGCCGCCGGCTCGAAACGCGGCGCGCCGGCCGGGCCTTCCCAGGGATCGGCGATCACCTCGGCCGTCCGGCCCAGCACCTTGGCCACCCGGTCGGCCAGGAAGATCGAGCCGACCACCACCGCGTCGGCCATCTCGCCCAGGGCGCGGTTGAGATCCCCCACCCCCTGGGGCTGGTCGAAATTGTCGTCGCAGAAGTCCACCACCAGCCGGCCGCCCCCGGCGCGGACCTGGCGGGCCAGCCGGTGGGGGGCCAGGCCGAACAGCTTGGAAAAAATCCAGACCGATCCGGCCGCCACGTCAGGCAGGGGCTGACCGGCCGCGGGGGCGGTGAGAATCCGCACCCCATGGCCGCCCGCCCCCAGGGGCCGGGCGGGCGTCAGCACCCGGTAGCGGGTGGAGGCCACCGGGCTGAAATACCAGTCCCCCCGGGCCTCGACCGGATTCGGAACGACGAAGTTGATCTCCATGACAGTCTGCTTTTCAAAGAGAGTTCATAATTCGATCATGGCGCTTCCACCCATGACCGATAGGATCCTCAGAGCTTGATGGAAGTCCCCTTGCCGAGCGAAAAGGATCACACCATGGGTCTGCCCCAACGGATTGTCCCTCACGTCCAGGACCTCTCCAGGAAGGAGATTCCGATCCGGCGGGTGGAAGAAGTCGCCCGCAGCATCACCAAACGCATTGACGCGGTCACCCGCATTCCCGAAGCCTGCCGCACGGCCACGCCGCCGGCACCGAAGAGCGTCAAGATCGAACTGACCGCCCGCTGCGACATGAAGTGTTTCTTCTGCGCCACCGGCTCCCGCATGCGCGCCAAGAGCGATATGAGCTGGGACTTCTATGCCCGCATCACCCGGGAGATGCGCGCCGCCGGGGTGCAGGAGCTGGGCCTGTTCTATCTGGGAGAATCCTTCCTCTGTTCATGGTTGCCCGAGGCCATCCGCCATGCCAAGGAGGAATGCGGCTTCCCCTACGTCTTTCTGACCACCAACGGTCGCCTGGCCACCCCGGACCGGGTGGAAGCCGCCATGGCCGCCGGCCTGAACAGCCTCAAGTTCAGCTTCAACAATGCCGACCCCGAGCAGTTCCAGTCCGTCACCCGGGTCAAGGGCGAGGATTTCTACAAGGTGGTGGCCAACATCAAGGGCGCACGCCGGGTGCGGGACCAGGGCGGCTACAACTGCGGCGTCTATGCCTCTTCCATCCAGTACGACGGCGAGCAGCTGGTGCGCATGGAACGGGCGGTGGACGAAATCCGCCCCTTCGTGGACGAACATTACTGGCTGCCCCTCTACGGCCAGGCCGGCTTCACCAGCGGCGCCCGGGGCACCCGGCCCACCGCCGGCAACCAGGGTCGCATCGGCGCCCTGCGGCCACCCCTGCCCTGCTGGGCGCTGTTCACCGAAGGCCACATCACCTTCGACGGCCACCTGGCCGCCTGCTGCTTCGACCATGACGGACGCTTCAACATGGGCGACCTCAACGGCATGCCCTTCATGGATGCCTGGCACAGCCAGAAATTCCAGGAACTCCGCCAAGCCAACCTGAACGAGAATGTCGCCGGAACGGTTTGCGCCAACTGCCTGGCCTACAAGTAGTTCTTGCGACCGCCGGCCCCGGCCGGGGCCGGCGGCCCCCTCCCGTCAGATCTTTCTTCCCAACCCGGCGGCCAGTCGCGCCAGGGCGTCGCGCCAGTCGCCGGCGGCGGTCTGCCGGTAGACCGGACAACCGGGAAGCCAGACCGACTCCAGCCCCGTTCCGGCCCAGCGCCATTCGGGGGGATGCTGCACCAGCACCCGGGTCGCCCGCCCGGTGCCGGCCCGCAGATGGACGTTGGTATTGCTCACCGCCACATGGTCGTCCAGCAGGGCCAGCAGGGCCAGCATCCATTCCAGGTCCTCGTTGAAGGCGCTGCCATCCAGCGCCTCCCGTCCCAGACCTTGGCAGAAGGCGGTCACTTCCCCCGGCTCCGGCTGGCGCTGCAGGATCACCACGCCACCCGGCCACCCGGCCAGGGCGCGGCCCAGCTCCAGGGGATCCACCGCCTTGCGCAGGGGCTGCAGCAGTCCGTCCCCGGCGGCCGGGGCGAGGCCGGCCCGCCAGGTGACGCCCAACCAGGGACCGGGACCGGCCTGATGCAACAGGGTCCGTACCGCGCCCAGCCGTTCGGGAAGGGGCTG
The DNA here is from genome assembly GCA_002753665.1 of Magnetococcales bacterium DC0425bin3. Classification (GTDB taxonomy): domain Bacteria; phylum Pseudomonadota; class Magnetococcia; order Magnetococcales; family DC0425bin3; genus DC0425bin3. Next base: position 15,671 of record PEAP01000075.1, read on the forward strand.
GAGCGGCAGGGGCGGCGGGGCCTCCTCCAGCCGGGTCATCCCCGTCAGCCAGGGCAGATCCCCCATGGACCAGATGGCCGCCTCGACTGCCGGCTGCCGATCGGGTTCCAGAACCCCGGCCACGCCCGCCATTCGGGACAGCAGCGCGGCGATCTTGGGCGCGGGCCGCAGCCAGATCCGCGCCCCCAGGGCCGTCAGCCGGGAAACGAAGCGCAGATGGAACAACTGGTCTCCCAGGCCCTGCCAGCGGTCCAGCAGCACGGTCCGCCCGGCCCACCAGCCGGCTTCGGGCGGCCGGGCCGGGCCATCGGGAGCGGCACAGGCCCGCAGGTCCTGCCAACCCGCGCCGCAGCGGCCGGCGGCCAGATGCAGCAGCCCCCGATTGTAACGAGCTTCGGCCATGGCCGGCTGCACCGCCAGCGCCTGGTCATAGAGGGCCAGCGCCTCAGCGGTACGGCCCTGTTCCTCCCGCCGCATGGCCAGTTGATAGGCGGCCTGGGTGACCTGGGGATGCTGCTCCACCAACAAGCGGTAGAGGGCCTCCGCCTCTTCGTCGCGGCCGGCGCTCGACAGGCTTCCGGCCAGGCTCAGGGCGATCTGGGGATCCGCCGGCGCCAGGGCCCGGGCCTGCTGAAGCCGTTCCAGGGCGGCGGCGGGTTTGTTGGAGCGGGCCAGGGTCACGCCGAGATGGTGCAGCAGCTGGACCTGGTCGGGGCTGCCGGCCAGGGCGCGCTCCAGAAATTTTTCCGCCACCGCCGGATGTCCGCCATCCAGGGCCAGCAGGCCCATGCCGTGCAGGGCCGGACCGTTGTGGGGATCGGCCGCCAGCACCGCCCGGAAGCATCCGGCGGCCCCCTTTGGGTCCCCGGCGCTGCGACAGCGCAGGCCTTCTTCCAACAGGGCACGGGTGGTGGTCTGATCCATCGACGCATTGTCCTTGGCAGGCTATGGTGGGAGGGGGGGGGGAGGCCTCCCCCATCCATCGAAGTTCCTGCAATTATCATTCCCGTCCGGGCGTTGCCAGCGGTTGCGCCCGGCCGCTCGCCGCGGGCAATATTCCGGGCTCGATCCTTTCTC
>PEAP01000076.1 GCA_002753665.1 Magnetococcales bacterium DC0425bin3
CGTTTTTTCGGCAAAGCCCGGCCACAAGGCCGGGCTTTGCCTTTAGGACTCCCGGACCGTCGGAATCCCTGCCCCGGTTGCAGAAAAAAATTGAAAAACGATCTGCAACTGGATTAACAATAAAATTTTGTCTGGAGGGAGGAGGGCATGCCGGAAACAATCAATCCCCTGATGAGTACCTACGGTCGGTACCCCGTCGCTTTCGTGCGGGGCGAAGGCTGCCGGCTGTGGGATGACCATGGCGGGGAATATCTGGATTTTTTGGCTGGCATCGGCAGCAACTCCCTGGGACATTGTCCCGCTCCGGTGGTCGAGGCGCTGACCGGGCAGGCCCGGCAGCTCATGCATACCTCCAACCTCTACCGGATTCCCCTCCAGGAGGAGTTGGCCCGGCGACTGGTGAAAAGCAGCTTTGCCGACCGGGTGTTCTTCAGCAACAGCGGCAGCGACGCCAACGAGGCGGCCATCAAGCTGGTGCGCAAGTTCATGAAGGATACCGGCCGGCCGGGGCGGTTCGAGATCCTCACCGCCCACAACAGCTTCCATGGCCGGACCCTGGCCACCCTCGCCGCTTCCGGACAGGAGAAGGTCCAGCGCGGCTACGACCCGTTGCCGACAGGATTCCGCTGCGTTCCCTACGACGATCTGGCGGCCATGGAACGGACCATCGGACCCTATACGGCGGGGATCATGGTCGAACCGATCCAGGGGGAGGCGGGGGTGGTGATCCCCCGGGACGGGTATCTGGAAGGGTTGCGGGACCTGGCCGATCGTCATGGACTGCTGCTGGTGCTGGACGAAGTCCAGACCGGCATGGGCCGCACCGGGCGCATGTGGTGCCACCAATGGAGTGGGGTGACCCCGGACATCATGACCCTTTCCAAGGGCGTGGCCTCGGGGTTGCCCATGGGGGTCTGCCTGGCCAGCGACCGGGTGGCGTCCTCGTTCACTCCTGGGTCCCATGGATCCTCCTTTGGCGGCAACCCCCTGGTTTGCGCCGCGGCCCTGGCCGCGTTGGACATGCTGGAAGGTCCAGGGGGCGTGTTGGCGGAGGTTTCCGCCAAGGGCGCCTATTTTCTGGAACGCCTGGAACAGTTGCGCCAGCGGCACCGGATGGTGAAAGCGGTGCGGGGCCGGGGCCTGATGTTGGGCCTGGAACTTAATGCCCCCGCGGAGGATGCGGCGGCCATCTGCCTCTCCCGGCGGCTGCTGGTCAACAGCGTCATGGGGACCACCCTGCGCCTGTTGCCGCCGCTGGTGGTGACCCGGGAGGAGATGGAACAGGCGGTCGGCATCCTCGATGGGGTCCTCACCGATCTGTTCTGAAAGAAGAAACCGTCGGCAGGCTTGCCAGAGACTTCCCCCATCCATCTAAAGTCAGTCAACACCGGATCCTTGCATGGCAGTCACGGAGAAAATCAAACGGGACCTGCTGACCCTGACCGACCTCGACGGGGCGGAAATGACCCGGCTGTTCGAGCGCACCGAGGCGTTGAAGCAGGCCCAGCGGGCCGGCGCCAGCACCAATACCCTGGCGGGGCGGACGTTGGGCATGGTGTTCGAAAAAGCCTCCACCCGCACCCGGGTTTCCTTCGAGGTGGGGATGTTCCAGCTGGGGGGGATGGCGCTGTTCCTCTCCTCCAGGGAGTTGCAACTGGGACGGGGCGAAACCGTGGCCGACAGCGCCCGGGTCCTGTCCCGCTATGTGGATGGCCTGATGATCCGCACCTTCGACCATGGCAACGTGGAGACCATGGCGCGCCATGCCACGGTGCCGGTGATCAACGGCCTTTCCGACACCTTTCATCCCTGCCAGGTGCTGGCCGACCTGTTCACCTTCCGGGAGAAACGTGGGGATCCGACCGGCTGCCGGGTGGCCTGGATCGGCGACGGCAACAACATGGCCAATTCCTGGATCCAGGCGGCGCTCCTGGCCCGGTTTCATCTTTCCCTGGCCTGTCCGAAGGGGTACGATCCCGATCCCGGCGTGTTGCGGGCGGCCGGCGCGGCCCTGGCCGAAAAAGGGGGTGGATCGGTCACCCTGGAGCGGGACCCCCGGGCGGCGGCGGCCGGCGCCGATCTGGTGGTCACCGACACCTGGACCTCCATGGGCCAGGAGGCGGAACGCGAGCGGCGCCTGCGGGATTTCGAAGGCTATCGGGTGGATGCGGACCTGATGGCCCGGGCAGCCCCGGATGCCCTGTTCATGCATTGCCTGCCCGCCCACCGGGGCGAGGAGGTCTCCGACCAGGTGCTGGACGGCCCCCAGTCGGTGGTCTGGGAGGAGGCGGAAAACCGGCTGCATGTGCAGAAGGCCATCCTGGAGTGGCTGCTGCTGTGGCCGGATGCGGCCAGGGGCAAGTGACCGGGTTTTTCCCAAGGAGACGGCAATGGCGGAAGCGGTGAAGAAGGTGGTGTTGGCCTACTCGGGCGGTCTGGATACGTCCATCATCCTCAAATGGCTCCAGGATACCTATGGCTGCGAGGTGGTGGCCTTCTCCGCCGATCTGGGCCAGGGGGAGGAACTGGACCAGGCGCGCCGCAAGGCGGAACGGATGGGAGTGCGGGAAATCTTCGTGGAGGATCTCAAGGAGACCTTCGTCAAGGATTTTGTCTTCCCCATGTACCGGGCCAATGCCCTTTATGAGGGCACCTATCATCTGGGAACCTCCATCGCCCGGCCCCTGATCGCCCAGCGGCAGATCGAAATCGCCAACCGCACCGGCGCCGACGCGGTCTCCCACGGCGCCACCGGCAAGGGCAACGACCAGGTGCGCTTCGAACTGGCCTATTACGCCCTGCGCCCCGGCATTCGGGTGATCGCCCCCTGGCGGGAATGGGATCTGACCTCCCGGGACCGGCTGTTCGCCTATGCCGAGGCCAACGGCATTCCCGTTCCCACCGACAAGCGGGGGGAGGTGCCTTATTCCATGGACCGCAATCTGCTGCACCTGTCCTTCGAGGGCAAGGTCCTGGAGGATCCCTGGCAGGAGCCGGACCCGGAGATGTTCCTGCTCAGCGTGGCCCCCGAGAAGGCCCCCGACCGGGCCACCTGTGTGGAGATCGATTTCCGGGGGGGGGATCCGGTGGCCATCGATGGCCAGACGCTGTCTCCCGCCAACCTGCTGGCCCGGTTGAACCAGCTGGGCGGGGAGAACGGCATCGGCCGCCTGGACCTGGTGGAAAACCGCTATGTGGGCATGAAGTCCCGGGGGGTCTACGAAACGCCGGGCGGGACCATCCTGGGCATCGCCCACCGCGCCATGGAATCCCTCACCCTGGACCGGGAGGTGGCCCATCTCAAGGATGAACTGGCTCCCCGCTATGCCGCGCTCATCTACAACGGCTATTGGTTCAGCCCGGAGCGGCAGATGCTGCAAACCATGATCGACGCCTCCCAGGCCTTCGTCTCCGGCACGGTGCGGGTGAAGCTCTACAAGGGCAACGTCACGGTGGTGGGACGCCGCTCGGAGCTGTCGCTGTTCGAGCCGGCCATCGCCACCTTCGATGACGATCAGGGGGCCTTCGACCAGTCCGATGCCGGCGGTTTCATCAAACTCAACGCCCTGCGCATGCGCATCGCCACCATGCTGAGACAGCGGGGGGCCTGAACGGATTTCTTGCCATGGCCGGCGGACAAAAACTCTGGGGCGGGCGCTTTTCCCAGCCCACCGATGCCTTCGTGGAGGCCTTTTCGGCCTCCATCGCCTATGACTCCCGCCTGTGGTCCCAGGATATCCGGGGGTCTCAGGTGCATTGCCGCATGCTGGCCCGCCAGGGCATCATCGCCCCGGAGGAGGCCGAGGCCATCGTCGCCGGACTGGAGCAGGTGGCCGGCGAGCTGTCGCGGGGTGCGTTGCCCTTTCGGGACGATCTGGAAGACATCCACATGCATGTGGAAAGCCGTCTCCGGGAGCTGATCGGCCCGGTGGCGGGCAAGCTGCACACCGCCCGCTCCCGCAACGACCAGGTGGCCACCGACCTGCGCCTCTATCTGCGGGAGGAGACCGACCATATCCGCGCCGCCCTGAACCGCCTGCGGGGGGCGCTGCTGGACCTGGCCGAGGCCCATCAGACGGTGGTGATGCCTGGGTTCACCCACCTGCAGATCGGCCAGCCGGTCACCTTCGCCCACCACCTGCTGGCCTATGTGGCCATGCTGGAGCGCGACCACGGGCGTTGCACCGACCTGCGTTCCCGGCTCAATCGTCTGCCCCTGGGGTCCGCGGCCCTGGCGGGGACGCCGTTCCCGGTGGACCGCCGCTGGGTGGCGGAGCAGTTGGGGTTCGAGGGCCTCTGCGAAAACTCCATGGATGCGGTTTCCGACCGGGATTTTGCCGTGGAACTGGCCGCCGCCGCCGCTTTGATAATGATGCATCTGTCGCGCTTTGCCGAGGAGCTGATCCTCTGGTCCTCGCCGGTGTTCGCCTTCGTGGAACTGCCGGATGCCTTCTGCACCGGTTCCAGCATCATGCCCCAGAAGAAGAACCCGGACGTGCCGGAGCTGGTGCGGGGCAAGAGCGGCCGGGTCTACGGGGCGTTGTTCTCCCTGCTCACCCTGATGAAGGGGCTGCCCCTGGCCTACAACCGGGACATGCAGGAGGACAAGGAGCCGATCTTCGACGCCGTGGACACGGTGCGGGCCTGCCTGAGGGCCTTCATCGATCTGGTGCCGGGCATCCGGGTCCGCCGGGAGCGGCTGGCCGCCACCGCCCGGCAAGGCTATTCCACCGCCACCGATCTGGCCGACTATCTGGTGGGTCGGGGGGTCCCCTTCCGGGAGGCCCATGGCATCGTCGGGCGGATCGTGGCCCTGGCGGTGGCCGAAGGGGTTACCCTGGAAGAACTGTCCCTGGAACGGCTGCGGGAGGTGGACGGGCGCATCGCCGCCGATGTGGCGGCGGTGCTGACCGTGGAAGCCTCGGTGGCCGCCCGCCGGGCCGAGGGGGGTACGGCCTTCGACACGGTGGCCAAGGCCCTTCAGGCCGCCCGGCAACGGTTGGCGGAGGCCCCGGCATGAGGAGCGCGGCAACAGGCCGCCTGACGCGGCACTCCCTGGCATGGCTGCTGTTGCTGCTGGGCCTGACCGGCGGCTGCGGTTACAAGGGCGATCTCTCCCTGCCCGGGCAGGAGCCGGCCCGGACCGCCGCGCCGGCCCCGGAGACCCCCACCCCCAACGCGCCAGACCGGGACGCGCCCTCCCCACCGTAACCCACAATCCCATGGACTATTTCCACTATCTGGGAGACCGGCTCCATTGCGAAGAAACGGGGCTGGACCGCATCGCCGAAGCGGTGGGAACTCCCTTCTATTGCTATTCGGAGCGTACCATCCTGCGCCATCTGGAGGCCTTCGAACGGGCTTTCCAGGAGGTGGACCACCGCATCTGCTATTCGGTGAAGGCCAACGGCAACCTGGCGGTGCTGGATACCCTGGTGCGTGGGGGGGCGGGGCTGGACATCGTGTCCGGCGGGGAGCTGGAACGGGCCCGGCGGGTGGGATGTCCGGGGGACCGGATCGTCTTCTCCGGCGTGGGCAAGACCGCCGTCGAAATCAATGCCGCCCTGGACCATGGGTTGCTGATGTTCAATGTGGAAAGCCTTCCCGAACTGCACCGCATCAACACCGTGGCGGGAGTTACGGGGCGGGTCGCGCCGGTGGCCCTGCGCATCAATCCCGATGTGGATCCCCGCACCCATCCCCACATCTCCACCGGCCTGCGCCGCAACAAGTTCGGTATCCCCCACGGTCAGGCCCTGGAGGTCTATCGCCTTGCCATGGGCTTGCCCCATGTGCAGGTGGTGGGACTGGATTGCCACATCGGTTCCCAGTTGACCGAGCTGGAACCGTTCGTGGACGCCCTGCGCCGGGTCAAGGGGTTGCTGGGGGCGCTGCGGGAGGCGGGCATCCCCATCCGCTATCTGGATCTGGGGGGCGGGCTGGGCATTCCCTATGGCCAGGGGGAGGCGCCGCCATCCCCGGAACAACTGGCCCGGGCCTTGTTGGCCGAGTTGCAGGGTCTGGAGCTGGCCATCATCCTGGAACCGGGGCGGGCCATCGTCGGCAATGCCGGCGTGCTGGTGGCGCGGGTGATCTACTCCAAGGAGGGGGAGGAGAAACGCTTCGTCATCACCGATGCCGGCATGAACGACCTGTTGCGCCCCTCCCTCTACAGCGCCTACCACACCATCCTGCCGGTGGAACGGCATTTCGATCGGGAGGAGGCGGTGGCCGATGTGGTGGGCCCCATCTGCGAATCGGGCGACTTCCTGGCCCGGGACCGGCTGCTGCCGGTCTTCCGCGAGGGGGACCTGCTGGCGGTGCGCTCCGCCGGCGCCTATGGTTTTTCCATGAGCAGCAACTATAATACCCGCCCCCGGGCCGCCGAAGTGATGGTGCGGGGAGAGCATTTTGCCGTGGTGCGGCGGCGGGAGACCCTCGACCAGTTGCTGGAGAACGAGACGCTGTTCCCGGAAAAGGCGGGAGTGACACCGACGTGACGCAGGGTCTGCCGTTCGTGAAGATGCAGGGTCTGGGCAACGACTTCGTGGTGCTGGACCATCTGGATGGCGGCGGGGAGGTGACGCCGGCGCTGGCTGCCCACCTGGCCGACCGGCGTCGGGGCGTGGGCTGTGACCAGGTGGTGCAGTTGCGGCCCGGCACCGGGGCGGCGGTCCCGGGAACGGCCAGGGTCGAGATGCGTATCTTCAACGCCGACGGCTCCCGGGCCGAGATGTGCGGCAACGCGGCCCGCTGCGTCGGATTGTACCTGGAAGGGCGTCTGGCCGGAGCCCCGGTCCTGACCCTGGAGACCCTGGCGGGGCCGGTGACGGTCCGACGGGTGGGGGAAGGGCGCTACGGGGTGGACATGGGTCCCCCGGAGCTGGCGGGCGAGGCGATTCCCACCCTCTGGAGCGGGCTGGTGCGGGACCGGGAGCTGGCGGTGGGGGGAGAGCGGTATGCGGTTACCGCCCTGTCCATGGGCAATCCCCATTGCGTGCTCTTCGCCGCCGATGCCGAGGGGTTCCCCCTGGAGCGGGTGGGCCCGGAGGTGGAACATCATCCGGTCTTTCCGCATCGCACCAACGTGGAGATCGTCCAGGTGCTGGACCGGCGGAACCTGCGCATGCGGGTGTGGGAACGGGGCGTGGGCATCACCCCCGCCTGCGGCACCGGCGCCTGCGCCGCGGGGGTGGCGGCCATGCTCCATGGCCGGGCCGACCGGCAGGTCACGGTCCATCTGGATGGCGGCCCGCTGGAGATCCACTGGCGGGAGGAGGACGGTCGGGTCATCATGACCGGCCCTGCCACGGAAGTGTTTCGGGGTGTGCTGTCCCTGCCTTGAATCGGGGGAGTATCCAACGATGCAGTTCATTGATCTTCAGGCCCAATACCAGGCCTATCGGGGCGCGATCGACGCCGCCATCCAGGGGGTTCTGGACTCTTCCCAGTACATCAACGGTCCCCAGGTGGCGGAACTGGAAGCGGCCCTGGCCCGGTTCGTGGGCTGCGCCCACGCGGTGGGGGTCAGCTCGGGCACCGACAGCCTGCGCACGGTGTTGATGGCCTGGGAGGTGGGGCCGGGGGACGAGGTGGTCACCAGCCCCTTCACCTTCATCGCCACCGTCGAGGTGATCCTGGCTCTGGGGGCGACCCCGGTGTTCGTGGATGTGGAGCCGGATACCCTCAACATCGATCCCCGCAGGATCGAGGCGGCCCTTACCCCCCGCACCAAGGTGATCCTGCCGGTGAGCCTGTTCGGCCAATGCGCCGATCTGGAGCCCATCAATGCCCTGGCCCGGGCCCATGGCCTGCGGTGCCTGGAGGATGCCTGCCAATCCCTGGGGGCCACCAGCAAGGGCCGCCGCTCCGGCGCCCTGACCGATGCCGCGGCGACGTCCTTTTTTCCTGCCAAGCCCCTGGGCTGCTATGGCGATGGCGGCATGGTGTTCACCGACGATGACGAACTGGCCCGGCGGGTGCAGATCATCCGCGACCACGGCCAGGTCGCCCGGTACCGCCATGCCAAGGTCGGCCTCAATGCCCGCCTGGATACCCTGCAGGCCGCCATCCTGCTGGCCAAGTTGAAGCATTTTCCGGCGGAGATCGAAGCCCGGCAGCGGGTGGCGGCCCGTTATATGGAACTGCTGGCGGGGCATGTGGAACTGCCGGTGATCCGGCCGGAGAATACCAGCGTCTTCTCCCAGTTCACCATCCGGGTCCCCGACCGGGATCGGGTGGTGGCCGCCTGCCAGGCGGCGGGGATTCCCACCGCCGTGCATTATCCGATTCCCCTGCACCACCAGCCGGTTCTGGCCCAGGCCGTGCCCCGGGGTACGGAACCCTTTCCCGTGGCGGCCCGGGCCGCGGAGCGGGTCCTGTCCCTGCCCATGCATCCCTTCCTCCCCCCCGAGCAGCAGGACCGGGTGGTGGCGGCGGTCCTCCAGGGGATCGGGAAGGGCGGCTGATCCCGGGGAATGTTCGCCCAGATCGCCCTGCCGGTTCCCAGGCGTTCCCTGTTCACCTACGCCGTGCCCGAGGACCTGCGGCCCGGCTGCCGCCCCGGCTGCCTGGTCCTGGTGCCGGTGGGGCGGACGCGCCGGGTAGGGGTGGTGTGGTCGGTGGGGGAGTACCCCCACTGGGAAGGGGACATTCGCCCCCTGGCGGAATTGCTGGGGAATGAGCCCCTGCTGGATCCTTCCCTGTTGCACCTGCTGGACTGGATTGCCCGCTATTACCTTCAACCCATCGGCAGCGTCGTTGCCGTCGCACTGCCAGGCCACCTCGGTTTCGACCGCAAGCGGCGGGTGGTGTGGCGGCAGGGGGATCCGGGTTCCCTCCCCCCCCGTTTGCGGCCACTGGCGGAGGCGGTGCGCGTCCGGGCCAGGGGCTTGACCGAGGAAACTCTGGCCCGCCGTTTTGGCCGCCAGGGATTGGAAGAGGGTCTGCGGAACCTGGCCAGGCAGGGCATGGTCTCACTGGAGGAAGTCTGGCGGCCTCGCCATCAGGAGGAGACAGAGGCCATCCCCGACGGGGAGACTCTTCCGACGGTTCTCCCGGGGCCGGAGTTGAACTCCCAGCAGGCCCAATGCACCGCGGCACTGGAGGAAGCCCTGGAACAGGGGGCTTTCGCGTCTTTCCTGCTGGAGGGGGTGACCGGCAGCGGCAAGACCGAGGTCTATTTCCGGGCCGTGGAACGCTGTCTGGCCGGTGGGCGCCAGGCCCTGCTGCTGGTGCCGGAAATCGCCCTCACCCCTCAGCTCACCCGCCGCTACCGGGCGCGCTTTTCCCAGGGGTTGGCCATCTTCCATTCCGGCCTGGGCGACCGGCGGCGGTTCGACTATTGGCAGGAGATCCGCCGGGGGGAAGCCCGGGTGGTGATCGGCGCCCGCAGCGCCATCTTTGCCCCCTTCCATCGTCTGGGGCTGGTGGTGGTGGACGAGGAGCATGACGGTTCCTACAAGCAGGAGGGCGGGGTTCCCTACAATGCCCGGGACATGGCGGTGGTTCGCGCCCGGCAGGCGGGGGCGGTGCTGGTTCTGGGCAGTGCCACCCCTTCCCTCGAATCTCAGGTCAACGTGGAACGGGGTCGCTACCGACTTCTGCGGTTGACGGGACGGGCCACTGGGGCGGAACTGCCCCGGGTGACCCTGGTGGATCTCAAGGCTCCGGAGGTGCGGGACGCCATGGGACCGGGGCGGCTGCTCAGCCCGCTCCTGCGCCAGGCCATGGTCGAGGAACTGGCGGCGCAACGGCAGGTGCTGCTGTTTCTCAACCGTCGGGGGTACGCCCCCTCCCTGTTGTGCCGCCGCTGCGGGGCGGTGATCACCTGCCGCAACTGTTCAGTGGCCCTGACCTTGCACAAGTCCCGGGCGCGGCTGGTATGCCACTACTGCGATCACCAGCGGCCGGTGGAAGAGGTGTGTGCCAACTGCGGCCAGTTGAGCCTGTTTCACTTCGGCTTCGGCACCGAGCAGTTGGAGGAGGAAACCCGCTCCCTGTTTCCCGACGTGGCGGTGGCCCGGCTGGACAGGGATACGGCGGGCGGAAAAGGCCCCGGGCTGGAGGAGATCCTGGGCTCCTTCCGGGACGGGCGGGTGCGGATCCTGGTGGGAACCCAGATGGTCGCCAAGGGACATCACTTCCCCAATCTGTCCCTGGTGGGGGTGGTGCTGGCGGAAACCAGCCTCTGGCAGCCGGACTTCCGCTCCGCCGAACGGACTTTCCAGCTGGTCACCCAGGTGGCCGGCCGGGCCGGCCGGGAGGGGATCCCGGGCCGGGTGTTGGTGCAGACCTACGACCCGGCCCACTATGCCCTGCAGGCAGCGGCCAACCACGACGTGGCCGCCTTTGCGCGGACGGAACGCGCCTTTCGGCAGGAGGCCGGCTATCCGCCCTTCCAGCGCGTAGCGCTGCTGCGTTTTTCCACCCCCCGGCTGGAGGAGGGGGAGTTGCTGGCCGGACGGTTGCGGGCGCAGCTCCCCCGGGAGGCGGGGGTGCGGTTTCTGGGACCGGCCCCGGCCCCCCTGCACAAACTGCGGGGCCGCTTTCGCTGGCAGGTGTTGGCCAAGGAGGCCATTCCCGGCACCCTGCATGGCGCCTTGACCAGGCTGGCCGCCCTGGCCGACCAATTGATCGCCGGCCGGGGGCTGCGCCTGGAGTTGGATGTGGACCCTTATTCCTTCCTGTGAGCCGGCCGACTGTGCGAAAGTCCGCGGCGGGAGGATGACTGTGAGGTATCGAATTCCATGGCCATTTTGCCTTTGCTGACCGCCCCCGACAAACGGCTGAAAAAGGTTGCCCGGCCGGTGGAACGGGTGGACGATGCCATCCGTCGCCTGATGGACGACATGCTGGACACCATGTATCGGGCCCCCGGCGTGGGGCTGGCCGCCCCCCAGGTGGGGGTGTCGCGGCGGGTGATCGTGGCGGATGTGGCCTATGTCGGCGAGGAAAAACGCCACGAGCCGATCTTTCTGGCCAATCCGGAGATCCTTGAACGGGAGGGGGAACTGGTCTGGGAAGAGGGGTGCCTTTCGGTGCCCGAAACCCAGGGGGAGGTGACCCGGTCGGCCCGGGTGACGGTGCGGGGGCTGAACCGGGAAGGAGTGGAAACCACCCTGACCGGGGAGGGGCTGCTGGCGGTTTGCCTCCAGCACGAAATCGATCACCTGAACGGCGTGCTGTTCATCGATCACCTGTCGCGCCTCAAGCGGGACATGATCCTCAAGCGATTGAAAAAACTGAAGGAGGATGAGAACTGAGCCATGGCTCCCTGGCGCATCGTCTTCATGGGCACCCCGGAGTTCGCCGTGCCCAGCCTGGCCGCCCTGCTGGCGGGGGCCGATCCGGTGGTGGGGGTCTTCACCCAGCCGGACAAACCGGCGGGCCGGGGGATGAAGATGCAGGTCTCGCCCATCGGGCAGGTGGCCCAGCAGCGGGGCATTCCCCTGTTCCGCCCCCGGCGGCTGCGGGAGGCCGACGCGCTGGCCAGCCTGCGGGACCTGCAGCCCGACCTGGTGGTGGTGGTCGCCTACGGACAGATCCTGTCCCCGGAGACGCTGGCCATTCCGGTCCAGGGCTGCATCAACGTCCATGCCTCGCTCCTGCCCCGCTGGCGGGGGGCCGCGCCCATCCATCGGGCGCTGCTGGCCGGCGATGCGGTCACCGGCATCACCATCATGCGGATGGATGCCGGGCTGGATACCGGCCCCGTCCTGGCCCGGCGGGAACACCCCATCCGGCCGGAAACCACCGGCGGGCACTTGCACGACAGCCTGTCCCGGCTGGGGGGGGGGCTGCTGAGGGAGACGGTGGCGGATCTCAAGGCGGGGCGGATCGTCCCGAAGCCCCAGCCGGAAGAGGGCGTCACCTGCGCGGCCAAGCTTACCCGGGCCGATGCCCTGATCGACTGGACCCGACCGGCGGAGGAGGTGATCCGGGTGGTGCGGGCGCTTTCACCCTGGCCCGGGGCCTTCACCCATCTGGAAGGGGCGGAGTTGAAGGTGTTCGACGCCAGACCCCTCTGCGGGCATTGTCGGGTGGACGGGCAACCGGGGGCAGTGGTGCGGGTGACGGAAGAGGGGTTGGAGGTGGCCTGTGGTGCCGGCGGGGTAATGTTGACCGAACTCCAGTCGCCCGGGAAACGGCGGCTGTCGGCGGCGGCCTGGCTGCGGGGGCGGTCGATATCTTCTGGAATCTTCTTGCAAAAGGAGCCTGGGGCTCCCATTTGACTGGTAGGATGGATCTTGCCTTTGGACCCAATGGATGGAGGTAAATGTCATGAACGGGTTGAAGACCACAGTGTTGCTGGCGGGTCTGACCGGTCTGTTCCTGGTGGTGGGTGCGGCCATTGGTGGGCAGAGCGGCATGACCATTGCCCTGGTGCTGGCGGTGGGCATGAATTTCTTCGCCTACTGGAATTCCGACAAGATGGTTCTCTCCATGTATGGCGCCCGGGAGGTGGGCCCCCGGGAGGCTCCGGAGCTGTATGAAATCGTTCGGGAGCTGGCCCGGCGGGGCAGCCTGCCCATGCCCCGGGTCTATGTGATCGATGACGACACGCCCAACGCCTTCGCCACCGGGCGCAATCCGGAGCATGCCGCCGTGGCGGCCACCACCGGCATTCTGCGCATTCTCACCCGCGAAGAACTGGCCGGGGTGATGGCCCACGAGCTGGGCCATGTGATGAACCGGGACATCCTGGTATCCACCATTTCCGCCACCATCGGCGGAGCCATCACCTGGTTGGCCAATTTCGCCATGTTCTTCGGCGGCTCCTCCCGGGATGAGGAGGAGGGGGGTGGCGGCGGGTTGGGCCTGGTGGGAGGGCTGCTGATGATGATCCTGGCGCCCCTGGCGGCCACTTTGGTGCAGATGGCCATCTCCCGCGCGCGGGAATACGGCGCGGATGACGCCGGGGCGCGCCTGAGCGGCAATCCCCTGTGGCTGGCCAGCGCCCTGGAGAAACTGGAACGGGGCAATCGGGCCCATCCCATGCATGCGGCGGATGCGCGGCCCGCCACCGCCCACCTGTTCATCGTCAATCCCCTCTCCGCGGGCAGCCTGGCGGGGCTGTTTTCCACCCATCCTCCCATCGAGGAACGGGTGCGCCGCCTGCGTCACATGGAAGGAGTCTCCTGAATGATCAAGATTGCACCCTCCATCCTCTCGGCGGACTTTGCCCGCCTGGGGGAGGAAATCCGGGCGGTGGAAGCCGCCGGCGCCGACTACATCCATGTGGACGTGATGGATGGCCACTTCGTTCCCAACATCACCATCGGGCCGCCGGTGGTGAAGAGCCTGCGCAAGGTGGCCACCCGGCCCCTGGACGTTCATCTGATGATCTCTCCGGTGGATCCCTATGTGCCGGAGTTCGCCCGGGCCGGAGCGGGCATTCTCACCATCCATGCCGAAAGCACCCTCCACCTGGACCGGACCCTCAATCTGGTGCGGGAATCGGGGTGCCGGGTGGGGATTTCCCTCAATCCCGCCACGCCCCTGGTGGTGCTGGAGGATGTGTTGGGGCTGGTGGACATGGTGCTGCTCATGAGCGTCAACCCTGGGTTCGGTGGCCAATCCTTCATCCCCGCCACCCTGAATCGGATCCGGCGGGTGCGGGGCCTGATCGAGGCCAGCGGGCGTCCGATCGAACTGGAGGTGGATGGGGGGATCAAGGCCGACAACATCGCCGCCGCGGCCCGGGCCGGGGCCGATGTCTTCGTTTCCGGCTCCGGGATCTATGGCGAGCCGGACTATGCCGCCATCATCCAACGCATGCGGCGGGAGGCGGAGGTGGGCCTGGCGGCCGGTGTTTGACAGGCCGTTGAATCCCAACAACCCCCGGGAGTTGGCTTTGCGGGCGGTGCAGGCTGTCCAGCGGGAGGGTGTGCCCCTGGATGATGTGCTGGACGCCCTGTTGGCCGATTTTTCCGGTTCCGCCCGGGACCGGGCTCTGGCCTTCGAAATCGCCGTTGGGACCACCCGGTATTTCAACCTGCTGGACCACCTGTTGGTCCGGTGCATGGAACGCCCCCTGCCGGTGGGGCGCCACTGGACCCGGGCAGCCCTGCGCACCGGTCTCTACCAGGCCGCCTTCCTGCGGATTCCGGCCCGGGCGGCGGTGCATGAGACGGTGGAGCTGGTCAAGAATTCCCCGGAGCGGGCCCTGGCCGGGTTCGTCAACGCGGTTCTGCGCCGGGCGGCAGGGCTGGACCGGGAGCAGGTGGTGGCGGAAATCTCCGACCCGGAGGCCCGTCTGGCGGTGGCCACGGCCCATCCGCCATGGCTGGTGACCCGCTGGGTGGCCCGTTTGGGACTGGAGGGCGCCCGGCGGCGGCTGGAGGCGGGCAACCGACCCCCGCCCCTGACGTTGCGGGTCAACACCTTGGCCACCAGCCGGGAACGGGTGATTGCGGCGTTGCAACAGGCCGGGTGCGAGGTCCAGCCCATGGCTGGCGTTCCCCAGGGCCTGGTATTGCCCCGTCCTGCCGGCGGGGTGGCCGCTTTGCCGGGATTTGCCGAAGGGTGGTTCGTGGTGCAGGATCCCGCGGCCCAGCGGGTGGCGCCGTTTTTGGATCCCCGGCCGGGGGAACGGATTCTGGACCTGTGCGCCGCCCCTGGGGGCAAGACCACCCATTTGGCGGCCCTGGCGGAGGGCAAGGCCCGGGTGGTGGCGGTGGAGAAGCGCCTGACCCGCATTCCCCGGCTGCGGGAGAATCTGACGCGGTTGAAGGTCCCCGGGGTGACGGTGCAGCGGGGGGATGGGGCGGAAGTGGCCGGGGAGGCGGCGTTCGACAAGGTGCTGGTGGATGCCCCCTGCACCGGGACCGGCATCATCCGTCGCCATCCGGATGTCAAATGGCGGCGGGGGCCGGGAGACTTGGCCCGGATGGTGGTGGAGCAGGAGCGTTTGTTGACCGCGGCGGCCCGGGCGGTGCGCCCTGGCGGGGTGCTGGTCTATGCCACCTGTTCCCTGGAGCCCGAGGAGAACGAGGCGCGCATCGAGGCTTTCCTGGCCGACCATCCCGATTGGCAACGCCGGTCTCTTGTGCCTGAGCTGGAAGCGCCCCTGCTGACTCCCGCTGGGGACTTCGCCTCCGAACCGGGCTGGGCGGACATGGACGGTTTCTACGCCGCCAGACTCCAGAGGAAGTGATCGGTCACTTTTCTGCTTCGGCCCGTTCCCAGGGGTCGGTCACGCCACGCAGATGCTGCTGGTAGCGGTCTGCGGAGGTGGCGGTATTCAACCCCCGCATCAGGCGGGCGGCGCCGATGCGCACCTGGGCATCGGGATGGGCCAGGAGGTCGCCGGCCATCCGTTCCATCTGGGCCGTGCGGCTGCTGGCGAAGGCTGCACCGTAGCTGTCCAGGGCACGTCGCACCAGGGCTTGGTCGGGGGAGGCGGTGAGAATCCGCTCCAGCCAGTCCGCCGAGCGTCCGGTGGGGAACAGGCGCAGGGCCTGGATGGCCCGGAAGCGGAGATAGTTGGGCTGGGTGGTATCCTCGGCCAGGGCGATCAGATCCTGGTCGGTGGTATTGCCCAGCGCCTTGAAGTCGGCCTCCCGCAGCGCCCAGTCGCGGCCCTCCAGAAGAGACAGCAGGGCGGCGTTGCTCTGGGCCAGACAGGCGGTGAGAGGCAAGAGAACGGCAGCCAGGAAGGCGGCATTGCGCAGCAGACGGATCTGAACGAAACGGGCGAGGGTCATGGTGTTCCTCCAATGCCGGGTTGGAAGGGTCATTGGGCCAGGGGAGTGGTCCGCAGCACGGCGCGTTGGCTGGTGGTGAGAGTGGATTGGGAAAAACTGGTGGTGCCCTGCCAGAACATCAGATTGGTGCCGTCCAGGGCTTGGCACTCCGTGGCGCTGACCTTGCCGTCGGAGTTGGTGTCCTGGGCCGTGGTGCATTGGGGGGTGTCGCTGATGGGATCAAAGGTGGTCCCGGCGGATTCTGTGGTGTGAAACAGCCCCAGGAAATGCCCGGCCTCGTGCAGGGCGGTTTCGGCCATCAGGTTGGTGTCCACCGAGCCGCTGATCTGGTGGGCGGTGAGGCTGATCAGCACGCCGTTGCGGTTGCCGGCGATGCCCTGGGCGCCGGGAATGCCGGGGGAAACCCCCAGGGAGCCGCTGCCGCTGCCGGAGAAGTCCTCGACGAAGAAGACATTCAGGGTGCTGGCCCCCCCCATGGACACCAGGCTGGAGGTGGTGCTGTCGTTGAAGCTGGTGTTGATGGTGCCGTATTGGGATCCTGAGACTTGGATCAGGCTCTGTATGCTCAGGGTGATATCGTTCTGGGCGGCGATGGTGGCCATGCGGGTCAGGGCGGTGGAAACCGTGGCGGTGCTGAAACTGCTGCCGGTCATGTAGGGCTGCAGGGTCAGCGTGGTGCTGGTCGGCGTGGTGCCGGTGCGGGAGGTCATTCGGACCGTGAAAGCGCTGGGCGAGTTGGTGCTGCTCTTCAGCTGGTAGCTCCAGGTGCCGTTGGTGACCGACTGGCCGGAGGTGTAGGGTATCAGCATGCTGCAATAGGTTTCCCCGGAGTAGCAGACCAGGTGGCTCAGATCCACCGAATTGCCGCTGGGATCGGTCAGGGAGCGGAAGGCGGCATGGGTTCCGGCTCCGGTCCCGATCAGATGCAGGATGAAGGAAATCGGGCTGGACAAGGTGAAGCTGCCGGTGCTGGAGATCCAAC
>PEAP01000077.1 GCA_002753665.1 Magnetococcales bacterium DC0425bin3
CAATCCCCACCCTGTCCCGCCATGGACCGCCCTGCCATCGAAGCCCTTCTGCTGGAGTTCATCGCCCGGGAACTGCCGGTGCCGGGGGTGACCCTCGGGCGTGACACCCCGCTGCTGGAACGCCACATCATCGACTCCCTGGCGGTGGTGACCCTCACCCTATTCATGGAACGGGCGTTCGATTTGACTGTGCGCCCCGGCGACATCAATCCCGAGGTGTTCCAGGATGTGGCCAGCCTGGCGCGGTTCGTGGCGGAGCGGCGCGCCGGCGGATGAGCGGCCCCTTGTTCCTGGGTCCGGCCCGGGTGGACGAGGCCCGGCGTCGGCAACACGCTGCCGGCTTCAGACCCGGGGTGATGCTGGCCGTCCTGGGCATGTTGCTCCTGTATGCCTGGCTGTTCTCCTCCCTGCCCCACCACCTAGGGCTGCCCGGTCCCGGGCTCCTGTTCGAGCTGCTCCCCGACCCGGTGGTCAGGCTGAATGCCCTCCGCATCGATCCCACCCAGGGCCAGATACGCTCGGAGCTGCGGGTGTGGCTCAACCAGGGCTGGAGCCTGGGGGATGAAATCGGCCTGCTGCTGGGAGTGGTGGCCGGGGCCTTCCTGACGGTCTACCTGCTGCCCCTGCCGGCCAAGCGTCCGGCCCTGGTCGCCTGGTTCCTGGGCGGGGTGGCCCTGCTGTACGGTCACCGGGTGGCGTTGGGCGTGCTGGCGGCCGATTGGCTGGTCTACCTGATCTTTCACCCGCCCGATGCCAACCGCCGCTCGCTGGCCTGCGGTGCCCTGGCCGGCCTGTTGCTGCTGGGACCTCTGTGGCAACCGGAATCCGCGGCCATCACGAACCTGCTGGTCCCGGCCCTGGCGGCGGCCGCGGGCGCCCTGCTCTATCGGTTCGGGCTGCGGCTGCTCCTGGCCCGGCCGCTGGCCGCCGCCCGCCTGCGGACCCTGGCCGCCTGGTCGAGCCTGCTGGTAGTGCTGCCGGGGGCGTTGTGGGATGGCCTCGGCCTGGGGACCTGGGAACTGCCCCTGTGGCTGCTGCTGTTCCTGTTCCAGTGGAAACGCCTGCTGATGTATCGCCAGGATTTCCTGGGCGGCCACATCCCCGCCCACCTGCCCCCGCTGCGCTTCCTCGCCACCTTCCTGTCGCCCGGAGCGCTGCCCAACTGGAGTACCGGAGCCGACATCGCCCAGGGCCACGCCTATGTGGAAAACACCTTCTACGCCCGGGACAAGCATACCGTGGCCCTGGAGGGGGTCCGGCTCTGGGGCGTGGCCCTGGTCTACCTGGTGGGGGGGCCGGTCCTCCGCCATGGCCTGGCGGCCCTGGCGGAAACCTGGGGGGTGCCGGTGTTCAGCGGCAGCCTGTTCCGCCTCTCCGGCCATTTCGTCGCCGGAAAACCGGTGGAGACCGCCTCGGTGATCGTCACCTGCTTCCTGGAGCAGGTGCGGCTGCTGGTGCTGTGGGCCGGGGTGATGCATTTCAAGGTGGGGGTGTGGCGGGTCTGCGGCCATGACATGGCGCCCAACTACCATCATCCCTGGGCCGCCACCAACCTGGTGGTCCTCTACACCCGGTTCACCTTCTACTTCCGGGAATTCCTGGTGCGGGTGTTCTACTATCCGGTGTTCTTCCGGCTGCGGCGCTGGCCGGTGGCCTGGCGCATCGCCGCAGCCACTTTCGCCTCGGTGGGTCTGGCCAACCTGCTGGTGGCCCATCTGCCGGAGGCGATGTTCTTCAACGGCCTGGAGTTTCGCATCGGCGGCGATGTCCTGCGGCGCTGGCCCTACTTTCTGCTGCTGGCGGCGGGCATCACCGTGGTGGAGCTGTTCCTGATGGGACGGCGCTCCACCCGCAAGCCCTGGACCCTGGACCGCCGCCTGCCCCTGGACCTGGCCGCGGCCTGGGCCACCTGGCATTTCTATGGGGTGATCCACATCTTCGCCCACTTCAACGAACGCGCCACCCTGGGGGACAACTGGCGTCTGTTCCTCATCGCCTTCGGCCTGGGGTGAGACCGTTCAATCCCCCGGAGGCGGCATGTCCTCCCCTGTTCCCCGTTTGGCGGGGCCAGGAGGCTTGGCGGGGGGGCGGGTTGGCTCCGTCCCGGGCGAGGAAAGATGGGTGGGGGCCAAAGCCCCCGGAATGCGCTGCAGGAGCCGCGGACCATCCCGCGCCGGACCGGGAAGAGGCATGCCGTCTTCCGAGAATGCTCCAGACGCCTCTTGCTCCTGGATCGCTGCTCCGTTCATCTCGCCCTCTTCGCCTGGTCTGAGGGGCAACAGGCCGCTGTCGTCGGTATCCTCCCCATGCCCGAGACGGGGCTGCTCGACGGCTGTTCCCTGGGCTCCGCGCACGGCCTTGGCAGCGCCGGATCCGGGGATGACGAATGGATCGAGACCCGGAGCCGGCGGTGGCAGCGCCCCGGTTTCCGGCACGACCGCAGGCTCGCCCTCCCCAACGGCCGGAGGAGTGATCCCTGGCGATGGTTGGGAAACTTCGGGAGTCATCCCCGGGGTGGGGGGAGGTGGAAGCTCGCTCTCCTGGATCGACTGCCCGGCAGGCCCCAGGGCCGGCGCGGGAGCGGGCAGTTCATCCGACGACTCCGGTTCCCCCGGCGGGGAGCCACGACCCTCTTCCCCGCCAGCGGGGGCCACCACTGGCAAGGCATCCTCCGGCGCCGGTTCCGGAGGCGCGACGGCCGGAGCCGGTTCCAAAGCCGGAGCCGGTTCCGAAGGCATGGCGGCCGGTGGAGGGACTGCCGTTTCCTGTTCCGATCCGGCGGGAACCCTCTTGGTTCCCAGCATTTGCTTCAGGCTCATTCGTGGGACTGCCGTTTCCTGTTCCGATCCGGCGGGAACCTCCGGAGGCAGGGCCAGATCCTGGTCGGCGACCGCCGGGGGTTGTGGCATCAGGCCCGGGGCGGCGGGCGCCGGCAGTGGGGCGTCCGGTTCCGGGGATTGCGGTTCCGGGGGCGGCGGGGTCGGGAAGACGGGCGCCGGAGCCGGGGGGGCTGCAGGAGCTGCGGCCGCGGCCGCCGGAGCGACCGTCGGCTTGGGTGCGGACTTCTGCGCCTGGCGCGCCCGCGCCGTCGCGGGTTCGAAACGACCTTCCGGATGCAGGCTGCCGGCTTTGACCGGGATGATGGGACCGCTGGCGCCGCCCCGGCGCCGCAGACGGCGATCGGCCTCCTCCGCCAGGTCATCCCCCGCGAAAGGGCCGGCGTAGAGGCGAATGAACTCCTGGCCCCGCACCGTCACCCGTTGCCGGACCACCGGCAGGCCGGCCTGGCGCACCCGGCGTTCCTCCCGGGCGGCCACGGCGTCCTCCAGAAAGGATCCCACATGAATGACCAGCTCCCAGGTGGGAGCGGCCCAGGCCCGCCGAAGACCCACGGAGGCAACGCCATGCCGGGATACATCCGCTCCCCCCCCGACACAGGCCGCGACCATCACTGCCGCCAGGAACGCCCCCCGGCGCCCCCGCCTGATTTTTTGATCCACGATTGCACCGACTGTTTTTTTCACTCCGGCCCAGGGTGGCCGTCCTCTCTTTGAATAGAGGAATTCGTCCCGAAAGACAAGCGCGCAATCAGCGCTTGTGGCGTTCAATGGACCGAGTGCAACCGGGTGGTGGCGCAAACGCCCTGGCCCCAGGGAGAGGCCGGACCGCAGGCCTCCCCGGCGATGGCCTCCACCTCGCCCAGCGGAACCTCCAGATAGGCGGCGATGGTGGCGGTGGTCCAGAACGGTTGCCCGGCATCGTCATAACCGGTGGCCAGGGGCATGGGGCCGAATTCCGCCTCCAGGGCCTGCCGCAACAGGGCCTGCACGGCGGGTTCGGAGCAGCGCATCAGGTAGCGCCAGGCGGCATCGTAGCCCGGATCGTCGGGTCCCTGCTCGATGATCAGCAGGGCATCGTAGACCAGGGGATCCATGATTCGGGGTTGCATGACAGTCACCTTTCGTCGGCAGTGGGCCTGGACCATCGACCATGCCACAGAACTGCAAGGCCCATGCCACGGCCTTGTTGACAATCAACCGATTGATCATATTGCACTAACTTTGATGGATGGGGGAGGCCTCCCTCCACCCTCCACCGTGAAAGTCGCTCCGCGACTTTCACGGTAAACAGCTATCCGCTCCCGGCAATCCCTGCCGTCCCCGGCAAACTTTGCATGAATGGGGGAGGCCTCCCTCCCCGGCTGACTCCAATCCTCCGTGGCCATGTTCCTTCTCCTGCTGGTCCCCGTGGATCCACGGGGTTACGACCCTGATCCTACCGGGTGGCGGCGCGCAAGTCCTGGACTGGTTGCGTCACCGGCCGCCAACGCCTGGGTTCCATGACATAACCCAGGCAATCCTGGCGGATGATTTCTGGATTGTCGGTCAACATGGCCGGGTAGAATTCCCGCCGGCAGCAGATCCGCCCCTCCCGATGGATGAAATAGCGGTCGAAGGCATCGCCGCCCAACGTGTTCAACACGTCCAGCGCCGGTCCGGCGCCGCCCCGGACCCGGGCGAATTCCGCCCCGGCCGGCAGCGGCCGGAAATTGCGCCGGGGCAGGTCGGCGTCCAGATCGAGCCGGCCCGGCGCCCCGTCGAAACCGAAGCTGACCTCGGCGGGAATGCAAATGCGGGCCACGGTATGGAACAGGGTCAGATCCCCGGACGGCGGATCGTCGGGCACGGGATCGGATCGCTCCAGACAGGACCTGACCACCGCCACCGCCGCCCGGATGCCGACGACTTCCCCGGGCATGCCGCACTCCAGGGTGACGGCAGGGCACAGCTCCGCAAAGGCGGAAATCTGCAGGGTGTTGGGCAGGAGCGAAAAGACCACCGCCGGGGCGAACATCCGCGCCAGACCCAGGGTGGCCCCATCCAGGCGGTTGACGCAGGCATAATGGGGATTGCAGGCGCTGTTGTTGTGGAGGTCGATGCTGGCCACCACGTCCCGCCGGGCCATCGCGGCCACCACCCGGGCGGCCATGGCCGCCTCGGGGGTGTCCTCATGGCACCAGATGCGGTTGTAGTCGGGCTGGCCGGGCAGATGACGCACCCCGCGGCTGGCGGCCGCCACATTGCCGACCAGCAGGGACAGGGATCTGGGCAGAGCCTCTGGATCCAGCCCCCGCAGCAGGGTCTGCATGACCAGCAGACCGGAGATCTCGTTGCCATGCAGCAAGATGGAGACGAACAACGGCCGGGAACGGCGCCCCACCAGATGGATCAGGGTGGGACCCGACAGGATCTTGCCCAGCTCCCTGGCCGGGACCTCCAACAGCCCCGGGGGCAGGTGATGCAACACGGTGAGCATCGGTGACTCCACGGATGAATCGCAAGGGGCGGCTTAGCAGAGCGTTGGAAAAGCCATGAATGGCTTTTCCAACGTCGGGAACCGCAAGCTTTGCTTGCGGTTCCCTCACGGAACAACGGATTTCCAATCCGTTGTTCCGGCGGGGCATCCCTGCCCCGCTAACAGCCCATTTATCAACGGGCTGTTAGTCGTTGGCCGCAATCCTTTCCACCGCCTCCCGGGTCATGAAGGTCACCCGAACCCGTTCCGGCGCGACGGTGGCGCCGGGGTCGGACTCCCCCAGCAGCCGTTGCAGAGATTTCACCTCGGTTTCGGAACGTCTCAGCACCAGAGCCAGGGTCACATGGGTCTGGTCGCCGTTGCCCTCCAGGGCAATGCGCACCTGGGGCACCGACACATCCCGGGAGCGCAGCAGCCGGGCGGCCTGTTTTTGCCGCTCTTCCGTCACCGCATCCTCCACCCCCTGCCGCTCCAGAAAGCCGGCGCAGCGGATCAGGCCGTCCACCCCCGAAACGCTCCGCTGCATGTGGAACCGGTCCAGGGAGTTCAGCCGGGTGGCGGCCTCGCGCAGGCGGCCGGCGAAAACGCAGGCCTCCACCGCCTGGCGCAGCAGTTCGGGGTTGCGGGGCAGGTCCGCGCAGTTGGCGGTGGCCTCCCGGGCGGCTTCGGACAGGCAGGCGAATTCCTGAAGGGCGGAGACAAAATTGACCCGCACGGCGGGATCCCAGGGATCGTTGAGCCGGGCGATGCGGAAATGGTCGCGCATGGCGACCTCGTCCCGCCGGATGGCGGCGATGGTGCCGAGGATGTTGTGGGCCTTGCCGGGGTGACTGTGAACCAGGGCCTCGGCCCGACGCTTGTAGCGTTGCACCCGCAGATCGTCCCGGGCGTCGCCCAGCCGCAGGCGGACCAGCTCCTCGGCGATCTCGTTGAGTTCAAACTGGCGGGGATCGGGCATGACGACGGTGGACCATTGGGCAGGAGGCCGGGGTCATTCCCGGAAGGCTTCCTGAATCTCGGTGAAATCCTGCAGATTGTCCAGAAAGGCGTCCACCATGTCCGGATCGAAATGCTGGCCCCGTTCCTCCCGGATCAAGGTCAGGATCCGCTCCAGGGGCCAGGCGTCCTTGTAGCAGCGCTTGTGCAGCAGGGCGTCGAACACGTCGATCAGGGCGGTGATGCGGGCGAACACATGGATGTCCCGGTCCCGCAGGCCCCGGGGATAGCCGGTGCCGTTCCATTTTTCGTGATGCTGATGGGCGATGATGGCGCCGGTCCGGAGGATGGGACGCTCGGAGCCCTTGAGGATCTGCCGGCCGATCTCCGGATGGGTCCGCATGATTCCCCATTCCTCCGGCGTCAACCGGCCCGGCTTGTTGAGGATGTGGTCGGGAATGCCGATCTTGCCCAGGTCGTGCAGAGGGGAGGCCAGCCACAGCAGTTCCACATCGTCCTGGCTCAGCCCCAACAGCGTGGCCAGCAGCCGGGAGCTTTCCGCCACCCGGCGGACATGATTGCCGGCCTCGTTGGAGCGGATCTCGATGACCTCGCCCAGGGTGAAGGTGACATCCTTCTGGGTGTTGACGATCTCCCGGTTGAGGCCCAGATTCTCGAAGGCCATGGCGATGTTGGAGCTGAAGGTGGCGAGCAGATCCCGGTCCAGATCCTCCAACAGCCGGGAGGCCTGCAGGCAGATGAGGTTCTCCATGCCGGTCCGGGTGCGGTAGCAGGCCAGAAAACCGGTGGGATGGAAGGCCTCCCCGCCCCGGCCGATCACCGTCTCCAACTGGGCGTGCCAATCCGGTCCCAGGACCTCCCGGGGGCTGCGGCCGATGGTGTCGGAAAACCCGCCCATGGCGGAATAGATCAGGAATCCGCCCTCCTCCCGGATGGCGGCGAACCCGGCCGCGGGGCGGTGATCCACGGTGGTATCCACCTCCAGCAGATGGCTGGACTGGCGCAGGATGCCCTGGGCCAGGCGTCCCAGGGAACGGGCCTCGAACAGGTCTCCGGTGGCCTGGACGATGCGGGCCAAGCCGCGGCGGGTATTGTCGATGGCCCGCAGGTCGCGGTAGGAGCGCAGGGCGGCGGTGACCGAGGTGATCAGACGCTGGGTGGTGAGGCGGACCTTTTCCTTGTAATCGTTGATGTCGTAGTCCTGGATCACCCGATGCTCCGGGGCCTGCCCCGGTTGCCCGGTGCGCATGATGATGCGCACGAACCGGTTCTCCAGTTCCTCGCGGATCCGACGCACCGCCTCCAGGCCGGCATGCTCGGATTCCATCACCACGTCCATGAGGATCACCGCCACGTCCCGGTGGTCGGCCATCAGGCGCACGGCCTCCCGACCGGTGTAGCCGCCGATCAACTCGACGGAGCGCCGTTCGAAGCTGAAATGGCGCAGCACCAGACGGGTGAGGGCGTGGATCTCCTCGTCATCGTCCACGACGAGGATCTTCCACGGCCGCTGGGGCGGGAGTCCGGCCAACAGCTCGCCGGCGGACGGTTCCTCGGCCAGGACCAAGTCAGTCACAATGCCATCGATGGTGTCGGTTCCGACTGTCATGGCCTGCCCATTCGGGGGGGCATGGGGTGCGGGATGAACCCGCCGACGGCGAGGGTCCCGTCTCCCCCTGACGGTCCCCGTTGTCCACAGTCCTGCCGTTGCCGCGCGCACGCTGACGAGCGCGGATCACATTATGTACCATCGGCCCGGAGCAATGCCAAGGGCTGCCCTTCCGAACCGGGGATGTGGCCAGACGGTAGACCGCCACCGCCACGAAAAGGTTCCCGGACGCAACGATCAAGCCATCCGCCGCCGGCCCCATGATTTTCCGTTGAGGCGCCGCCGCGGTCGCGGGACAATCCAGCCAGTTCCGAAACAGCATCCGGCATGGGAGGCATGGCCATGAACGACGAGACGGTCAAGGCGGGGTTGGTGGTTCTGGGGGCGGGACCCGGCGGATACGCGGCGGCCTTCCGGGCGGCGGACATGGGGTTGGCCGTCACCCTGGTGGACCTGGAGGCCCACCCCGGCGGCGTCTGCCTGCACCGGGGCTGCATCCCCAGCAAGGCCTTGCTGCATGTGGCCGGCCTGCTCCGGGAAACCAGGACGGCGGAAACCATGGGCCTGCGCTTCGGCCCGCCGGAGATCGACCTGGCCCGTTTGCGGGACTGGAAGGATGCCGTGGTCAACCGGCTCACCGGCGCCCTGGGGGATCTGCGGACCAAACGCGGCATCGCCCACTTCCGCGGCCGTGGCCGCCTCACCGGCCCTCGCAGTCTCGACGTGGCCCTGGTGGACGGCGGGCGCCGCACGCTGACCTTCGACCATGCCATCCTGGCCACCGGCTCCCGCCCGGCGGACATCCCCAACGTCACCATCGACTCCCCCCGGGTGATGGATTCGACCCGGGCCCTGGCCCTGGAGGAGATTCCCGCCCGGCTGCTGATCATCGGCGGCGGGGTCATCGGCCTGGAGCTGGGCAGCGTCTACGCCGCCCTGGGCAGCCGGGTGACCGTGGTGGAGGCCACCCCCGGCCTGCTGCCCGGCGCCGACCGCGACTTGGTGCGGGTGGTGGCCCGTGCGCTGGGGGAGCGGATTCCCGAGATTCATCTGGAAACCCGCGTGGACGCCCTGGAGGTCCGGGGCGAGGGCCTTGTCGCCCATCTGCGCGACAAGGCCGGCGTTCCCCGGCAGGTGGACTTCGACCGGGCGCTGGTGGCGGTGGGCCGCCGACCCAACAGCGACGCTTTGGGCCTGGAGGCCGCCGGGGTGACCACCGACGCCCGCGGTCTGGTGACGGTGGACGGCCAGTTGCGCACCAGCCAGCCCCACATCTTCGCCATCGGCGACCTCACCCCCGGCCCCATGCTGGCCCACAAGGCCAGTCACCAGGCCCGGGTGGCGGTGGAGGCCATCGCCGGCCAGAAAAGCCACTTCGAACCCAACGCCATTCCCGCGGTCTGCTACACCGACCCCGAACTGGCCTGGGCCGGACTCACCGAAACCGCGGCCCGGGAACGGAACATCCCCTGCAAGGCCGTGCGCTTTCCCTGGGCCGCCTCGGGCCGGGCCCAGGCCCTGGAACGCCCCGAAGGACTAACCAAACTGGTGGTGGATCCCGCCAGCGAACGGATCCTGGGCCTGGGCCTCGTGGGCCGGGGCGCCGGCGATCTCATCGCCGAAGGCGTTCTGGCCATGGAAATGGGCGCCACGGTACGGGATCTGGCGGAGACCATCCACCCCCACCCCACCCTGTCGGAAACCTTGATGGAGGCCGCCGAGGTCTTCTACGGGCATTGCGCCCATTATTACACGCCGAAGAGAGCCGGCGATCCGAAACCCCCGATACCCTGAGGACCCATCGGTCAGCCGACATCCTGGGCCTCGGTTTCACGGGCCGCCTTCCAGCGCGTGGGACTCCCTCTCATTTCTCAGCTTGCGGTTGGCCTGGGAAGAGAGCCGCCCGGTCACCACTTTTGGAACGATTTGTCATTCCGAGCGGCCGGTTGGCTGAGATATCATTCGGAAGCACTCACGGCAGCAACGCGCACCTTGCTCAGAATTCGCGCACGGACTTCGGCGTAGATATCGATTCCAATCGCATCCGCCACTTCAAGCGTGATCGCCAGCGCATACGGCACGGCGTCAGTGAGAACCTTGGCATCTTCACGACAACTGACATGGACGACGATTTCGTCACCATCCACAAAAGCCGCAGCCTTCTCACCTTCGAATACCTCGTGCTGGACCGTGCCACGCTGAACAGCCTGCCAGTCCGCACCACTCCGCTGAAGGTGCTTGTTGCTTCCAACCGACAGTTTCGACTCGGGAGACGTGAACCAGAGGTGGGTGCGGCGCCACCGATGGTTCAGCGGGTCGATGGGAGTCATCCACGCCAGAGTAACCGCCAGACTGCGCCAGCCACGTCGACCGCTGAGGGACGGTGGCAGGGGGAATCGGTGCTCGGCGCCCCTGTCGATGGCAAGGCTTCCCCCGACAAGCGCGGTGACGCGGGTCGCAGTGCATTCCCGTACCGCATCCAGGTCCACCCGGCCATAACCCAGAAATCGCGTCAGCTGCGCGGCCAACGTTTTGCCGTTATCGGGAGTCTGAAAGAGCGTCCGGTAGGCCTCGCCTGCTTCGCCCCAACGCGCCCCATGCACGAGCAGGGCTTTGAGCCATACCGCCTTGGGGATCTGGCCCAAAATATGGCCACCCTCCATCTCCCGGAGTTCGTCCAATACCGGAGAAAGGAAGGCTGCGGCCCTCGACAGGATGGCCGTCGCATTACTTGTCCCACGGGTCGGCGCCGTCGCGGTCACGTCACCGGGCGTTGACCCTGGGGTGGCAACCAGTTGGCCGGGTCCGTAGGTGTCCACCTTGGGCAGGGTAAGTTTCGTCGCAGAATCCAGAACTGGTCGATCAAACGCCGCTCGTCCCCCTGGCGCCAAGACGTCAGGCTTGACCGATCGTCGGTACCCTTGCCCCTGGGCGTTGATCGGGCTTGGAAAGCCGAACTTCGCGGGATCGATCCAGTTCGGGCGCACCGTGGTCGGATCATGGTCCTCATGAACGGCGCCAACCGTGAGGACGTTCATCCCCTCCGCCGGGGAGAGCAGGCGGCGACGTCTGGTTTCGGCTGCGACCGCTTTCGCGATAGGCCCGTGCATCTCCTCGGCGCTCGCGGTGGCGAATGCGGACCAGGGTTCCCCGAGCTCGACAGACGTTCCGTGGTTTCCCGCGCTCACCAGAAAAAGCACGCCGTATTTCCACGACAGCCAGTCCAGCAGCCGGGCCAGGGGGCTCATCGTTCCCTCGAAGGGACGGTCGGCGATACCGATGGAGAGGTTGATCACCGCCACGTTCGGTGCGCTGGACGGTTCCGGGCCATCTCCCTCGAACATCCGGCGCACGGCACGATGGATGAGGTCAACGATCAGCATTCCCTCGGAAACCCGCTCTTCCGGGGGCGTGGTAATCCATTCCGGCTGCACGAACGGTTGCATGATCGGGCGGACGTAGAGCGGCTGAGGAATGGGTTCGCCCGGCGCATGCAGGTCGCCCCAGAGGATGAGCGACGCCATCGCGGTGCCGTGAAGACGGTAACGCGCTTTATAGTCGGCGCTGAAATCATCCGGGTCATCGACCGAAAGCCGTCCCGCGAGCGCCCGATGGGACTGCAAGGGCAACCCATCCAGGAGGGCCACGACCGGTGGCCTCGTGGGATCCGGCAGGGGCTTCTCCAGAAGTGCTGCCAACGGCGAGACCTGATCGACCGTGATCCGTCCGGCCATCTGGCCCGCAGCCCGGAAGAACTGAATCTGCCCGGCCTTCACGAGGGCCACCGCACTTCGGCGGTCCGCATCCAGCAGGTCTTGGACAGCGGTAATCGGAAGACGGACGGCGAGGGCGTGATAATGGATGTCGGGGATAGCGGCCTCGGAGACCACCTCGCCGCCAAGCTCCTGGACTTGCGAGCGAACACGGTTGGCGGCTGCGTCGCGTTGCCCCTCGTTGGAACGGTACCACAGCTCGATTTCGCAAGGGAGCTTTTCGCATTCCTTTTCCAAGCGTGATCGCCAGTCCTCCAGCACGCCGGTTTCTTCGAGCCGGTCCCGCACGGACCAGGGGCGGATATCGCGCAGCAGGGCGAAGACATCCCGCCACTTCGTAAGGCCCTTTTTGAACTTCTCCCCGTTCTGCCAAACACCCCATAGATTGAGAAGCTGCCGAAACGCCTGCTGGTTGGCGAACATCAGGTAGACGCGCCCACGGTATTCCTCTTTCGCCCCCTTTTTCTCGACGAAGAAATCGTCATCGGGCGGAATGTCCTCCTCATCGTACTCGGCCAGGAATTCGAAGCCTTTGATCTTCGAGACCGCCTTGAGGAACTCCTCGACCTTTCCCGCCGTTTCGAGTACGAGAACCTGTTCAGGCACAAGCCCTGCAGAAGTTGTCTGCATCGTCAGCCGTTGCGCCTCGAAGGCCGCTTCGAGTTCGGTGAGGCGCGGACCCAAGCGTTGCCCCTGACGACCTGGCCCAAGCGGCCTTGGCCCGCTGCCCCCGCCGCCCTTCTTGGCGCATGCTACCGTGGAGGGTTCCGGCAGGATGAGAAGCGGGCGTTCAGCCATCGTCGTTCCCCTGGCTCGTGGATCCCGGAGCAGCCTGGTTCGCCCATTGTTTCAGGCAATCCGCGACGATGCCACGTGCGTCCGCACCGGGCATGGTCAGCACATAGCGGCGATGGACATCCTGCGCGAACTGTTCCAGTTCGGCGAAACTCAACCCCGCAAGACGCCGGGCGAGGTGATCATGGCTGTAGCCAAGCTTCAATCCGCTGCGGTTCTCGAACATCTGAAGCCAGGCCATGCGCTGCCCCCTGTCGGGCGTCGGCAGGTCAAGCCGGAGCTGAAATCGGCGCCACACGGCCCGGTCGAGCAGTTCGCTATGGTTGGTCGCCGTGACGACCACGACATGGGAGGGGAGCTGGTCGATCTGGAGCAGCAGCGAGCTGACGACGCGCTTGATTTCGCCGGTCTCATGCAGGTCACCCCGCTCCTTGCCGATGACGTCGAACTCGTCGAAGAAGAGGACGCAGCGCTGGGTTCGCGCCTGCGCAAAGAGTTTCGCCAGCCGCACCGCCGTCTCGCCCAGGTAGCTGCCGATGATGCTCTCGTAGCGGACCACCAGCATCGGATTGCCCAGTTCCTGGGCGAGAGCTTCCGCAAGGGAGGTTTTCCCGTTGCCGGGAGGCCCCACGAGGAGGATTCGATGGCGTGGTTCGAGGTTATGAGCCCGCAGCAGGTCGCCGCGATTGTGCTCTTCCACCAGTTCCAAACACGCCTGCTGCACGGGTGGCGGGAGCAGGAGATCCTTGAACTCCCGTCGGGGTCGAACCTCGTGGTAGAACTTCACCTCACCGTTCGGCGCGGCGGTCGTCGGGCGCGCAAGGCGAAACGGCTTGCCGTTGAGGTTGAGATGTTCCGCCAGACGGTCGGCCAAAATATTGTGTTGCTTGGAACGCTCTTCGGTGATCATGGCTTCGAGCGCCTTGCGGAAGAGCTCCTGATCCCCCTCGGCCCCGGCCTTCACGATGTCGAGGAGCAGGTCAGCGCGGGCCATGGGGGATCCCCTCGGTATTGCTTCTCACATTGGTCTGCCTGACGGCCTGCTCACAGTATCTCTTCATCACACCTGACCGCCTGCACGAGGAACGCGATCAATCCGGTATCCGGAACTGTTCCTGGCATCGCCCAAAAAAAATCCGCCGCCGGGCATCCTCAGGAACTTGGAGCCATTCTAGCTCTTGCCCAGGAGATCGCAATGCTGCCCAGCACCGGAGAATCGACCCGGAATAAGGAAAAAGGCCGGGGATTCACCTCCCCGGCCCTGATTGACCGGAATTCTACACCAGATTTTTATAGGTCTGCATTCCGGACAGATTCCCAAGGGTGCCGACGAAACTATTGCTCCAGGCACCCATCAGGCTGCTCAGAGGGTTCGACGGCGAGCCACTTGGCGTGGCAGCCACCAGGTTCTGGTAACTCCGGTACACCTCCCCCTGATAATCCGGCGCCTGGACGCTGTAGCTGGCCGTGGGCATCGGGGTGGGGGCATGGGTGGCCGGGGAGCCTTGGAGAATCGCCGCCAGCTCGTCGATGGGGGCGTTGCGCAGCACCTGCCGCTCGTAGATGCCCTGCTGCCGGGCGGCGTTGACCATTTCCGCGTCCTGCAACGCCTCGGCCAGGGTCTGGCGCCGGGCGTTCATGGTCTGCTCGTAGTTCTGGGAACTCAGGGCCATGGCGTTGCGCAACAGCCGGTCCTGCTCGGCGGCCCCGCCCTGGATCGCCTGGTCCTGGGCCTCCTGGTAGGCGGCGTTGCGGGTGGTTTCGAAATCCCCCATGGCCCGGGACCAGGCCGCGCTGTCCCCCACGATCCCCTGGTTGGCCAAGTGGGTCTCCAGAGCGGCCTTCTCGCGCTGGAACCGGGGATCCAGAAACCGCCGGGAGCGTTCATAAAGGGACTCCTCCACCTTGTGGCGCAGGCTGTCCAGATCCTCTGCGCCGATATCGACCCGCAACAACGCCGGATCGGTGATGTCCGGAGCCCGGGAGCGGTCGATGGATTCCCGCCAGGCCGGCAGTCCGTCGAAGGTCAACGGCTGCCGCTGGATCTGCCCGGCCCGCTCCAAGGCCAGGTCCCCCAGGGTGTTGGCGAGCTGGGTCTGGGTGTTCTGCAGGCGCTGCCCCTCGGGGGTGAGGGTGACGATCTGCTGGTAGCGCGGCACCAGATCGTCGCGTTTTTCCGGTTCCACCGGCTTCTGGATCACGGCGCTGCCGACCCTGGTTCCGTACCCCTTTTTCAAGGCATCGAACTCCTGGGCAGAGACCGAATCGGCTTCGTAGATGGACCCCACCCCGGGCCCGGGCATCCAGTGGTAATAGCGACCGCCCTGTTCGTACCACTCGTTCTCCTTGATGGGGGACGGACTGCCAAGCTGGCTGGCGGCCCGCTGGCCACTGACGTAGC
This sequence comes from Magnetococcales bacterium DC0425bin3, assembly GCA_002753665.1. GTDB lineage: Bacteria > Pseudomonadota > Magnetococcia > Magnetococcales > DC0425bin3 > DC0425bin3. Next base: position 14,852 of record PEAP01000077.1, read on the forward strand.
TTTCGTACTCTTCGAGGTTCTTGCGATAGCTGTCCCAGTCGTCCTGGTATTTTTGCCAGGCGCGGGTTTCGGAATCGTTCAGGTCCAGTTCCCACTTGACCTCGCCATAGGGAGTGACCTGATCGTAGCGATTGATCCGGGCCGAGGTCAGCACCGCGTCGCGGTTCAAGTCCGCCTGAGCCTGGGCCGTGGCCATCGGGTCCGGAGAGGGCGGGGGGCTCGCGCCCCCTTTCTTACCCATGATCCGGCCCCTCTCAGCGCGCCGCCGCCAGGGCGAACTGGCGTTCCAGCTCCTCCCGCAGCGTCGGCGCAGGGGTCATGGCGCCCTTCTCGGCCGGGCCGCCGTCCAGACTGCCGCTGGCGGCCCGGGCCCGCTGGGCCTTCTGCCGGGAACGGTCCAGCCGCTGCTGATGCGCCTGATCCACCAGCTCCTCCCGCAGCTCCCGGTCGCTCCAGGACGCCATCTCGTAGGCCTCCTCCATGGTGTCGGCGGCGCCGCCGGACAGCAGCCGGATCATGCGGTCCTTCACCCGGTCGAAATGGGGATGCCGGGGCTTGCCCTCCGGATCGGTCTGTTGCAGAAACCGCTCCAGAATCCCCAGCATCGCCTCCCGGCCCCGAGTCACCTCGGCCTGCTTCAGCTCCTCCACCTGCCGGTTCAGGGTCAGCAGGGCCTGACGCATCTCCTGGGTCTGGGGATCCTGGGCCTGGCCCCGGATCGCGGGACGCGCCAGTTCGGCCGGGTCCACTCCATGGGCGCGGGCCAGCTCCGCCAGCACCTGGGCGCGCTGCTGGGGGGGGCCGTCATGGAGGATGGCCGCCTTCTGCATCAGGCTCTCCACCCCGCGGATCGGATCCACCCCCTCCCGGGCGAACAGCCATTGATACGGCCCCAACGCCCGGCTGAAGGCCTGTCCCATCTGGCCAAGGGGACGCACGGCCTCCAGCTCCTGCCGAACCGGCCCCAGGCGGGCATCGCCCCACTGGATCACCGCCTCCTGCACTTCCGGGGGCAGGTCGAGAAAGGCCTGACGACGGGCTTCCGGCCAGCCCTCGGGCAGGGGCCGTCCCCGGGGCGCGGTCCCGGCGGGATCCCCGGCGGCCTCCAGCCCGGGCAGGGCGGCCTGTTGGGACTGCTGTTGGGCGAACAAACGTTCCAGCTCCTGACGCAACGCGGTATTGCTCATGCTCGGTCTCCTGTCATCATGGTTTGAACAACATCATCCTGACCGCTGACCGTCGCGACACGACGGTCAGCGGTGGAGGGCTGCAAAGCGGTTCCCCCCGCGACGGGTCCGCGACGGTTGCCCGGCAGGGCCAAGTCGGGTCCCTCCGCACCAGTGGCCGCCCCGCCGGGGGGAACCGTTCTGGCCGCCACGTCCTCTTCCAGGCGCGCCAGAATCTCCTCGAACCGCTCCTCCATGGGCCGCCCGGAGGCGAAGGCCCGCACCCCGAACAACAGCATTTCGGTGAGCAGCGGGGTGAGGGCCGGGACCTTCTCGGCCAGGCCCACCGCATCCCTGAGAAAGACGCCGGCGTTCTGGAGAAAGGTGATCCGGTTCTGGCGTTCTTCCTCCTCGTCGGGCATCAGGGTGGAGTCGGTTTCCACATCGATGCGAAACTCCCGGGCGCCCTGGTCCCGCAGCAGTTCCAGGGCGGCGGGCAAATGGGGATGG
>PEAP01000078.1 GCA_002753665.1 Magnetococcales bacterium DC0425bin3
CAGGTTCGGTTGCCCGATTCCCCCCCCCCGGGAAGGGGTCCACCGGCCAGGGGGAGGAATCCGCCCGCCACGGGCAATTTTTGCCCTGGCCCGGGCCTTGCTGCACCGGCAGGGACTGCCCCCCCCCCCATCCCGACCCGGAGTCTGTCCCTTGCAGCGCGTATTGATCATCCAGCATCCGGATTACCTCTACTACCACGACCTGTCCCAGGCCTGCCGGACCCTGGGCCTGGAGCCGCTGCTGGCCCCCTGCGCCAGCGAAGCGGAGCTGGACGCCCTCCTGGCCGACTTCGACCGGTTGCACCCCGACTGGGTCCTGAATCACCCCATGGTGTCGCCCCTGGTGGGACGCCTGGGACGCCTGAAGAATCTTCCAGTGGCCCACTGGGGAGCGGACAAGATCCTGAACCTGGATCTGTTGAACAGGGACCTGTTCAGTTCCCAGGACCGGCTGTTTCTGACCTACCGGGAGGATGTCGCAAAGTTCCGCGCCCTGGGGGTGACGTCCCATTATCTGTTGAATTGCCACAATCTGGCGCAGCGGGACACCCCGTCCGGGGTGAAAACCCATGCCATCAGCTTTGTCGGCAGCGCCGAGCTGGGACCCAACAACTATTTCCGCCTGTCCATGGATCATTGGGCCCAGCGCGCCCGGGCCTTGTCCCCGGACCATGTCGCGCTGTTCGAGCTGCTCCGCAGCCTCTTCCTGCAGGCCCTGGCCGGCCAGGACCAGGCCACCCGCCGCCAGATCTTCCTCCTGCCTCGGCTGGTGGCGGAGCTGTTCCGGGAGTTCGGTCCCCTGTTCCAGACCATGGGTCTGACCCAGGACTACGTCACCCTGCTGCTGGGCAAGGAGGCTGCCAGCCGGCAGCGGCAGTCCCTGCTGGCCAGCCTGCCGCACATCGACGTGTTCGGCCCCGAGGACTGGCAGTCATCGGGCCTGGAAAACATCACCTGGCACGGGCCGGTGCGCCAGTACGATGGCTCGGGAGCCGTGTTCGCCGCCAGCCGCATCAACCTGCACCTGGGGCGCATCTACTGTCTGGACGGGCTCAGCGACCGGGTGTTCAACATCCCCTCGTCCGGTGGCTTCCTGCTGGCCAATCGTCATGCCGCTCTGACCGAGGTCCTGGAAGAAGACCGGGAGGTGGCGCTGTTCGAGGACGCGCAGGAGCTGAACGACAAGGTGCGTTTTTATCTGGCCAACGATACCGCCCGGGAAACCATTGCCGCCCGGGGGCGGCAGCGGGTGCGCAATGACCATGGGTTTGCCCAGCGGGTGCGGGAAATCCTGAAATATCTATAATGGCACGAAAATTGCTTAATACTTTCTCGACTTTGCCCTCTCCCCCAGCCGGTGACGCCATGAGCGCAGCCCTTTCCCCCGAATCCGATCCGTTCGGTCCCTTCCTGATCAACCGATTCGGCGAATATTACCTGCCCACGGTCAACCAGGAGGCCTTTTCCCAGACCGGATCGAAGAACTTCTACCACAGCCATTTCGAGGAGGAGCTGTGGAAGGAAGACACGTTCTATCTGGTGACCGGCACCGACGGCGGCCTGCTGGTGCGCCATGTACTCGACCACGGCTTTCCCGGAGGGACCCGGTTTCTGTTCGTCGATTTTCCCGAGGTGTTGGAACGGCTGGAGCAGGAACGGGTGCTGCCGGAGCTGCCGGCCAGGGTGCGGCTGACCACGGTGGAGAACTGGATGACGGTGGCCGGGGAACTGTCCATCTCCGATTATCTTTATCTGGAGAAGGTGCAGCACGTCAAATCCCTGGCGGCTATGGACGCCTATCATCATCCGTACATCGAGCTGTGGAACCGGGTCAACAACGAGCTGCTCCAGGTGCGGCTCAACATCATCATCGAGATCGGCACCCAGGTCTTCACCCTGCGGGGCATGGAGAACCTGGCGGAAAACCGCACCCCGGCCCTGGTGCTGGCCGACGGTTTCAAGGGCAAGAGCGCCGTGCTGATGGCCGGCGGCCCGTCCCTCAACGACGCCCTGCCCTGGATCAAGGCCAACCGGGACTCCCTGGTGGTGCTGGCCATGGCGCGCCTGTCCAAGCTGCTGGCCCGGGAGGGCATCGTTCCCGACCTGTTGTTCTCCATCGACCCCCATGATGTCAATTTCCACGCCAGCAACGCGATGCTGGAAGCGTTCGGGCCGCGGTCGCTGTTCGTCAACATGTACCATGCCCATTCGGGGCTGGTGGGCCAATGGCGCGGACGCAGCGTTTATCTGGGGGGGCTGTTGACCTGGGATTCGGAGTTGAACCAGCGCAATTTCCTGTTCCCCGGGGTGACCGTGTCCCACCAGGCCCTGGGACTGGCGGTGGAGATGGGCTTTGCCCAGGTGATCCTGGCCGGTTTCGACCTCTGTTTCGATCGCGGAGGCTACACCCATTTCAAGGGCAGCCTGGAGACCGAGATGGGGCCGTTCATGGACCGCTCCGACTACCGGGTGGAAACCAACGGCGGTTGGGAGGCGGAAACCCGTTACGACTTCTTCAACGCCATTCCCAGCCTAGGAGCCATCGCCCAGTACGGCACCGAGCGGAAAACCTGCCGCATCATCAACCCGGCCCCGGCGGCCGCCAAAATTCCCCATGTCGAACACCGGCCCCTGGACCAGGTGACCCTGGCTCCCCTGGAACAACCGGCCTGGGACATTCTGGTCGGTCTGCTACCTCCGGATACCCGGGAGAGCCGCGTCGCCCATTATCAGGCCGTGCTGGCCGAGTTGGACCGCAGCCGACGCATCGTGCAGACCATCCGCAAGCTGGTCACGGAAGCCATCGATTGCAACGACCGGCTGTTCGGCCGCAAGGGCAAACCGGCCGACTACAAGTACAAGAAGCGCATGGACGCCATCGAGGCGACCCTGGACCAGGAGTACCGCAACCATTCGGTGCTGGTGAAACGCTGGAAGATCCAGGAATTCCTCAAGCTGACCCGGCCCGACAAGGACAAGGAGTGGAGCGACGAGGAGATCGAACGCACCGGTCGCCGCTATTACGAGATCTACCGGGACAGCGCCAGCGCCGTCCTCAAGTGGCTGGACGACACCCGCCTGCGGGTGCGCAGCCGTCTGGAAGAGGACAAGAGCCAGCCCAACTTCAAGACCCTGTTCACCCAATGGGACAAGGACAGGCAGCCCGGACGGCTGTTCGTCTGCCTGGATCGCTGCGGCATCGCCTTCGACGCCCCGCCTCATCCCAGGATCGGCCAGCGGTTCCAGGAGCTGGCGGCGGCCTTCCACGACCAGATCCACAACGAGGACAACGTCCACAAGACCCTGATCCGCAGCATGATCAATCCGCTGGCGGTGCGGGCCAAGGCCCTGGCCCTGTTCCGGGCCCGGGATCCCACCCGCTTGGCCACCTTCCGGGAGGGTCTGGCCAAGGCGGTCATGGACAACAGGGAGCAGTTCCTGCTGCTGACCGACGGCTACCTGGCCGAACTGGAGGGCCGCACCGAGGACGCCATGGACTGCTTCGACCGGATCAAGGCCGACCTGCTGTTGGAAGAAGCCCTGAGCCGCCTGTCCAGCGCCCAGCTCAAGATGCGGGACTTCACCGGCGCCCTGGCGAGCCTCAAGAAGATGGCCGCCTTCAACCAGGCCCGGGTGCCGCCCTATGCTCAACTGCTGCACCTCACCGGCCAGTCCCAGAAGGCCATCCTGCTGTATCGGGACTATCTGGACGAGATGGGGCGGGACTTCGTCAGCCGCCTCAAGCTGGCCAAGATCCATGCCGACCTGGGCGACCGCGCCCAGGCCCAGGCCGAGGCGCAGAAGGTGCTGGACGAAGACGCGGACAACCCGGGAGCCCGGCTCTTCCTGGACTCCCTGGCCGGGACGGCATAAGGCCCCCCGTTCGACCCTCAACCCGTTATTGGGAATTGGTACCGATGGCACAGACCCAAAGCATTCTCGTGACCGGTGGCGCCGGCTATGTGGGTTCCATTCTGGTGCGGCGGCTGCTGGAGCAGAACTACCGGGTGGTCTGTCTGGACCACCTGCGCTTCGGCGGCGAGTCGCTGATCGATGTCTGGGATCATCCGGGGTTCGTGTTTCACAAGGTGGACATCACCGACTTCGCCGCCGTGGACCGGGTGCTGGACCACGAAACCCTCCACGGGGTGATCCATTTGGCGGCCATCGTCGGCGATCCGGCCAGCAAGCGCGAGCCGGAGCTGACCCATCGCACCAATTGGGACGCCCCGGTCCATCTGCTGCAGCGCTGTCTCGACCAGAAGGTGCCGCGTTTCATCTTCGCCTCCACCTGCAGCAACTACGGCCGGATGACGGCCCCCGATGCCTATGTGGATGAATCCTCCCCCCTGGCACCGGTATCGCTCTATGCCGAACTCAAGGTCGCGTTCGAGCGGCACCTGCTGGGCATGGCGCGCCGGCCGGATTTTTGCCCCACCGCCCTGCGCTTCGCCACGGTCTACGGTCTCAGCCACCGGATGCGCTTCGACCTGACGGTCAACGAGTTCACCAAGGAACTGGCCCTGGGCAAGGAGCTGGTGGTGTTCGGGGAGCAGTTCTGGCGGCCCTACTGCCATGTGGCGGATTTCTCCCGGGCCATGCTGGCGGTGTTGCGGGCCCCGGCGGAACGGGTGGCCCACGATGTGTTCAACGTCGGCCGCAGCGATGAAAACTACACCAAGGGCATGCTGCTCGACCTGCTGCTGGGCCAGTTTCCCCAGGCCCGCATCCGGCGGGTGGCGACGAAGGACGATCCCCGGGACTACCGGGTGCGGTTCGACAAGATCCGCGAACGCCTGGGCTTCGACCTGTCCCGCACGGTGCCCGACGGCATCCGCGAGGTGAAGCAGGTGGTGGAGCTGGGGGTGATCACCGATCCCGAGGCGGCACGATACTACAACATTCCCCACACGCCATGACCGCCCCGCGGCCCAATCCCCTGGCGGCGGTCTACGATGCCGCCAACCGGGGCACCCCGGCGGAGAAGCTGGCGGCCTTGCCGCCGCTGCCGCGGTTCATCGACCTGGAGTTGACCAACACCTGCAACTTCCGCTGCCTGATGTGCCCCACCGGCACCCATCTCCAGCAGCGCAAGTCGGGCTTCATGTCCCGGGCGGTGTTCGAGCGCCTGCTGGACCAGGTGCGGGGACCGCGCATCCCCTTGCGCTTCATCCGCTGGGGCGAGCCGACCCTGCACCAGCGGTTTCTGGAGTTTCTCACCGCCGCCAAGGCCACCGGCCTGACCTGCCATCTCAACACCAACGGCAGCCATCTGGAGGCCGACCTGCTGGCCGCCCTGGTGGCCCTGCCGCTGGATGCCATCAAGTTCAGCTTCCAGGGGGTGGACCCCCGCAGCTACCGGGAAATGCGCAACACCGATTTCTTCGATGAACTGCTGGAGCGGATCCGCACCCTGCACCGATTGCGGGGCACTGGCCCGGCGCCGTTCATCCAGGTTTCCACCACCATCACCTACGAGACCCGGGAGCAGGTGGCCCGGTTCCGCGCCCAGGTCGCGCCCTGGGCCGATCAGGTGACGGTGGGTCGCACCCTGCTGAGCCATCTGGAAGTGGACCGAATGAAATGCAGCCCGGCCGAGAAGCAGACCATCCTGTGGCTGCAGGGCCAGGAGTCGGTGAAGAAGACCCACAAGAAATGCCCGGAGATCTTCGACAAGCTGTCCGTCAACTGGGACGGCACGGTGAGCGCCTGCTGCGGCGACTACAACAACCAGATGGTGGTGGGCGACCTGATGCGGGAGGACCTGGCCGCCGTCTGGCACGGCCCGGCCATCACCCACTACCGCACCCTGCTGGCCGCCATGCGCCATCAGGAGCTGCCCCTGTGCCGGACCTGTTACGACTACATGGGGCTGGAAACGCCGGGGCTGCAGGGGACGGAGTGAACCTGAACCCCGGAGAAATCTTTGGACTGCACGCCCAGCAGGCGGTGGAAAAATCCTTCAAGGCGTGACTGGCATGGCGGGATCCAGATATGCCCGGCCAGGAGGCCGTCAGGGCGATCGGGCGCATTGCGGCCCGGCCCACCCCGTGGTAGATATAAAACATTCTGAAATATCTGGAGAACCGTTGCATGGCCATCACCGACGCCACCGTGCGCAAGGTCGCCGCCCTGGCCCGCCTGGACCTGCCCGAGGACCAGGTGGCCACCTGGACCCGGCAGCTGTCCGACATCCTGGAACTGATGCAGCGGCTGGATGCCATCCCCACCGCCGGGGTGGAACCCATGTCCCACGCCATCGACCTGGCCCTGCCGGAACGGGACGATGTGGTGACCAACGGCAACCAGCGGGAGGCCCTGCTGGCCTGCGCCCCGGAGGCCGAAAACGGCCATTTCCGGGTCCCCAAGATCATCGAATAGGGAGCCCGCCACCGTGCCCCATCGCCTCACCATCGCCGCCGCCGCCCGGGCCCTGCACAGCGGGCAGCTCTCCGCCGTGGAACTCACCCGGGCCTGCCTGGAGCGGATCGCGGCCCTCAACCCCACCCTCAACGCCCTGATCACCGTGACCGCCGAGACGGCCCTGGCCGAGGCGGATGCGGCGGACCGGCGGCGGCGCCAGGACGAGGTCCCCCCCCTGACCGGCATCCCCCTGGTACTCAAGGACCTGTTCTGTACCCAGGGCGTCCGCACCACCTGTGGCTCGCGGATCCTGCGGGATTTCGTGCCCCCCTACGACGCCACGGTCACCCGGCGCCTCAAGGCCGCCGGCGCGGTGCTGCTGGGCAAGGCCAACATGGACGAATTCGCCATGGGCTCCAGCAACGAAACCTCCCATTTCGGCCCCTGCCGCAATCCGTGGGACACCGAACGCACCCCGGGCGGCTCCTCCGGCGGCTCGGCGGCGGCGGTGGCGGCGGATCTGTGCTGCGGCGCCCTGGGTACCGATACCGGCGGCTCCATCCGCCAGCCGGCGGCCCTGACCGCCACCACCGGCCTGAAACCCACCTACGGCCGCATCAGCCGCTTCGGCATGATCGCCTTCGCCAGCTCCCTGGATCAGGCCGGATCCCTCACCAAGGACGTGACCGACGCCGCCCTGCTGCTCCAGGCCCTGGCCGGCCACGATCCCCTGGACGCCACCAGCATCGATACCCCGGCGCCGGACTACGGCCCGGCCCTGGACCGGGGCGCGGGGGGACTCACCATCGGCCTGCCGGACGAATATTTCGGCGACGGTCTGGCCGACCCGGTGCGCGCCGCCCTGACCGCGGCCCAGCAGACGCTGGAACGGGAGGGCGCGGTCTTCAAGCGGATCTCCCTGCCCCACACCGGCGCGGCCATTCCCACCTATTACATCATCGCCCCGGCCGAGGCCTCCTCCAACCTGGCGCGTTTCGACGGCGTCAAGTTCGGCCACCGCTGCGCCAATCCCAGGGATCTGCGGGATCTCTACTGCCACTCCCGGGCCGAAGGCTTCGGCGCCGAGGTGCAACGGCGCATCATGCTGGGCACCTATGTCCTCTCCGCCGGCTATTACGACGCCTACTACCGCAAGGCCCAGAAGGTCCGGCGCCTGATCGCCGACGACTTCAGGGCCGCCTTCCGGGAGGTGGACGTGATCCTCACCCCCACCACCCCCGAGACCGCCTTCCGGCTGGGGGAGCGGACCGGGGACCCGGTGCGGATGTATCTGTCCGACATCTTCACCATCAACGTCAACCTGGCGGGCCTGCCGGGCCTGTCCCTGCCCTGCGGCTTCGATGCCGGCGGACTGCCCATCGGCCTGCAACTGATCGGCCCGACCCTGGGCGAAGAGGTGCTGCTGCAGACCGGCGCCGCCTTCCAGCGGGCCACCGACTGGCATGCCCGCAAACCCGATCTGCCCGGGCCGGCCGGACGCTGAGCAGCGGATTCCCGATCACCTGAAGAGACAGGGGTGTTGGTCGCCATGAGTTCCCATCCCGGATACGAAGTGGTCATCGGACTGGAAGTCCATGCCCAGATGCGCACCCGCTCCAAGGTGTTCTGCGGCTGCTCCACCACCTTCGGCGCCGAGGCCAACACCCAGATCTGCCCGATCTGCGCGGCCTTTCCCGGCGTGCTGCCGGTCCTCAACCACGCGGCAGTGGATATGGCCATCCGCACCGGATTGGCCATCGGCGGCACCATCAACCAGCGCAGCGAATTCTCCCGCAAAAATTACTTCTATCCGGACCTGCCGGCGGGCTACCAGATCACCCAGTACGAGCTGCCCATCGTCAGCCGGGGCTGCATCCACATCGACACCCCCAGCGGTCCCAAGGCCATCGGCGTGACCCGCATCCACATGGAGGTGGACGCCGGCAAGAACCTCCACGAGGGCATCGCCGGCGCCTCCTGGGTGGACCTCAACCGCACCGGGGTGCCGCTGATGGAGATCGTCTCGGAGCCGGACCTGCGCTCCAGCGCCGAGGCTGGGGAATATCTGAAAAAACTCCGCGCCATCGTGCGCTACCTGGAAGTCTGCGATGGCAACATGGAGGAAGGCTCCTTCCGGTGCGACGCCAACGTCTCGGTGCGCCCCCGGGGCCAAGCGGGGTTCGGCATCCGCTGCGAGTTGAAGAACCTCAATTCCATCCGCAACGTGATGCGGGCCATCGACTACGAGGCCGACCGCCACATCGACCTGGCCGCCGCCGGCCAGCCCGTGGTGCAGGAAACCCGCCTGTGGGATGCCGACCAGGAAATCACCCGCTCCATGCGCGGCAAAGAGGATGCCCACGACTACCGCTATTTCCCGGAGCCCGATCTGCCCCCCCTGGTCCTGGACCAGGCCCGCATCGACGCCCTGGCCGCCACCCTGCCGGAACTCCCCGATGCCCGCCGGGCCCGCTTCCAGGAACAGATGAGCCTGTCGCCCTACGATGCCGGAGTCCTCACCGCCGCCCGGGAGCTGGCGGACTATTTCGAACAGGTGGTCGCGGTGGCCGGCAACCCCAAGAGCGCCGCCAACTGGGTCACCGGGGAACTCCTGGGCCAGCTCAACAAGGCGGGACTGGAGATCACCGCCGCCCCGGTATCGGCCGCAGCCCTGGGGCGACTGGTGGGACTGATCGAGCAGGGCGCCATTTCCGGCAAGATCGCCAAGGAGGTGTTCACCATCCTCTGGACCAAAGGCGGCGATCCCGAACGGATCGTGGCGGAGAAGGGCCTGACCCAGGTCTCCGACAGCGGCGCCATCGAGGCCGAGGTCAATCGGGTGCTGGCCGCCAATCCTGAAGAGGTGGCCCAGTACCGCGGCGGCAAGGTCAAGCTGCTGGGTTTCTTCGTCGGCCAGGTGATGAAGGCCACCGGCGGCAAGGCCAATCCCGGGCTGCTCAACAAGCTGCTCAAGGAGAAGTTGCAGGGATGACCCGCCTGACCGCGGTCCTCCTGACCAGCCTGGCCTTCATCCTGGGAGCCGCCTTCCACTGGCTGGTGGAGATGGTGGATCCCGACCAGTACCGGGAGGAGATCCGCCGCACCCTGGAGGCCATCACCGGCTACCGCGTCGCCATCAAGGAGGTGGACCTGGCCCCCAGCGGCGGGCTGCAACTGGCGCTGCATTCCCTGGAGATCAGCTCCTGGGAGCCGGGCGACCCCCCGCTGCTGACGGTGGAGCGGGCCTACCTGGGGCTGGATTGGCAGGCCTTCATGATCGATTCCCGACTCAAGGCCACCGCCCTGCACCTGACCCGGCCGCACATCAACCTGGTGATGCGCCCCAAGCGGCCCCTGCTGCAGCGCGCCCAGGAAAGCGCCCGCTGGTCCAGCCGGGAGATGAAGCGCCTCATGGGCCAGGGGTTGCCGGAAATCTCCGTCGCCCGGTTCACCATCCGGGAGGGCACGGTCGCCCTGCTCGACCAGAGCCAGGCCGATCAGCGCACCTGGACGATGGACCACCTCCAGGTCCAGATCAACCAGCTCTCTCCCCTCCACGCCTCCCCGGTCAACATCTCGGGACGCATCCAGGAGATTCCCTTCAAGGTCAACGGCCAGGTGGGGCCCCTGCCGCCCTCCCTGGATCCCCTCGACATGCCCCTGTTGTTGAGCCTGGAGGCCAAGACCACCAGCATCGCCTCCATCTCTCAGCTCCTCCACCTGGACCCCTTCAACCCGGATGCCGAGCGGGGTTATTTCTCCACCCTGTTCCATGGCGATCTCCGCAGCGGATTGCAGACCAGTTCCTGGATGGAGCTGCGCCGCCTGCGCCTGGCCGATCCGCAAACCGGCCAGGGGTTGCCTCCCATCGACCTGGCTCTGCGGCAGAAGTCCACCGCCCGGGTGGAGGGACAGGTGCCGCGCCTGGATGTGCAGGAATTCTTTCTCTACAAGGACGACGGGCCATTTCTCAACCTGAGCGGCGCCGTCCGCAAGGAACAGGAGCTGCACCTGAACCTGACCCTGGCTTCGGTGCTGCCCCTGGAGCTGGATCCCTTCCCCCACCCGCCCCAGTCTCCCCTGCATGGCGGCACGCTGTCGGGACAGGCCACGGTGGGGGGCAGTTGGCCGTCCGGGCTGCAGCTCGCCGGCCAGGTGGACCTCACCGGGGCACGGGTGATCCATGCCGGGCTGGTGGACAAGGCCGTCGGCATTCCCCTGAATACCGAATTCCGGGTCACCTGGGGCAGCGCGGGCCTCACCCTCGGTGAAACCCTGCTCCACACCGGCGACGGCAGCCCGCTCAGACTGGCGGGCACCCTGAAACCGGACCGCAATCTCACCCTGGAGGGCGAGGCGGATCTGGCCAGGCTCAAGGTGCTTTTCCCCACCCTGGCCGCCTGGGAGGCGGAAGGGCGGGTCACCTTGAACCTCCATTCGGTCAAGGCGGTCGGCCAATCGTCCATCACCAAGGGCACCCTGGAGGCCAGCAACCTGCTGCTGGGGGGGACCCATCGGGTGGAAAAACTCACCACCCCCCTGCAGGTGACCCGCCAGCGTCTGGAAATGAACGACCTGCGCCTGGAAAGCGCCGCAGGCGTGGTGCGGGCGGGGCTGGTGGTGGAACTGGGACACGCGGATCCGGTCTATCACGTGGTGTTCAACGTCACCGGGGCCAACCTGGAACAACTGCTGCCCGGCCCGGAACAGACCTCCCTGCTGGGCCGCCTGACCAATGTGGCCGCCGAGGAGAGCCCCATCCGCCTGGAAGGGCTGCTGTTCGCCGACGGCGTGCTGTGGGGCACCCTCGATGAGCGCTGGCTGCCTTCCGGGCTCTATTCGGGACGGGCCAACGCCCGGCTGGAACCGGGCCGCCTGCTGGGCATCGATGGCGCCGGGATGCTGGAGAAACCGGCCGACGGCCAGACCCTGTTTCAGGAAGGCAAATCCTTCTATTGGAACCGCGCCACGGCGGAGATCGCCTTTTCCGGTGGCAATACCCGTTTCGACGCCCTGGAGGTGGACGCCCCGGGCATCACCCTCACCGGGGAGGGCAGCATCCGCCACAACGGCACCCGCTCCTTCAACATCACCCTGCGCACCGACTGGTGGGGGCCGGACCAGCCGGTCAGCGGCCGGGTGGTGGGCAATCACCGTCAGTTGACGTTTCGCAAGATCAATCCACGCCGCTGATGAGTCCTTCCAGGGCTGCGTGCATGCCATATCCTTCTGGCTGGTGCCCGGGTCAGGGGCCTGAGGCCGCCTGCAGGTGCCGGACCGCCGCCGTCACCGCCATGGTGTAGACATCGGGTCCGAAGCCGGCAATCTGCCCCAGGGCAATGTCCGCCACGAACGAGCGGTGCCGGAAGGGTTCCCGGCGATGAATGTTGCTCAGGTGGATCTCGATCACCGGCAGGGCAACCGCCAGCAGGGCGTCCCGAATGGCCACCGAGGTATGGGTATAGGCGGCCGGGTTGATGATGATCAGATCCTGCCGCCCGCGGGCGTCCTGGATCAGATCCACCAGGCTGCCCTCGTGGTTGGACTGGACGAACGCCAGTTCCGCTCCCAGCGTCTCGGCCAGATCCCGGCAGCGGGCCTCGATTTCCGCCAGGGTGACCGCCCCGTAGACGCCGGTTTCCCGGACGCCCAACAGGTTGAGGTTGGGGCCGTTGACCACCAGCAGCCGCCAGGGTGCGCGGGGTCGGGTCATGGGGCACCTCCTTGCGGTCGGCCCTGGGGCCAGCCCAGCAGGCCGTTGGCCAGCCAATTCCGGGCCAGGTCCGGGGTCCCCTCCCCTGCCGCAGGCGGGGGGTATGCCCCATCGGCCCGGCCTTGCAGGGTATGGAAGCGCAGACGGCCCAAAAACTGCTCCAGCCGGGCAATGGCGGGTTGTACAGACGTCGTCGGGCGGGAGGTCGGGATCTCTGCCGCCTCCGGCGGTCGGGGATGGGGGTCTTCCAGGACATCCAGGGCGTTGCGGAAGGCCAGTTCCGAGGCGGAGCCGTATTCCCGCAGCCGGGCCTGGATCGCCCGTCGTTGTTCCGGTGGACCGGAGACAAGCAGCCGGCCCAGGATGTACCATTGGGCGGCGAATTCGGGGGAGTCGGCCACCGTCGCCTCCACCAGTTCCCGGGCCGCGTCGGTCCGTTTCTCGCGGACCAGGGTTACGATGCGGGCAAACAGCGGTTGAAATTCGGTCACTGGTCGCTTCCCATGGCAGAGGTCCCACCGCCATAGTGCCAAAAGATTCCACTTTCGGCAATCCATGACTCGGCCGGCCGTGGCGCGAAAGGTTGATCCAGGACAAAATCGGTACAACAATCGCCGACAGGACGGTGGCTTCGGCAGGGTGAATCGCGGACCAGACCGGCGCTGGACGCATGCATGGCAATCGAGAGGGCTTCCAAGGTCATGAACATCACACTCAACGGCGAACTCCGGCAACTCACCCCCCCTTGCACCATCGCCGGGATGCTGCAAACCCTGGAGTTGGATCCCCGCAAGGTGGCGGTGGAACACAATCGCGCGGTGGTGCCCCGGGAACAGTATGGCCAGGTGACCCTGGGCGAAGGCGATCAGGTGGAGGTGGTGCATTTCATCGGTGGCGGCGCACCGGTTGCGGCCGCGGCCGATCCCCTGGTGGTGGCGGGCCGGAGCTTCAACAGCCGGCTGCTGGTGGGCACGGGCAAATACAAGGACTTCGAGGAAACCGCCCGGGCCATCGCCGCCTCCGGGGCGGAGATCGTCACCGTGGCGGTGCGGCGGGTCAACGTCACCGACCCCAAGGCGCCCATGCTGACCGATCATGTGGATCCGAAACAATACACCTATCTGCCCAACACCGCCGGCTGCTACACCGCCGACGACGCGGTCCGGACCTTGCGGTTGGCCCGGGAGGCCGGCGGCTGGGATCTGGTGAAGCTGGAGGTGCTGGCGGACCAGAAGTACCTGTGGCCCAACAGCCCGGAAACCCTCAAGGCCGCCGAGATCCTGGTGCGGGAGGGCTTCAAGGTCATGGTCTACACCACCGATGATCCCTATCTGTGCAAGATGTACGAGGACATGGGCTGTGTGGCCGTGATGCCCCTGGGGGCGCCCATCGGCTCCGGCCTGGGGATCCGCAACCCCTACACCATCCGCATCATCGTCGAGCAGGCCAGGGTGCCGGTGCTGGTGGACGCCGGGGTGGGCACGGCCTCCGATGCCGCCGTCGCCATGGAGCTGGGCTGTGACGGGGTATTGATGAATACCGCCATCGCCGCGGCCCGGGATCCCATTCGCATGGCCACTGCCATGAAATTGGCGGTTCAGGCCGGACGTGACGCCTTTTTGGCGGGCCGCATGCCGCGCAAGGCCTATGCCTCGGCCTCCAGCCCCCTGGAGGGCACTTTCTTCTGATTTTTCAACATCAACATCTCGCAGAAGACTGCCATGGACCCGGATGAATCCCCCCGCTGGGACTGCCGCTGGCCCGACCCGGTGGCCCTGAAAGTGGCAATGGAACGGTTTTTGCTTGAGCTTGGGACGAATCCGGACGCCGTTGGCGACCTGCATCCCACCATGCCCATCCTGGTGCGCATGGAGACCGATGTTGGGGCAGCGGGCATGACCACCGCCCTGTTGGTCACCCCCTGGGGGGTGGAGCGGGTCTACTGGCATCGTCGAGACCAGGGAGCGCCACCGGTGGAATCCGCCATCCCCCTGGACGGCGATGCCCAAGGGCTGGTGGACAAGGACCAGGGGGTGCTGCTGGCCCTGGGTGACCGCCTGCAACCGGCCTTGACGGCCTGGGAACCGGAAACGGGCCATTATTTTGTCGAAACCCTCTTGCACTCGGTGCGGGATTTGAATACAGCGGAGCAGGCCCTGGCGGTGGCGACCGGTCTGCAACCCCCACCCCCGCCGGGCCGAAGTCTCACCGGTCACATGCAACAGCCGGTGAGCCGACGGGATCTCTTCGATCTCTTTCGCCGCGAATCGGCAAATTCCCGCTCCCAGCCATTGAATCGGGAGCGGTAATGTCTTACCCTACAGGTTTCATTCGGAACTTGTACGGAACGAGAGGTGGAGGAGGGTCTCCTCCAGCCTGGGATAGTCAGTGCAGAACTTTTGCAATCAAGCCAAGAAAGGGAAGTCCGATGATGAAATTCAAAGCCATTCCGGTCATGGTTCTGGCGGCCGGTCTGATGGGAGGCCTGACCATGACGGGTTGTGCCTCAAAGCAGGCCGACACCCAGGCCAATGACGCCGCCCTGCAGGCGGAGAAGGATCGTCTGGCCGCCGAGCAGGCCCAACGGGCCGCCGAGCTGGCTCGCCAGCGGGCCGAGGAAGAGCGCGCCGCCGCCGAGCAGGCCCGCGCCGAAGCCCAGGCCGCCGAAGAGCGCGCCCGCCTGGACTCCGAGCGGCAGAAGCGGATGTTCGAGCATGGTCTGCAGAAAGGGAAGCGCAAGTAGATTCCGTTTATCCGGAATCGTTGGATCCGCACCCCAGCTCGACTCCAGCCAATTGGGTCAAGCTTGAAGACTGGCAAGCCCTGGGGGCAGGGTGAAAGTCCACCATCCCCCGGGAGCTTGCCTTCTTTCCCCAACCGCACTCCCCCCCGCATAGCTGGCTTCACGATCATTGTGACCCCTCTTCGAGCATTCGACTGGTGCCATCCTGGCTGTGGCCCACCTTCTCCGTGGTTCAGCATCCATTCGGCACGCCTCCGTGAGGATCCTGACGGCTGACTTGGCCGGGGCAGCGGGCAGCGCTCCCGGTCTTCCGGTTGCCACCGAACATCCATGCAAAGGAGCAACAAAAATGCTCAAACACCTCCTGGCCACCCGCTTCATGAAGCTCGATCTCAAAAAATATCACCGTCTGGTCGAGGAGACCGAAGCCAGCGAGGAGTTTCAGGCCTGGCGCAAGGCCGGTCTGGTTCAAGAGACTCATTTCCCCCATCTCACGCACTGTCTTCCCTCCCTGTTGGGACAATTCGTCGAAGGAACTTTCCGGTTCCGCTGCCGCCATTTTGCCGTAACCTACCGGGCGGATCCGTCGCTGCCCCCGGGCTCCCTGTGGCACAGGCTGCGTCACATCACCCAAAGAAACCAAATTACCACACGAATTCTGGAGATCATAGGCGATCGACAGGGCCCCTATCTTCAATCCCATGATCCGCTGGCATTGAACATAGTGCCGTACAAGGAAATCAAAACTCTCTATCAACACCGCTGGCAGGGTGAATACATCGACGAAAGCATCGTCAGTCGGGTGGTCCGCCAGAGAGTTCTGTTTGATTTTAATGACAAACCATGTCCACTCAAGGAATTGCTGCCCTCCAGATCACGCTGGCTCGGCAACCGTATCGTCCGTTTGCTCGAAACGGATTGTGCCGAGATGACTGACATTGGCTTGGCAATTGTCCTTGCGATCCGCTACAATCTTCCGGTCACCAGCCGCCATGTGGGGTACTGTCGGGCACGCATGGGTCTGCCCCCGTCACGGGTACGAACGGGAAACGTCCCAGGCGTTATCCGGCGAATTTTTTCGGGGATCTGCTGCCATTCGACAGGGAGTCCATCGCCGCCATACCCGATGCGTCCGGAGTTTACGAGATGAGCCTGGTGACGGGCAGCCGGACCTACCCGCTGGGTGAATCATCCGTCGTCTATATCGGGGCCTCCGGGCGCATGCGGAAACGCCTCCTGACCCATTTCAATGGTCGGGCTCATTCCGAAAAGTTGCGCACGGCCATTTCCAATGAGCGTCTCAATATCCGTTGGACAAGGGTCAAGGATCATCCAACCTTCGAAGCGTATCTCATTCATGGTTTTCTGGCCGAGTTTGGTGATCTTCCATTGCTCAACAGTCTGAAGCCGAACATGAAATGAACCACAAGCCGCCGGGAGGTGGTGTAATGGTGACCGAAGACAGCCGCAAGAGTTGGGGGGAAATCTGCGACAAGAAATACATGGAGACCGTATTGGCTTCCATGGCGGATGGACTGATCGTCATCGATTCGAGAGGAACCATCCGAACGGTGAATCAGGCGGCGACCCGGTTGCTGGGGTATCCAATTGAAAATGCCCTGATCGGCCAACCCATCGGCAATGTTTTTGTAGAAGAAGAAGAAGAAGAAGAAGAAGAAGTTGCTGCAGTCC
>PEAP01000079.1 GCA_002753665.1 Magnetococcales bacterium DC0425bin3
TTTTCCGTTGACGGCCATCGCTCGACTTCCTGGAAATGGATTTCAGGGAAGCCGTCAATGATGATGAAAAAACCGGCCAATGTAATTGTCGTCTACCGGCCAAAATAATTGTCGCTCAACAATCAGGGGTTCGAAACCCTGAACCTGGAACAACCCATGATCTGGATCGAGGCCCTGGCCCGTATTCACCAGATCCCCTTCATCAACCTGACCCGAACCTTCAAGGCGTTTCGCGCCACATCGTCCGAGCCCCTCTACTCCCATGACATCAGCGGCCATTTCACGCCCCTGGGACATCGGTTGACCGCCGCGACACTGGACCGCTACACCCGCGACCATTGGCCCCCGTGCCAGGACCAGCCCCCCACGCCGGATGGCCCGTCGTGAAAGCCTCCTTGATCTGGAGGGTCCGGGGCAGTACATCATGAAGCGGCCAGGATCCGCCTGCCCCTGTTCCACCCGGAGCCATCGATGGCCATGCCCTTGAACAAGCTGATTCTCCCCCTCCTTCGCTGCCCCAGGAGCGGCTTGGCCCTGGAGCCGGCCCCCGGGTCGCCGGCAGAGCTGGTGGATGGGGAACTGATCTCCCGGGACGGACAGCATCGCTACCCGGTCAGACAGGGCGTCCCCATTCTGCTGGGCGACGTGACGGATGCCGAACGCTTCACGGCCCGCAGCTTCGGCGAACAGTGGCGCCTGTTCCACGAGACCGGCGGCCTGGGCAAGGGGTTCGAGGAAGACCTGACCGCCACGTTCTTCGATCCGGTTCCCATGGCAGAACTGCGGGACAAGGTGATCCTGGAGGCCGGTTGCGGTCAGGGGCGCAACCTGATCCAGGTGGCCAAGGCCGGGGCCCGGCTGGTCATCGGGATGGATGTCAGCGAAGCGGCCTTCCTGGCCAAGGAAAAGGGCGCCGATGTGGTCATCGGCGATATTCTCCAGCCCCCCTTCGCCCCGGAACTCTTCGATGTGGTCTTCACCTTCGGCGTGATGCAGCATGTGTCCGATCCCGATGCGGGCTTTCGGACCCTCGGCCGTCTCGTGCGACCCGGCGGGCGCGTGTGCCACTCGGTCTATTCCCTGGAAAACAACCGGCTGCTGGCCCGGCATTTCTCCCCGCTGCGGGAGCGTTATTTCCGTCATTGGCCCATCGGGGTCAAAATGGGGGTTTCCTGGCTGGTCGCCGTTCCGAGCTATCTGTTCTTTCTGCTGTGCTATTGGCCTCTCTCCCTGTCCAGAACGGGCGATGGTTGGGGTCAGCGCCATCTGTTCTACTATCCGTTCGCCATGCTGTTCGTCCGGAGGCTGGGTTTCCGGGCCTGGCTCGCCCAGGTCTACGACCATTTCAATGCTCCCCTGATTCAATACTTCGCCAGGGAACGGCTGGAGCGATGGTGCCGGGAAGCCGGATTGGTCGAAACCTACTTCATCCACCGCAATCGGACCGCCTGGAATTTCGGGGGGCGCACGCCGTGACCACGGCCCACGAGCCGGGATCCGGGGACTTGACCCTCATCATCCCGGCCTTCAACGAGGCAGAAGCCATCGGTGATGTTCTTGCGGAACTGCACAGCCAGTGCCCACACCTGGCCCGGGAAATCCTCGTCATCGATGACGGCTCCACCGACGGCACCGCCCAGGTGGCGGAGCAGGCCGGCGCTCGGGTCATCCGGCACTCCCGCAACAAGGGATATGGCGCAGCCTTGAAAACCGGCATCCGTGCCGCCGGCACGGAATGGGTCCTGACCCTGGATGCCGATGGACAGCATCGGGCCATGGACGCCCAGCGCCTGTGGGAAACCAACACCGGCACCTGGGACATGGTGGTGGGAAAACGCCCCAATCCGCACTCCTCCCCCCTGTGGCGGAGACCCGGCAAATGGCTGCTGGGCCGTCTGGCCAATTACCTGACCGGGATCCGCATTCCCGATCTCAATTCCGGCCTGCGGCTGCTTCGGCGTTCCGTGGGCTTGACCTACCTCCGGGTCTGTCCCCAGGGGTTCTCGTTTTCCACCACCCTCACCCTGGCGCTGCTGACCCAGGGCCATGACATCCATTACCTGCCCATCGAAACCCGCAAGCGAACCGGTCGCAGCACGGTCCGTCTCTCGACCGGTTTCGAAACCATCATCCTGATCCTGCGCACCGTCACCCTGTTTTCACCCCTGCGCCTGTTTCTGCCGATCAGCCTGGTCCTGGGGATTCTGGGGATCCTCTGGGGGTTGCCCTATGCCCTTGCGGGACGCGGCATCAGCGTCGGCGCCCTGCTGGTCCTGTTGACCGCCCTGATCCTGTTCCTGCTGGGACTGGTCAGCGATCAGATTTCCCGTCTGCGGCTGGAACGTTTCGACTGATGTGCGGCCTGGCGGGCCTCATGCACTTCGATGGCCAGCCGGCCGCAGCGGCAACCATCACCCGGATGACGGATCTGCTGCGCCATCGGGGTCCCGATGACGGCCAGGTCTGGTTGGCCGGGCCCGTGGCCCTCGGCCACCGCCGGCTCGCCATCATCGATCTGTCCCCCCAGGGGCGCCAGCCCATGACCACCCCCGATGGCCGCCTGACCATCACCTACAACGGGGAACTGTTCAACTACCTGGAATTGCGCGAGGAGTTGCAATCCCGGGGGTGCCGGTTCGTCACGGAGACCGATACGGAGGTCCTGCTGCAGGCCTTCCGGGAATGGGGCATTCAATGCCTGGAGCGGTGCAATGGCATGTTTGCCTTTGCCCTGTGGGAATCGGTGCCGGGGCGTCTGTGGCTGGTCAGGGATCGGCTGGGGGAAAAGCCCCTGTTCTTCGCCTCACGGCCCGGATTGCTGGCTTTCGCTTCTGAAATCAAAAGCCTGCTGGCCGTTCCGACCCAGGAAGCCCGGGTGGATCTGGCCGCCCTGTCCTGTTATCTGTCCCTCAATTACACCCCGGCCCCCCGGACCCTGTTCGCCGGCATCCGCCAGCTGTTGCCCGGCCAGTGGCTGTGCGCCGAGCGGGATGGCAGCATCCGGATGCGGACCTATTGGGAACTCGCATTCCCGGAGGGCGCCGATCTGGGAGCGCCCTGGTATCTGGACCGGTTCCAGGCCCTGCTGGATGACGCCGTGGCCCTGCGCCTGCGCAGCGATGCGCCCTTCGGCGCCTTTCTGAGCGGTGGACTGGATTCCAGTGCGCTGGTCTCCCTGATGGCCGACCATCTGGACCGGCCCATCGAGACCTTTTCGATCGGCTTTCGCGAAACGGAGTTCGACGAATCCCCCTATGCCAGGCGGATGGCCGCCCAGGTCGGGGCCCATCATCATCAACGCCTGGTGACCGCCGAGGCCGCCTCGATACTGCCCGAGCTGGTCTGGCATGCCGAGGAACCCACGGCCGATTCCTCCATGGTGGCCCTCTACCACCTGGCCCGGCTGGCCCGGGAGCATGTGGCCATGGTGTTGTCCGGGGATGGGGCCGACGAATTGTTGGCCGGTTACGAGACCTATCCGGCCCATTATCTGCTCCGGGCCTATCGCCTGCTGCCCCGCTGGCTGCGACAGGGCATCGTTCGTCCCCTGGCAGAGGCCTTGCCGCCCACAGAGGGCAAAGTGGATTGGGTCATGAAGAGCCGACGCTTCGTCCAGGGGGCGGACCATCCTCCGGAAACGGCCCATGCCCTGTGGCGGGTCATCTGCGATGCCCCCCTGCGCCGACAGCTCCTGGCACCAGTCTGGCATCTCCCCGGGGCGCAGACGGATTTCCTGGATCTCTATCGGGAGGCCTTCGCCCAATGCCGGGCCAGCCACCCGTTGAATCGTCTGCTGTCCGTGGATACCCGCCTGTATCTGCCCAACGACATGCTGGTGAAGGTGGATCGGATGACCATGGCCCATGGGCTGGAATCCCGCCAGCCCTTTCTGGATCATCGCCTGGTGGAATTCCTGGCCACCGTGCCGCCCCGCCATAAGCTCAAATGGTTTTTCCGCAAGAAGCACCTGCTCAGACAGGCCATGGCCAACCGCCTGCCGGCAGCGATCCTGCAGCGCCGCAAGGCGGGCTTCAACATCCCCAAGGCCCGATGGCTGCGGGGGGAAATGCGGGAGTATCTTCAGGATCATCTGGCTCCCGGCCGCATCCGTGACATGGGGATCCTGGAACCATCGGTGGTGGAGCGACTGGTGGCGGATCACCTCCGCAAACGGGCGGACCACGGCTTTTCCCTGTGGGGGCTGCTGATCCTGTCCCTCTGGTGGGAGCGTTTCAAGGTGCGGCTTTGAGAGTACCGCCGTCCGACGTGCGTTCTGTCAGAGCATGGAGTCCGAAACCGGCCATGAGGATCAACAGGGGAATGAGCGGCACGCGATAGCGAAAATCGTAGTCCAGCTCCTGCAGGGCATGGAAAAAGGTGACCAGCAGGATGAACACCGCGGCCCACAACAGGGTCCATTGGATGGATGGGGCGAGGGGCGGTCCCCATCCCAGGGCGCGGGCCAAGGCGTAGCCCCCGAGCAGGAAGGCCGGAAGGAAGAACAGCGCATTGATCACCCCATGGACGGGATGATAATCCCGCGCCAGGAACTGAAACAGGAAATGCAGGGCCTTGTCCCAGGCAAGCCAGGCGAACTCCAGCAAGGTCCGGGGTTCGGGATGCCAGGTTTCGGGTCGGGCATGGACCACGATGCCCTGTTGGAAACCGGAGGCGATCACCTCGATCCAGGGGCGCAATCCGGCCAACGGCCAAGCCGCCGTGTCCCGCATGGGATAGGCCCACACCAGGGAGAACAGGACAAACCCGCCCGTCAGCAGCATCAGGAACCACCGCGCCCGCCGGCGATCCAGGGCGCCTTCCGGCAAAGAGAGCGGCTTCTGCAACGACAGGAAGGCCACCCACAGCACGGCCATGGGCACCGCGGTGGGACGATAGAACAGCGCCACCCCCAACGCCCCACCCGCCGCCAGGCCGGCCAGAACCCGGGGGCGATGACGAAGACTCCCTTCCCGCGCCACCATCAGACGGAAGAACAGGACCGTCAGAAAGGTGAAGGAGATGTCCGACAGCACATACCGGATCCACAGGCTGTATTCGTAAGCCGTCAGGAAAGCCAGGGCACAGTACAGCACCGCCCAGCGGTTGCGGGTCAGACGGTACACCAGGTCCAGGACCAGCAGGATGGTCAGAAAGGCCAGGGCATGGTTGTACAGGATCACGCCCCGGGCCCAGTACTCCCCTGCCAGGAGCTTGATGCCCCCCAGGACCGTCAGCCAGACCAGATAAGGCGCTGGCGAACGGGTGTACTCGACCCGCTCCAGAAAAGCGGTGGGGCTGAAATCGACGGCGATCAGGATGTTCGCCCACTGCTCGTAGGCATGGCTGTCGAGTCCCCAGGCAATGCCCCTGAGCAGGGTGGGCACGAGCAACATCGTACCCACTCCGGCCGCCAGGACCCATGCCAATCCGGCTGCCCTCGGAGGGTGTGTCATCAGAGAATATCCAAATCCGCCAGGGTGATAAAAGCCGTTTGCCAGAGCTGGGCATCCCAGGCCGCATCGTCTTTCCCCCTGGCCCGGCGGAGGACGATGGGCAGGGGCAGCAATGTGGCAGGAACCCGCAGGAAAGGCCAGGCCACCATTTTCATGGCGGAAGGACTGCTGCCGTTCACCATTCCCAGGATCACCTCGCACCCCTCACGCATGCCCAGCCGCAGCAACTGCCCCCGCAGGTAACGCAACGCCGGACCCGACAGGTCCGCATCCAGGATGCAGTCGATGATGAACAGGCCATCCAGGCCCTGGTAACGGGTCCTGCGGGTCACCACCAGGCCCAGGAGTTCGGTGTGCCGGTAGAGGTACCATGTCCGATAGTGCCAGACCGGGTTCCCGGAGCCGTGACGCCAGCTTCGAAAGGCTGCATCACGGATTCCGGTGACCGTTTCCCTCTGGTCATGGGCCTGGATCAGAGATTCGGGATCGTCGGGATGACGTGGGGCGGAACAGAAGGACCATCCGGCAGGAGCCGGACAGGTCAGCAGTGCCATCCGGCAGAACAGCCATCCCAGACCATCGAACAGTGGCTTTGGGGTCTTGAACAACCGTTGGACCAGGTTCCCGGGGCGCAAAGGAAACAGGAACAGGGTCAGGGGGGTCACCAGCGGCAGCTTGAGGGCCTTCTCATGGAGGATGGTACTCTGCTCGTTGGGCAGGATGAAGGTGGGAAAAAATTCCGGCGCTCGCCGAAGGCTCTGAGCCAACCCCATGAAGACCAGGAAGTCCTGGTGTTCGGGATCCAGCATCAGGTTGGTCAGGACAGCGGCTGCCACCGGCCTCCCCCGGCAGAGGAAGGTCCGCTGCTGGTAGGCCATGCTACCCACCAACCGGTCCCCGTCATAGGCATTGACCAGGCGTGATTTTCCCGCCGGGTTTTCCACATGCTTCCAGCGAAAATAGGCCGGGTTGGTCATTTGCGGCAGGAAGGCCGGTTGATCCTGGTACACCCTGGCCCCCAGCCGGGCCAGAGGCTCGCAGAGGGCATCCGACATGGTCTCGGTGCGGAAGGTGACGGTATGTTGCATCGCAGGGCCAAAGCCAATACCATGGGCAGAAAGCAGCCGACGACCAATGGGACGATATCCTTATACCACGATCCAGCCCGAAGGCCGCACCATTCACAAGTCATCCTGCTATCTGCAATGGGTCGAGCGGATCCTGGACCCGGGACCAGTGACCTTCCTGACCGTGGACGTGGAGGATTATTACCACGTTCTGCCCGATACCGAGACCCAATTCCGCCCAGGGTCGACCCCAACCAATCTGGCGGACAATCTGGAACGTCTGTTGGATGTGTTTGCCCAACGCCAGCTCCGGGGAACCTTCTTCGTCCTGGCCTCCGTGGCACCCAGGATCCGGCAGGTTTTGCGTCGGGCCCTGGCCGAGGGCCATGAAATAGCCAGCCATGGGTTTGGTCATCGCTATCTGGTGACATCGTCACCGACGGCCTTTCGGAACGACCTGATGCAGAGCCTGGATCGACTGCAGCAGCTGACCGGAACCGCCATAGCGAGTTTTCGGGCGCCGGCCTTCACCATTACCGAACAGACCCTGTGGGCCCTGGAGATCCTGCGGGAGGCGGGGATCCGTTTCGATTCCAGCGTCGCTCCGACCTCCAACTATCTGTATGGCATTCCCCAGGCCCCCTGGCGGCCCCATCGTCTCAAGAACGGCCTGGTGGAAGTACCCATGTCCGTGACCCGATTTCTGGGACTGCGGTTCATGCTGGGCGGGGGGTTCTATTTGCGGCTCTATCCGGCATGGTTGCACCGGTTTCTGTTCAGGCAGCGCGGAACGGAGTGGAACCGGGTCCTCTATCTGCATCCCTGGGAGATGGATCCCCCGCATCTGAACCCGTGGGATCAAGGCTTTGCCGATCCCCACCGCGGGCTTGCCGACCTGTTGCCCCGCATCATCTCCGTTTTCAACCGGCGTCAGGTACTGGAAAAGTTCATGGATTTGTTGGCAGAGGGACCGGATCCCGTGCTGGCCATCCGGGATCTGGACCGATGGCTGCCCCAGGCTCCTCTATTTGATGGCCACGATTCCCACCCAGGGATGAACGTTGCGCGCCGTTGGTGGAATGAAACTGAGTAGTTTCAGCAGGCGCAACAGGTAAACCTGAGCCCTGGCGGTTTCCCGCCCCCCGAATCCGTCCGGGTTGCAATGACAGTAAAGCCGCACTTCCCGAAATCCCAGATGCCGCAACACGGACATCGCCCGGTCCGGATCGAAGCCTTCCCGGGAATGATGATGGTATTCGGCCAATTGCTGTAAAGAGGTTTCTGGGATGCTGTCGCCGTTTCGCCACCGTCGCAAGCCCATCAGGAGTCTCGTTGCCGATGTCACCGCCCACCCCTGTCGCAAGACATGGCCATTGGGATCCCAATCGGTATAGAGAATGCCGCCTCTTCTCAGGATGCGGGCCATCTCCTTCAGCACCGCCTCATAATCGAACATGTGGTGCAACGCACTGACCGCAGTCACGCAATCGGCACATTCATCCACCAATGGCAAGCGGTTGGCATCCGCCCCCAAGACTTCCAGATGTCGTTGCCGGGCCTGCTGCAACATGTTGACCGACAGGTCCACCCCCAGACAATGGGGAAAAAAGGCTCTGGCTGATCGCAGCACGTTTCCAGTTCCGCAGCAGACATCCACCAGCAGACTGCCCCGGGTCTGACGGGCTGCCTGTTCGAGGGTTCTGGCCAGGCGCCGTTGAAAGGGACCATTGGGTTGGAACAGGTAGTGGGTGCTGGGGTCCGTTTCATATCGTCCAGCCACCTGGTTATGATAAACAATATTGGCAGTGCGGACCCGATCCTCGCCGGAAGTGGGCTCGATTGCCATCGAAGGCAGCTGGGCAGCCGGGTTTCCGGTCGGCATAACGACCGGCAGCAATTCCGGGTGGCACAAGAAAGGAATGCCTGCCACCTGGGGAAAGATCTGTCCGCAATCCAGACAGCGTGTCCCCATCCCACCCGATGCTTCCGGATGAAGGGATATTCCCCGGCAGATCGGGCAGCACAGCAGGGGGCTCAGCGTCGGAGACAACAGAGGATTGTTCATGTCATGCCATGTTCCATGTTCTCCAGACCACCCACCTCCGCCCGCCTCTGCCCCATCCTGGCCACGGCTTTACATCCTGGGAGTCAACGCGCTGCTCCTGGCGGTGGGGATACTCCTGTTGGAGCTTCGCTTTGGCCACTGGTTGGAGGAGAAACACTTCGGCAACATCTTTCTGTTGCGGGACCTCACCATCCGCCTGAATGCCGCCGAGATGTATCCGGGGGGGCGGGAAGTGATCTATCACCGGGACATCTTTGGCCTGCGGGGCCGGTTCGGCTCCCCGGAGCAGGTGACCATTCTGACCATCGGCGGCAGCACGACCGACCAGCGTTGGGTCCCGGATCAGGATACCTTCCAGGAAGTGCTGGCGGCCCATCTGGCGGCGTCCGGACCCCCCCTGGGAGTGGCCAACGGAGGCCTGGATGGCCATTCCACCGTGGGGCATCTCCATTCCTTCCTGTATTGGTTCAACCAGATCCCCAACCTCCACCCCGCCTGGGTGATTGCCTGCATCGGGCTCAACGACATCAACGTGGGGACCTCCACCCGGGCCCAGTTCGATGATACCCTGAACATCCGGCAGGGGACCCTGGGGCAGCGGATCAAGAACCATCTCAAGAACAATAGCGCCTTCTGGCAGATGTTCAACACCATCCGGGGAATCTTCCAGGCCAACTGGGTGATGGAAATCGGCGGTCACGGGGGAATGAGTACCCCCAGGCCCCGGGTGCATTGGGCGCCCTACCCACACCCCATCCCATCCTTCGAGTCCCTGCCCGATGCCCGGCCACGGATCCAGGCCTATGGCGAACGGGTCCGGGAGTTGATCCGGGCCATCCGGGGCTTTGGTGCCCGGGCCGTGATCGTCACCCAGAAGAGCGATTCCTTTCGGTATCTGCAGGGCCGATTGCATGGCCAGGTATCCGCCAACGGCCAGGTGTTCCTGGATCAGGCCTTCCCCCTGCTGATGGGGTTGAACGACCAGGCTCTGCAAGTCTGCCGGGAGGAAGGCGCGGTCTGCCTGGATCTGGCCCGGGAACTGGATCTGACGGGGGATGATTTTTATGACAGCATCCACACCACCGCCCAGGGCAGCCGCAAGATCGGGGATTACCTGTTCGAAAAACTGGGGCCGCTCTTGATAGCTGCTTCTCCCCAGGGACGGCCATAAAGGGGTCCGGCTCACCACCGCAGAATCCGGTTGGCGCGCACATCCTCCAGGTCCTCGGCAATCTCCTCGGGGCTGGCGCCGAACGCCTCCAGCACCCGGCCGCACAGTTTGATCGAAGCCTCCAGCTGCATGGCCACCACATGGTCGGCTCCCAGCTCCTCCAGCTCGCTCACTTCGCTCAGGAACGACGCCCGGGCCACGATGGGCAGGTCGGCATGGAGGTGCCGGGCGGCTGCCACAATGCTGCGCGCCGCCGAGGCCACGGGCACGGTGATCAGCAGCGCCCTGGCGGACAGGAGGCCGGCATGCCGGAGGACGGCATCCTGGCTGGCATCGCCGAATTCGACGTTGATCCCGGCGCTCTTCTCCCGTCGCACCGTTTCCGGATTCGTCTCCAGCACCAGGTAGGGAATGCCCCGGCGGCGGGCCAGGCCCACCGCCGCCCGGCCGTTCTCGCCCAGGCCGACGATGAGCAGGTGGTCCCTGAGGAGGGCGTCCTGGGGAATGGCCGAACCGCCGCCCACGGCCAGGCGCCGAAACAGCGGAAAGCGCGCCAGCTCCCGGCCCACCCAGCCGGCGCGTCCCACCAGGGTGGGCGCCACGGCCATGGTCATGACCGACACCGCCAGAAAGAACTGATAGGCGGTTTCGGACAGCAGCCCGTCGGCCAGGCCCTCCTTGGCCAGGACGAAGGAAAATTCCCCGATCTGGGCCAGGCCGATGCCCACGCCCACCGCGCCGGTGAAACCCGTCCCGGACAGGTAGGCCGAGCCTCCGGCCAGCAGGGCCTTGAGGACGATGACCGCCAGGGTGGTCGCCAGGACCGAGGGCAGATGGGTCCAGAGGAAGCCGGCGTTGAGCAGCATGCCCACGGAGATGAAGAACAGGCTGGTGAAAATATCCCGGAACGGCAAGATCGTGGCGAAGGCCTGATGGCCGTATTCGGATTCCGAGATGATCAAGCCCGCCAGGAAGGCCCCCAGGGCCAGCGACAGCCCCGCCACCCCGGTGAGCCAGGCCACGCCGAGACCGATGACGATGACGCTCAACACGAACAGCTCCGGATCCCGCAGCCGGACGATGCGAAACAGGATGGCGGGGATCAACCGCCGGGCGCCATACCAGAGGGTCAGCCCGATCAGCATGAACTTGAACAGAAACAGCAACAGTTCCTGGAGAGGATGCTCCGCCTGGCCGGCCAGCAGCGGAATCAGCAGCAGCATGGGGACCACGATCAGGTCCTGGAACACGAGGATGCCCACCGTCGGCCCCCCGTGGGGCGCGCCCATGTCGCTCCGTTCCTGAAGGACTTTCAGCACGATGGCCGTGCTGCTCAAGGCCACGAGAAAGCCGGTGAACAGCGACCGGTTGGCCTCCTGTCCCAGGATCCAGGCCAGGGCGCCGGCCATGCTGACCGTCAATCCCACCTGCAACCCGCCGCCGACGAACACCGCCCGGCGCATTTCCACCAATTTGTTCAGGGAAAGCTCCAGGCCGATGGTGAACAGCAGCAGCATGACCCCGATCTCGGCCAGCAGTTCGACCTCCTTGACCGAGGACACCAGCGAGAACCCATGGGGACCGGCCATGGCGCCGGTGATCAGGAAACCGAGGATCGGCGCGATGCCGGAGCGGTGGCACAGGTAGACCACCCCCACCGACAGGGAAAAGACCACCATCAGCTCGATCAGGATGGTATCGTGCATGGCGTGATCTCAGGCCGTCCGGTTCCAGAGCCGCGCCTGGGCCACGAACCGCTGCATGCGCAGCGGATCCTTGATCCCCTTGGCCGCCTCCACGCCGGTGGACACATCCACCGCATAGGGTCGCACCCGGGCCACCGCCTGGGCCACGGTGTCCGGGTCCAGGCCGCCGGCCAGGATCAGGGGGGCCGGGCAGCGGTAGTCGGCGAGCAGGGACCAGTCGAACCGATGCCCCCCGCCCCCGTAGACCCCGCTGGGGCTCCGGGCATCCAGCAGCAGCCCCTGCGCCGGATAGCGCTCCAGTCCCGCCAGATCCGCCGCCGTACTCACCCGCACCGCCTTGATGACCCGCACCGGCAGGTCGGCGCAGTCCGCCGGGGTTTCGTCGCCATGGAGCTGGATCATGTCCAGCCGGCACTGGCGGGTGATCGCCTCGATCTCGGCCCGGGATCGGTTGACGAACAGGCCGACGATGCCCAGGAACGGCGGCAGCCGACGCACCAAGTCCGCGGCGCGCTCCGGATCGATGGCGCGGGGCGAGGGCGGGTGAAAGACCAGACCGATGGCGTCCGCCCCCGCCGCCGCCGCGGCCAGACCATCCTCCAGGCGGGTGATGCCGCAGATCTTGACCCGGACCATGGGCGTCATTCCGCCAGCAACGCGGCCAGGGCGGCGCCGGGATCCGGTTGTTTCATCAGGGATTCCCCGATCAGGAAGGCGTTGACCCCATGATTCCGCAGCAGCCGGATATCCTCCCCGGTGCGGATGCCGCTCTCGGAGACGACGAGCCGGCCGGCCGCGGCGCGACCCGCCAGGCGGAGGGTGGTCTCCAGGCGGGTCTCGAAGGTCTTCAGGTTGCGGTTGTTGATGCCCAGCAGGGGCGTGGCCAGGTCGTGGGCCGCCTCCAGCTCGGCCTCGTCATGGACTTCCACCAGCACCTCCAGGGCCAGCTCCCGGGCGGCGGCTTCCAGCTCCAGCGCCTGGCCCAGGTCCAGCACCGCCAGGATCAGCAGAATCGCATCCGCGCCGATGGCCCGGGCCTCGATCACCTGGTAGGGGTCGCGGATGAAATCCTTGCGCAACACCGGGCAGGCGACCCCCCCGCGGATGCGGGTCAGGTAGTCCTCGTGACCCTGGAAGAAATCCCGGTCCGTCAGGCAACTGATGCCGGCGGCGCCATGCCGCTCATAGCCCCGGGCGATGGCCAGGGGGTCGAAAGGCCCCTCCCCGGGATGGATCAGGCCCTTGCTGGGACTGGCCCGCTTCACCTCGGCGATGATGGCTGGACCGGTGGCGGATTTGGCGATCAGCGCGTCCCGAAAGCTCCGGGGCGGCGTGGTGCCGCGGGCCTGCTCCAGCAGGCGGGCCTCGGGCAGCCGGGCGCGGCGCTCGGCCACCTCTTCCCGTTTGCGGGCCATGATGCGATCCAGGATGTGGGCCATGGCGTCAATCCGCGTTGGACAGCCGCACGAGGCGCTCCAGCACCTCCCGGGCGCGACCATCATCGATGGCCGCCGCCGCCTCCCGGATCCCCGCGCCGATGCCCTCGGCCCGACCGGCGATATGGAGGACCGCCCCGGCGTTGAGCAGCACGATGTCCCGCCTGGGGCCCCGTTCTCCGGCCAGGATGGCCCGGGTGATGACGGCGTTCTCCTGGGCGTCGCCCCCGCGCAGGGCGTCCCGGGAACAGGGGCTGAGGCCGAACATCTCCGGTTGCAGGATGGCGGTGGTCACCGCACCGTCCGCGTGCAGCTCCGCCACCTGGGTGGGGCCGGTGAGGGTGATTTCATCCAGACCGTCGGAGCCATGGACCACCATGGCCCGCCGGGAGCCCAGTCGGCCCAGCACCTGGGCCAGGGGGGCGGTCCAGGCGCCGTCGAACACCCCCAGCAACTGATGGGGCGCCCCGGCGGGATTGGTGAGGGGACCCAGGAGGTTGAACAGGGTGCGGATGCCGATCTGCTGGCGGGGTCCCATGGCGTACTTCATGGCCCCGTGGTGGCGGGGGGCGAACAGGAAGCCGATGCCGGCCCCGGCCAGGCAGCGTTCCACCGTCGCCAGGGGCGCCTCGATGTTGACGCCCAGGGCCTTGAGCAGGTCCGCCGAGCCGCTCCTGGAGGTGATGGAGCGGTTGCCGTGTTTGGCCACCGTCAGGCCGCAGGCTGCCGCCACCAGGGCGGTGACGGTGGAGATGTTGAAGGTGCCGGAGCCGTCGCCGCCGGTGCCGCAGGTATCCACCACCAGGCCCGGGGCCTGGACCCGCAGGGCCTTGTCCCGCATGGCCTGGGCCGAGCCGGCGATTTCCTCCACCGACTCCCCTTTCATGCGCATGGCGGTGAGGTAGGCGCCGATCTGGGCCTCGGTGGCCCCGCCGGACATGACGAGATCCATCACCTGCCGGGCCTGTTCCTGGGTCAGGTCCACGCCGGTGACCACCCGGGCGATGGCTTCCTGGATGTTCATGGGGAGGTTCTCCAATGCTGGGTCATGAGGCGAGAAAGTTGCGCAACAGGTCGTGCCCGCAGCGGGTCAGAATCGATTCCGGGTGGAACTGCACGCCCTCGACCGGCAGCGTGCGGTGGTGCAGTCCCATGATCAGGCCATCGGCGGTTTCGGCGGTCACTTCCAGGCAGTCGGGCAGGGAGACCCGTTCCACCACCAGGGAGTGGTAGCGGGTGGCCTCGAAGGGGCTGGGCAGTCCGGCGAACACGCCCTGGCCCCGATGGTGGATGGCGGAGGTCTTGCCATGCATGACGCAGGGCGCCCGCACCACTCGGCCTCCGAAGGCCTGGCCGATGGTCTGATGCCCCAGGCAGACCCCCAGCAGGGGAATCCGGCCGGCCAGGCGGCGCACCACCTCCAGGCTGATGCCGGCCTGGTCCGGATCGCAGGGACCCGGTGAAATGGCGATGTGGTCCGGGGCCAGGGCCTCGATTTCCTCCACGGTGATGGCATTGTTGCGGAACACCCGCACCTGGGCGCCCAGTTCGCCGAAGTACTGGACCAGGTTGTAGGTGAAGGAGTCGAAATTGTCGATCATCAGGAGCATGGTGTCACTCCAGCCCCTTCTGGACCATGTCCACGGCGCGGAACACGGCCCGGGCCTTGTTCATGGTTTCCTCGTATTCCTTGTCCGGGCGCGAATCGGCGACGATGCCGGCGCCGGCCTGGATGTGGAGGGTGCCGTTCTTGATGATGGCGGTGCGGATGGTGATGGCCAGGTCCATGCGTCCCCTCCAGGACAGGTAGCCCACCGCCCCGGCGTAGGGGCCCCGGCGGGAGACTTCCAGTTCGTCGATGATTTCCATGGCGCGGATCTTGGGAGCGCCGCTGGTGGTGCCGGCGGGAAAGGTGGCGGCGATGAGGTCGAAGGTATCCAGACCGGGTTCGAGCCGGGCTTCCACGTTGGAGACGATGTGCATGACGTGGGAGTAGCGTTCGATCACGTTGCGTTCGGTGACCTGCACCGAGCCGGTCACCGCCACCCGGCCCAGGTCGTTGCGGCCCAGGTCCACCAGCATGACATGTTCGGCCAGTTCCTTGGGGTCGGCCAGCAGGTCGGCTTCCAGGGCCTTGTCGTCCGCCTCGTCGTGCCCTCGGGGGCGGGTGCCGGCGATGGGGCGCACGGTGATGGTTTCGCCATCCTGGCGCACCAGGATTTCCGGGCTGGAGCCGACGATGGTGAAGCCTGCCAGGTCGAGGAGGAAGAGGTAGGGCGACGGGTTGATGGTGCGCAGCGCCCGGTAGAGGTTGATGGGCGCGTGGGGAAAGGGGATGGACAGCCGCTGGGAGAGGACCACCTGCATGATATCGCCGGCGGCGATGTATTCCTTGGCCCGTTCCACGGCCTGTTCGAACTGCCGGCGGGACATTTCGGGCACGAAATCGGCGTCGGTGACCGCCGGGCCCGGAACCGCTCCCGCATCGACATCCGGCACCGGCAGGGAGTTCTTCAGCCCCGCCACGGCCCGTTCGACCCGTTCCACGGCCAGACGATAGGCGGCCTCGGGAGGTTCGCCGTCCCGGAGGAAGGCGTTGCCCACCACGGTCATCTTGCCGGAGAGATTGTCGAACACGATCACGGTTTCCGGCACCATGAACAGGATGTCCGGCACCTGGAGGTGATCCGGATTGGCGTCGGGGATGCGTTCGAAGCAGCGTACCACGTCGTACCCCAGGTACCCCACGGCGCCGCCCTGGAAGGGCAGCTCGCTGTCGCTTTCCACCGGCTTGTAGCGTTCCACGAAGGCCCGCAGGGCGGCCATGGGATCCACGTCCTGGAAGCGCTCCGGCTCCTCGGGGGGCCGCTCGATCTCCACCCGCCGGCCGAAGGCCTTGAAGATCGCCGTTGGATTGATGCCGATCAGACTGTAACGCCCCCACTTCTCCCCGCCCTGCACCGACTCCAGGAGGAAGCTGTAATCATGCCCCGTGGCCACCTTGAGGTAGGCCGAGACCGGCGTATCCAGATCCGCCAGGATCTCCCGCCCAACCGGGATCACGTTGCCCAAGCCGGCCAGCTGCCGAAATCTGTCGAGGGAGGGACGAATCAAGGCAAGGCACCTCTGTTGCGGACCGTTGACGAGAAGCGATTTCTACCATTTTTCCCGCAAGGAAGCACCCTTTTTCCAGGAACCCAAAAGAGACCCTTGACAGCCCCTCCCCAAGGCGGTACAAACACCCCCCACGAACAGTGGGGCCATAGCTCAGCTGGGAGAGCGCTTGAATGGCATTCAAGAGGTCGGCGGTTCGATCCCGCCTGGCTCCACCATTTATGTATAGATAAACGCTATCTATCGAAAAGACGCCCGCCAAGGCGGCTTTTTTCGTCTCAAATTCCCCAACAATTCCAATGGGCACGGCGACGGCCAAAATCGGGTTCGCCCCCAGCGAGGTCGGCCCCCCCCCCCCGCCCAACCGGG
>PEAP01000080.1 GCA_002753665.1 Magnetococcales bacterium DC0425bin3
GCTGCTTTTTTCTTTCTCAACCCCAAGCACGTCCTTCAACAAAGCCAACACCGTGCGCTTGCTCAACCGATAGGTCCCGGTACACAGGGCCACCAGGCCTTGCAAGCGAAAGCCGAAAGCCCCTTGGACGTTTACATTTCATGAGCGGTTTTCAGCTTTGCGGTGAACGGTTACCCGCCAGGAACGGAGTGAGGACCCGTTCAACGAATATTTCTTCGGACTGGCCTTCAACCAGCATCAAAAGCCGCGTCATGGGCGGCCTCCCAGCACGTTTTTCTCCCAGAGTTCGCCGATGCTGAACTCCTCCAGCCATCCCTTCAGCGTCGCCGTATCGAGTCGTTGGAACGTCGTTTTCAATCCATCGTGCCCTGCAACGATCACATGTTCCGGAGAAAAATTATTAAGGAGCGTCACGGACTGCGTTGCCAGCAGCACCTGAACCCGCCTGGATGCCTCCTCCAGCATGTCGGCCAGGATGCGAACGGCGAAGGGATGCAGGCCGAGTTCCGGCTCGTCGAGCAGAATCAAGGCAGGCGGAGATGGTTGCAGCAACAGCGTTGCGAGGCAGATAAAGCGCAACGTGCCATCGGAAAACGAATAGGCATCGAAGTACGCATCCGACCCCTTCTGCCGCCACTCCAGCTTGATCTTCTTCTCGTTGAGCCTCGACGGGGCCAAGACGAACTTCTCGAAGAACGGCGCGACCAGCCGAACATGCTCTTCGATGTGGCGAAACTGTACCGGATGCTGTTCCTGCAACCAGTACAGATAGGCGGGAAGATTGGCCGCGTTCAGCCTGAAGAAGCGGTTGTCGTCGACAGCGCTCGCCTGCCTGGCGGGCGATGTGTCGGACGTGTCATGGAAATGATAGACGACCAGATTCCGAACCTTCGGAAACACATACTTTGGAATCTGGTTCCTGTAGGATTCGGCGGCATCTTCAAGCCTGCTCTCCGTGTGACCCTCCGCCAACGATTCGCCATAGTTCCAATAACCGCTGTAGTCGATCCGCTCGTATTCGAAGATCAGCGTGTCCTGAACGGCCTTGAGCCCGAACCCATAGGCATTCCGGTCGAACGTGAGATCCAGCGACAGTCCAGGTGTCACTTTTCTGCCGTGATGGAGCAATCGATCCGTAACCGTTCAGAGACCCCTGGATTCGCAGGCCAAATGATGCTTTGATGGAGAGCATACTCGCAACGGATTGCAGGCGGTTCCATGAAGCTTTCAGATCACGATCTACTCCAGCTTGATGAGGAATATCTGGCCTCCCTCGGGTCGGACGCCTTGCTGACGGTGAGCCGGAAGCTTCTGTCTGATCTCAAGGAATCCCGGGAGCGTCTGAACCAGACGCCGGACAACAGTTCCCAGCCTCCCAGCAGCAGATCCCCGTACCTTGGCGTTTCCGAGGTGCATGAGGAGGAGACCGTGGAGGAACCCGGAGAGGGTGAGCCGTCCGAGGCGAAGAAGGGCAAACCTGGGGACGGGGAGGATTCCCGGAAAGACGACAATGATCCGGGAGAACCAGCCTCCGGGAAGAGTCAGCAATCCAAGGAGGGGAAGGGAAAACGCAAGGCCGGGAAACAGGCCGGCGCTCCGGGCCGGGGACGCCAGCAAAAAATTTCCGTCGAGCGGGAAGAAGTCCATAAACCGGGACGGTGTGCAGCCTGTAATGAGGAGTTGCCGCCGGAGAGTATTTTCACGGCCCGAATGGGATATCTGGTCCTGGATCTGATCAAGGGGGATGAGGAACATCCCGGTTTGCAACTGGCCTGCACGAAGCATCTGTTTGGAGATGTCACCTGTCGTTGCGGTCACGTCACGCGCACCGGCCCCATGACCGGAGAACGGCATGTGGTCGAGGGACGTCAGGAGGCGACCTGTTTGAGCGAGTGGCGGCTGGTTGGCCCCATGCTGGCGGCGTTCATCGTGGCCCTGGCGCTGCGGATGCGGCTGTCACGCCGTCGGATTTGTGAGTTTCTGAATGACTGGTTCGGCTTGGAGTTGAGCGCCGGGACCATTGACCGGTGTATCCGGGAAGCCGGACTGGCAGCGGATCCGCTTCATGACGAGCTGATCAGTGATGCCCGCCAATCGGGGCTGATCCAGGTGGACGAGACCCCGTGGAAGGAAAAAGGGGTTCCCCGCTGGCTGTGGGTATTCGTAACGGCCCATACGGTGCTGTTCCTGGTGGGACGCCGCACCCGTCAGGTGGTCATCGACATTCTGACCGAGGCCTATTCCGGCTGGCTGATGAGCGATGGTTTGATGAACTACCGGAATTTCCCGAAGCGGCTGCGCTGCCTGGCGCATCTGATCCGGAAGGCCAGGGGACTGGCCGAAAGTCTTGACAAGGAGACCAGGAAGTTCGGGAGCAGAGCCTTGGAAGTTCTGGAATTCGTGGTGGAACAGACCCGGGATGGGCCAGATCCAGCCACTTGGAGGCCGATCCTGTCGGACTTCAGACAGGTTTGTGAATATCACCGCAAATGGGCTCCGGCGGAAAAGGCGCGCAGCCTTGCCGTTGAGTTCCTCAACGACTGGGACGTGATCTGGTTGGCCCTGGAGAAGCCGGATTTACCGTTGACCAACAACGAGGCCGAGCGAGCCTTGCGCCATTGGGTCATTGCACGCCGGATCAGCCATGGCAGCCGGACGTCGGAGGGAAGCCGGGTCATCTCGGTGCTGGCCAGCGTCATCGAAACATGCCGGAAACGGAACAGTTCCCCTTGGGACTACCTGGCAAGGGTCATTGCCGAGCGCAGAAAGGGAAATCCTGCTCCGCCTTTGCCGGCGCCTATGGCCGCTTGAGGTGGGGGTCTCTGAACGGTTACATCGATCCGGATCGCTGGCA
This sequence comes from Magnetococcales bacterium DC0425bin3, assembly GCA_002753665.1. Classification (GTDB taxonomy): domain Bacteria; phylum Pseudomonadota; class Magnetococcia; order Magnetococcales; family DC0425bin3; genus DC0425bin3. The sequence continues at coordinate 2,855 of PEAP01000080.1, forward strand.
ACAAACACCTGGAGGTTCCTAGACAGGACGCGCTCCAGCAGACGGAATACGCCGATCAGGTTCGATTTGCCCGAGCCGTTGGCACCGATGACCACATTGAGGCTGTCCAGCATCAATTCGGCGCTGGCAATCGATTTGAAGCCCTCTATCTTGACGTTATGCAAGGTTCGCATGGGCCCTCCCGGCAGCCTGTCGAGTGCCATGGTGGCACCGCAACCGTCTGGACTGTTTCTATACGAGCCTGGATTTAGAGGATTCCGCTACCCAGGCCCAGGGCAATGACCAGCAGCAGGACCCCGGTGAGGGTCTGCACCAGGCCGAGGGTGATTTTGCGCAGAAAGCGTTTGCCGACCAGTACCCCGACCAGGGCCCCGGCCATGCCGGCAGCCACCATCGGGGCCACTGCGTCGCTGTCACCCGGCAGGATGCCGCCGAACAGCCAGCCAGCGTAGACCAGCAGACGGCTGCTGTCCACCAGCAGCCCGATCCAGGCATTGGTGCCGACGAACGCCGCGGTGGCGATGCCGGTCCTGACCAGAAACGCGGAGCGCAAGGCGCCCTGCTGGCCGGACAGCCCGCCGAAGAAGCCGGACAGCAGTCCACCCACCATCAGGTAACGGCGGTCGAAGCGTTGCTCCCGCAGCCCGGGCAGCAGTTCCCACAGGGCGAAGGCGATCATCAACAGGGCCATGAGCAACTTGAGCGGGGTGATCACCGCCGGACGTCCCGCCAGATCGTAGCGGACCACGGCCTCCATACCGGCCACCAGCCCCAGAGCGGCAGCCCCGGCGCAGGCCGCGATGACGGCAGGCAGACCGAAGCGCAGCACCAGATCCCGGTCGGCGTGGCGCCCCACGGCCAGTACCTTGAAGATGTTATTGGCGAAATGGACCATCGCCGTGGCCGCCACCGCCGTTTCCACCGGCAGAAAGACCGCCAGAACCGGCATCAGCACCGTGCCCAGGCCGAACCCGGAATAGAGAGTCATCAGGGCAGCAAGACCGGCAACCACGGCGATGATGAGCGGTTCCATGCAGAATCTCCAAAGACTCAGCGACTCCGCTCACCAGGGCCGCGGCAGCGCCGCCCGGGGACTGCCCATCAGGTAGCGGTTGCCGGGCAGATGGGCGATGGTTCGCTCCTGCCAGTGCAGGTCCGGCCGGGAGGCCTGCCAAGCCCCGAACCAGGCGACGTTGTCCACCTCGTTGAAGCGTTCCTGATAGGCGATCAGGAAATGATCGAAGGTGGTCAGAAACGGCAGCAACGGTTCCCGCACCGCCCGGGCGGTTTCGCTGAGGGACCAGGTGGCCAGGAACAATCGGCCCCCCGCCCCCGCCGGGGCCAACCGGCGCTCCAGCGACTCCCGCTCCGGAGAGCAGTGTACGCTTTCGCCCACCGGCAGGCCGTCGGCCCGCAGGAAAAATTCCTGCAGGTCGGCAAACACCGGCAGGTCGAGAATGCCGTACCGCCCCCGAAACCCCAGACGGTGGCACAGCCGGCACAGGGAGCCATAGCCGCCGCCGAACTCGAAGATCGTCCCCAACTCCGCCACCGGACGGCCGGTCCAGGCTTCGAACCGGGCCAGATGATAGGCATGATGGATCAGGTTGCCGCTGGCCCCCGGCAGGGCCGGAAAGGGCCGCGGATGGCCCACGGCGGATTCCTTCAGCACCCCGGCCCAGCGGCTGCCCCAGTCGGGCAGGTCCCGCAGATGGGCCAGCTCCTGTTGCACATAGGCGGTGTTGCCCACCACCATGGTGCGGGTGATCACGTCCCAGCGCAGGAATTCCCGGGGATCCTCGGTGGCCACCAGATGCCGCAGACGCTCGACGTTGGCGTCCCACTCCCGCTGGGCGGCGGAGTCGCCCGTCCGCGGGGGAGTGGCGGGATGCGCAGCGATCCGACGGCGCAAGGCTTCGATCAGGGCCGCCTCCCGGGGGCTGGGCGGAGGCAGGCGCCGGTCCAGCAGGCGGATCAGGAGCCGATCACGGATTTTGCGCAGGGAATTCATGGTCAGGGCTCAATCCACCGTCCGCAGCCAGTTCAGAAAGGGCCGCGCCGGCTCCGGCACCTCCTGCCAATGTTCCACCCGCAGCGCCAGCAGCTTGGGATCCTCACGAAAGACCTGGGTGCGACCGCGGATCCGCACCCAGATCCCCGATTTGGCGACGGCCTCGTCCGGCCCCTGTCCCTCCAGGACCAGGGGCAACGGGGCGCTGTCGGCGGCGCAGCAGGCCATGGCGAAGCGATAGAGCAGGGTCCGCGGCGCCGGCCCGCCGGCATCGGTGGCCAACCGCTTGCCATCCTCCGGGGTCAGGTGATGCAGGCGTCCCACCAGTTCCACCGGGGCATCCGCGTCATAGTGGTTGCTGCTGTAGAGGTCGATGAGGGTCACGCCCAGGTATTGGCCGGGGGGCACGGCGGCCAGATCCGGCAGCTCCTGCTCGTCCTGGGTGACATCGGGCATCAGCACCTTGATGGCGCCGTCCCCCGCCCCGGAATCCTTCAGGCTGAGGCTGGTGGCCCCCACCAGCAGGAACAGGATCATGGGCAGGAAATGCCCTGTCGTTTCCACCGCCCGCAGGAATCCATTCCCCGCCGGGGGGGCGGCGTGATCGCAGCCGCAACCGGCCGGAGCCAGCGCCCCGGCGACGAACACCAGCGCCAGGAGCAGAAAGCCGCTCAACAGGATATCGGCCTGCAGTTCGGCCAGGTAATACTGGTCGTATTCCTTCCAGATGATCCAGCCGAAGAAGCTCAGCCAGCCCAGCAGTTGCAGATTCGACCACCGGCGCGACCCGTTCACATCATCCCCCGCATGCTGAACCAGTCCAGGAATCCCTCGGGCAGGAGCATCAACAAGGCCACATAGAGGCTCACCGCCGTCACCACCGCCAGGGCGAACAGCGCAATATGGCGGGTCCGGAACAGGGATTGGTACATGAGCAGCAGCTTGATGTCGATCATGGGTCCCAGGACCAGGAAGGCGGTGTGGGCGTACATGTCGAACTCGATGAAGCTGGCCGCGACGAAGGCGTCCGCCTCGGAGCAGAGGGACATGACGAAGGCCGCCCCCATCATGGCGAGGGGACCGGTGAAGGGGCCACCGCCCAATTGATCCAGCCATTCCCAATCGACGAAGGTCTTGAGACAGCTGGCCAGGAAGACCCCGAACAGGAAATAGAGCCCCATGTCCAGGAAATCGGTGCGCACATGCTCCAGCAGGTGGCGACCCCGCTCCAACCATCCTTGCCCCGCCAGACCGTGGTCCGGATGGTCCACTCCACGCCAGCCTTCACGCAGGGCGTTCCGGGTGAAGGGGCGGTGCAACAGCAGGCCCAGGGCGATGGCGATGAAGAACGCCCCCGCCCCCCGCATCAGCGGATAGAGGGGATCGCGAAAAAACGCCAGCCAGGTGCCGCCCAGCACCACGGGATTGAGGATCGGCGCCGCCAGCAGATAGGCGATGGTATGGCCCATGGGCAGTCCCTTGCGCAGCAACCGCCGGGCCACCATGACCACACCGCATTCGCAGATGGGAAACAGCGGCGCCAGCAGGACCACCGCCGGGATGCCCAGCCGTCCCAGCCGCCGGGCCATGTCCGGCAGCCATTGGGACGGGACCAGGATCTCGATCAACCCGGACAGGAACGCCCCCAACACCATGTACGGCGCGGCTTCCAGGACGATGGAAATGAAATAACTGGTAAAATTCTCCCGCCAGCGCACCGGGGCGATGCTCTCGTTGAACAACTGGTCGGTGACGTTGGGTTGGAAGATCTCCAGAGTGGGCAGGTAGAAGAACCCGGCCACGAACAGCAGCAGGGTGGCCGACAGGACCCACCGCTGCCGCAGCGGATCCGATGCAGCCGCTGCCGATGGTTCGATCGGGATGATCCTGGACCCCATGGATGCTTCCTTTCAGTTCCCCAGACGCACAGGCAGCCGGCGGGCGCCCCAGTTCCCGGGCGGACCATCGAACACCCCTGGACAGGGCAACCCGCAAAAACGGCAGGCGGCCGCGGCGGTGAGATTCCAGTCAGTGAGGGTATAGCCGTTGCGCCCGATCAGCAGCCCCTGGCAGCGTGGGCACCAGGTGCTGCCGCCCCGGGCGTCCCGCACGTTGCCCACATAGGCATGATGGACGCCGTTCTTGCGGGCTATGTCCCGGGCCCGGATCAGGGTGGCATGGGGCGTGGGGGGATGATCGCGCAGTTTCCAGTCCGGGTGAAAGGCGGTGAAATGCATGGGCACCTCCGGCCCCAGGTGTTCCACGACCCAGCAGGTCATCTCCTCCAGCTCGGCCTCGGAGTCATTTTCACCTGGAATCAACAGGGTGGTCAACTCCACCCAGACGCGGGTCTCACGTTTGAGATGGATCAGGGTCTCCAGGACCGGCTGCAGGGCGCCGCCACAGAGTTTGCGGTAGAAGCGTTCGGTGAAGGCCTTCAGATCGACATTGGCGGCGTCCATTTCCTGGTAGAAGTCCCGGCGGGCCGCGGATTCCATGTAGCCGGCGGTGACCGCCACCGACCGCACGCCCCGCTCCCGGGCCGCCCGGGCCACGTCCATGGCGTATTCCATGAACACCACGGGATCGTTGTAGGTGTAGGCGATGCTGCGGCAGCCCAGGCGCTGGGCGGCCAGGGCCAGGGTGGCGGGATCGGCCCGATCCATGAGACGATCCATGTGGCGGGACTTGCTCATGTCCCAGTTCTGGCAAAACCGGCAGGCCAGATTGCAGCCGGCCGTGCCGAAACTCAGGATGGGAGTGCCAGGCAGGAAGTGATTGAGGGGTTTCTTCTCCACCGGGTCCACGCAGAACCCGCTGGAGCGGCCGTAACTGGTGAGGACGATGCGGTCGGCCACCCGCGCCCGCACGAAGCACAGTCCGCGCTGCCCCTCTTTCAGGGCGCAGCCCCGGGGGCATACCTGACAGCGGATCCGCCCGTTGGGCAGCAGCGTCCAGTGGCGGGTGGCAACCACCCCGGGGGTATCGAGGCCGGGCAATCCGGCGGTATCGCTCATGGAACCATCCCATTCCAAAGCCTGTCCGGGCGATTATACCTCTCCTGCGGGCGCCACCCACGGTAAAATCCCCGCGGCCGTCGCCGGCGACAGGCCCGATTGTCCCCGGGGCCATTCCTGCATACACTGGCCCCACCGTGGCACCGGCGCACAGTCCGGAAGCCGGAGGAAATGGGAGTTGCTTCGACATGACCACTGATTCGGCGCGGACCGGTTTTGCCGGCGCCCTGCGCGCTCTGGGCGGCGATCGGGGACTGTTCCGCGAGGTGGCGGAGATCTACCTGGCCGATGCCCCGCTGCTGTTGACGCGCATCGACCAGGCCGCACGGGACGGCGACACCGGCGAGCTGGTGGAGGCCGCCCACAAGTTCAAGGGCGCCAGCGGCGCCTTCGGCGCCAGCCCCCTGTTCGATCTGGCCCTGGAGCTGGAACGCCTGGGCCGCCGCAAGGAGCAGGGCCCCCGGCTGGTGACCATCGCCGCGGCCCTGGCCACCGCTTTCGTCACGTTTCGGCAGGCCCTGGAAGAAGAAATGCAGCGGGGGGATTCCCACGATGGATAACGCCAGCCTGATTCAACCCTTCCCCGGTCTGCGTCCGCTCCCGGAGCTGGTGGCCCGGGTGTCCGCGCCGCCCTACGATGTCCTCAACCGGGACGAGGCCGCCCGGCTGGCCGCGGGCAATCCCTATAGCATTCTCCATGTCTCCAAGGCGGAAATCGACCTGGATCCGGCCATTTCTCCCCACGACGACCGGGTCTATCGCCAGGCCGGGCAGCGCCTGGCGGAGATGAAGGCCCAGGGCCTCCTGGTGGCCGACCCCGCGCCCTGTCTCTACCTCTATCGGCTGATCCAGGGCGACCATGCCCAGGTGGGGGTGGTGGCCGCCACGGCAGTGGAGGCCTATCTGTCCGATCGGGTGCGCAAACACGAACTGACCCGGCCGGACAAGGAGGACGACCGCACCCGGCTGGCGGACACCCTGTCGGCCAACGCCGGCCCGGTGTTCCTCACCTACCGCCGTTCCGCGGCCATCGATGACCTGGTCCAGCAACAGATTCTCCGGGCGCCGGAATACGACTTCACCGCCGAGGACGGCGTGCGGCACACCCTGTGGGTGATCCGGGAGCGGGCGGTGCTGGAACAGTTGGTGGGCCACTTCGAGGCCCTGTCACGGGTCTATGTGGCCGACGGCCATCACCGCTCGGCGGCGGCCGCCCGGGTATGTCGGTTGCGCCGGCAGGTCGCGGGTCGATATACCGGCGCGGAACCCTTCAACCGCTTCCTGGCCGTCCTGTTCCCGGACAATCAGATGCGCATCCTGGAATACAACCGGGTGGTGCTGGACCTCAACGGCCTGGACGAGACGACTTTCCTGGAGCGGGTCTCTCAACGGTTTCGGGTCACTCCCACCGACGGCCCCCTGCGCCCGGAACGGCCGCGGGTGTTCGGCCTGCTGCTGGGACGGCGCTGGTTCCGGCTGGAGATCGACCCCCGTTGGGTGGACGAGACCAACCCCATCGCCCGGCTGGATGTCAGCCTGCTGCAGGACCACCTGCTGGCCCCCATCCTGGGCATCGGCGATCCGCGTCGGGACGGACGCATCGACTTCGTGGGAGGCATTCGCGGCACCGACGGGCTGGAACAGCGGGTCCACTCCGGGTCCATGGCGGCGGCCTTCTGCCTGCACCCCACCGTCCTGGCCGACCTGATGGCGGTGGCCGACGCCGACGCGGTGATGCCGCCCAAGTCCACCTGGTTCGAACCCAAGCTGCGGGACGGCCTGGTGATCCAGGAGATTTGATCGCATCGGAAGCTGCTTCCTTCTACTCCTCCAGCACCCCCCGCACCTTGCTGCGGGCGGCCAGTTCTTCCCGTTGCCGGAAGACGATGTGCTGGCTCAACTCGTCCTCCATCTTCTTGGTCACGATCATGAACTGGCAGGCCACCCGCAGCGGGCGTCCCGGGGCCGGCTGCTTGGCCATGACCACCCGGGCATAGCCCTCGTGGGTGTTGAAGGTGGTCCCGTCGGCGGTCAGTTCCAGGGCGATCTGCAGATAATCCCCCCGGGCCACCTCCCCGCTGGCCACCTTGAAGGCGATGCCGGTGGCGCTGAGGTTGACCTGGGTCTTGACCAGGCCCCCGCCCGGCTGGTTCCGGCCGGAAGCGCTGGTCGGCACTCCCTTGGGCAGGCGCAGGCGGTCCATGATCTCCAGGAACAGGGCCAACTGTTCCCCCAGCACCGGCGACTCGCTGCCGATCTCCGCCACCGACTTGCTCAGTTCCCGATCGATCCGCGCCAGGATGGTGCGACCTTCCTCCTGCTTGGTGACGGGCGCCCGATCCTCCAGTTCCAGAATTCTCTTCATCTGATCCAACCGCTGCCGCAGGTTGATGGTCCCCTGGGCAAAGCGGTTGGTGACGGACTCAGGGCGGGCGGCCATTTCGGCGGTGATGGCCCGCAGGCATTCCGCCCATTCGATCACCGTTCCCTCTTCGTTGGGGTGGTTGGCGCGGCGGAACAGCATGTCCAGCTCGGGCAGAAAGCTGCCCAGGGTCCGCCCGGTGCGGGCGACGCTCTTGGGCAGGGAGGCCAGATCCTGCCGGATGGCGATCAGGAAGGCGGCGAAGCGTTCCTCCCGGGGCCGAGGCCGCAGCTGCCGGTAGTCCGCCAGATGGCGATGGATGTCCTCCACTTCCTCGGCCGCCACCACCTTCCAGGAAAACATCACCTCGTCGTTGACCCGGAACGCCTGCCGCCGGTTGCTGCCCTCGTCCCCGTCCGGTCCGGCCGACGACTGCCCGCTGATCATGTAGTCCCGGAACTCGCCCACATCGATCGATGCCGCAGCAGCCGCGGACGGCAGCGCCACGGCCCGGGCCGGCACGGGGGCGACCGGTTCCGGGGCCGGCACGGGCCGGGGCGCCGGTTCCGGCGGGGGGGGCGGCTCCTCCAGGTCGGGGATCGATTCCGGTTCGATCTGGATGGATTGCACGACAGCGGCCGGTTTGGAAGCACGCGGCAGGGGCCGACCCCGGACCCGCAGCTTGCCGCCCAGGGTTTCCACCCGGCAGGTGACTCGGATCAAACCGGTTTTTTCGTCCTGCCCCAGCTGGGCCACCCGCACCAGGCAACGCACCCACAGGGGACGGTCCTGGAACAGGGTGAACTGCACCTCCAACAAATCGCCGACCGTCAGCCCCGGGGCCCGCTCCCAGAACACCAGCTGATGGCCGCCGAAACTGATGGGGGCGACCGGCCGCTGGTCGTCCAGGCGGGCGGGGTTGTCCCGACCCACCAGGGAGAACACCAGGTCCAGCTTGCTCTCCATGTCGGCCAGGGCGCTCAGCAGGGGCCGCTTCAGCGGATTCTCGCGGGCGGGGTTGCCGGGCTGGAACCGGTCGGATATTCCGGCCAGAAAGGCGCCAAAATCCCAACGGCTGAACTCCTGACGGCCATCCTGCTGGTATCTGAGCTTCAGGGTCTGGGCCAGACGCAGGGGCACCCGCCGCCAGCGAAAGGGAATGCCGGGATCCAGGCGCAGCAGCGCCGGACCCTGGGGCTTGCTTTTGAAGGGGTTGGCCGGCTTGCCGGCGCTGGGCGGGCTCATGGGCGTGTGGGACCGTCTCCCGGGCCGGTCACGGCTAGAGCTTTTTCTGGGCGCGCAACCGCTCGGCCTGCCGCTTGAAGATGTGCTGCACGATCTGTTCGCGGTCCGGGGCGAGGATCGGCTCGAAGTTGCAGGCCACCTTGTCCATGCCGTCCTGGTCGTCCTGACGGATATGGACCACCCGGGCGTAACATTCGATGCTGGCCAGGGCGTCCTGGGTCAAGGCCAGCCGGACATGGAGCAGATCACCGATTTCGGTATCGACCTCGGCCTCCCAGAAGGCCAGTCCCCCGCCGCTCAGGTTGATGGGGGTGGGCACCATGGGCTGTTGCTGCTCTCCGGGATGGAACAGGCGGATCAGCAGGTTGAGCTTCATGTCCAGCCGGCTCAGCACCTGGGCCAGGGTCGCGTCGTTGCGCGCCAGACGCTTGAGATGGTCGCTCACATCCATGGAGGACAGCAGGGCGTTGACATCCCCGGTCCGGTTGGGAAACTCGCGGTGCTTCTCGAAGTGGGTGAGAACCTCCTGGGCCTCCTCCGGGGAGACCTTTTTCCAGGAGAAGGGCAGCAGGTCGTCGATGCGCACGAACTCGCGCTGCTGGTTACCCTGGGGGGGGGTGGATTGGGCGGCCATGATGCCTCGAAGCTCCCGATGAATCAGAAATTCCGCGCCCGGGCGGGAGGCACGTTCTCCCCGATGAAGCCGGGGGCATCGCCCATCAGATCCTCCGGTTTGAGGACCGGATTGTCGAAAACGGCCTGGGTCTCCCGGGACACCTCGATCATCACCCGGTTGTCGCTGATGCCGGTCGCCCCGCCCTGCTTCCGGATGCGCGGCTGGAATTCCGCCATGCCCCGCGCCTGCAACCGGGTGGGATCGACGCCGCCCCGGGTGGCCAGATAGTCGACGATGGCCCCCGCCTTGGCGACCGACACTGCCCAGTTATTGGTGAACGGACTCAGGGGATCCGGGGCCTGGTCGCCGGTATGCCCGGTCACATACAGCATGTTGGGATGCTTGATCAGCACCGGGCTCATGTCGTCCAGGAGTTTCTCGAAGTCCGGCCGCAGATGCAAGGTGCCGGTGGCAAAGATCCCGGCGTCGTCGATGGCGATCCGGATGCCCTCGGGGTGATCGACGATCTCCGCCGCGCCCTCCTGGATCAGCGGATCGACCACGTCCTGGAGCTTTTCCTTGAGCTTCACCAGGATCACCTCCTGGGTGAACTCCATGGCCATCATGTCCGTGCCGGTGGGCATGGGGATGATCTGTTGGACGGTGCGGATGCTGAAGGCCTTCTGCAGGGCGCCGGCGACTTCCTTGAACTTGACGATTTCCAACTGGGCGAAGGACAGCAGCAGCACGAAGAAGGTCAACAGCAGCGACATCATGTCGCCGAAGGTCACCATCCAGCCCGGGGCGCCCTTCTTGCATACGGGGCATTTTTTGTCGGCCATGATCCGTTACCTCCCCGCAATCGCGACGGCCGGCTTCCCGGCCGACTCCGGCCCCTGTGAGGGCTCGGCATCGGCCGACGCCGTGGCGCGGGCGATCAGGATTTCGATCCGGTCGTTGTTCGCCCGGCCCTGCTGGGTGTCGTTCTGGGCCACGGGTTGGAATTCCGCCAGACCACGGACCTGGAGCCGATCGGGCTTGACCCCCCCTTTCTGGACCAGAAAATGCGCCACCGCCGCCGCCTTGACGCCGGAGAGAGTCCAGTTGGAGGGATAGGGAGGGGTCGGCGGACGGTTGTCGGTGTGGCCCACCACCCGAACCAGGTTGGGCTTGTCCGCCAGGACAGTGCCGATCTGCTGCAGGGTGGTCTCAAAATCCTCCTTGAGAGTCATTGAGTTCGGAACGAACAGAGCCCGGCTGTCCAGACGCAGGATGAACCCTTCGGAAGTTTCGATCACCTCGGCTTCGCCGTTGTCCACCAGGTTTTCGACGATGAACTCGACCTCTTCCCGCACCTTGACCAGGAGGATTTCCTGGTTGAACTCGGTGGCTATCAACTCCCGTTCGGACATGACCGGGTTGATCTCCTCCAACCGCTGGACCCCGAACGCCTCCTTGAGGGACCCCTTGGCCTTGTTGTACTTGACGGGGTCGAGCTGGGCGAAAGACAACAGCAGCACGAAGAAGGTCAACAGCAGGGACATCATGTCCCCGAAGGTCACCATCCAGCCCGGGGCTCCCTTCTTGCACTTCGGACAATCCCCCACCCTCGTTCCTCCAGTCTGGCAGGACCTTCCGGCCCGGATCCCCCTGCTTCGCTCGGATCAACCGGCTTCGCGTTTGCTGGGGGGCAGCACGGTTTTCAGGGCTTCTTCGAGCATGCGGGGGTTGACCCCCTTCTGGATGCCGATCATGCCGTCGATGATCACCTGCCGCACGACCTGTTCGTCCGCGCTATATTGGCCCAGCTTGAAGGCGATGGGCAACGCGATCATGTTGGCGATCATGGCGCCATAGAGGGTGGTGATCAGCGCCACCGCCATGGCGGGACCGATGGTGGAGGGATCGTCCATGGCGGCCAGCATCTGGACCAGACCGATCAGCGTGCCGATCATGCCGAACACGGGGGTCAGCTCGCCCATCCCTTCCCAGAACGTGATATTCTTGCCATGACGGGCGGCCAGATAGCTCACTTCCTTGTTGAGGATCCCTTCCAGAAACTCGGGGTCGGCACCATCGACGCAGTGGTTGATCGCGCTCTGGAGGAACGGATCCTCCACCTTGACCTTTTCCAGTGCCAGGATGCCGTCCTTGCGGGCTACGTTGGCCATGTCGACCAACTGACCGATCACCTCTTCCGGATTCTGGGGTTTGACGATAATGGCCTTCATCAAGGTCCCCAGGGAAGCGAAGACCTCGTTCATCTTGTGCCGGGTGAACATGGTGGCGGTGGAGCCGCCGACCACGATCAGGACGCTGGGAATGTCGACGAACTGCCCCACGTCGCCGCCAATCATGATGGCATAGAAAATCAACGCATGGCCCAACACGAACCCCAAAATCGTTGCCACATCCATCGTCCGGTATCCTTTCAATCATACCGACCAGAGCGGCAGCCTCGCGCAGGTCCTCTCGTCAACGGGATGGCGCAGGCTCACCGGCAAACAGGAACGCCCAAGCATTGCTCGCGAAAATCAGGCCAACACAGCGATACTATCCCAAAAAAAACACACCACAGCCTTCTTCCGCCGCCAACCAACCCCCAGCCGCGCAGGACAGATCAAGCTGGCGGCCGTTGCGCTGTCACCACCGCCCAGTCGCCCAGCGGTCTGAAGGCAATGTCGCCCCATCCTGTCCGCCGGCAAGCGTCGATCAGCTCGGCCACTTGTTGACCTTGCAGGATACCCGAAAGGATCAGGGTTCCGCCAGGAACCAACACCCGGTCCAGGGTATTGCCGCCACCCCAGGGGCCGCCACCCGGCCGGCCGAGCATGGACAACAGCACGGGCGCCAGGATGTTGGCCACCACCGTATCGAAGGGGCCATCGGGGATGGCCGCCGTCTCCAGGACCTGGACCGCATCCGGGCGGCCGGGCAGGTTGCGGGCCAGGTTGGCCCGGCAGACCGCCACGGCCACCGGGTCGTTGTCGGTGGCCAGGCCCGCCGCGGCCCCCAGCAGGGCGGCGCCGATGGAGAGGATGCCGGAGCCGGTGCCCAGGTCCAGCACCCGGCCCAGCCCGCCGGGGGCCGCGGCGCGGGCTTCCAGGGCCTCCAGGCAACCCCGGGTGGTCTCGTGGGAGCCGCTGCCGAAGGCCATTTCCGGATCCATGCGGATGATCAGACGGCCGTTTCTCTCCTGTTCTCCAGGGTCCGATACCCAGGTGGGGACGATCAGCAGGCGCCGGCCCACGGCCAGGGGTTTCTGGCCGGCTTTCCATTCTTCCAGCCAATCGCGTTCCTCGATGAAACGCCAGGTCAGCGGATGATCCCCGGCCAATCCCAGGGATGCCAGCAGCAGGCGCAGGTCCGTTTCCGTGGCGTCCCGGTCGTGGTCCGCGGGAAAATATCCGCAGACCCGGCAGCGTTCGAAGCCGACATCGGCGGCCAGTCGGGCCTGGGGCCCGGCATCCACCACCGCCAGGGCCACCGCCCCCCGGGATTGACAATGACTGCTGACGGCGGCCTCATGAACCGCGGCGACTTCCAGGGACAGCTCCCAGGTCATGGATATCCGCTCCCCAGGGGACGGTCAGGGTTGACAGGACAGGTTGCGCCCAGTATAATATTCCCCGCAGTCGCCTTTCACGGGCCATCCCAGGCCCTCCGGCGGCATTACCGATGCCGTAGCCGTGCCCAGGTAGCTCAGTCGGTAGAGCAGAGGACTGAAAATCCTCGTGTCGGTGGTTCGATTCCGCCCCTGGGCACCAAAAATTCAGCATTTCCGCCGCATTGCGGGAGTGACTTTCGCAGCACATCGGCACAAGCTCTCCTCTCGGCACACATTCAGCACAGTGCGCAGGAAGAACCGGCCTGGCCACCATCCGCAAAACCCCTTCCGGCAGCAGGTCCAGGTTCGCCGGAAGGGGCATCCCCATCACCAAGACCTTCCGCTTGCGCCGGGATGCCGACTCCTTCACCCCCCCCCCCACAAGCAGGTCATCCGCCCAGGCATCTTGTGCCATTGGGGTCATGCGCCTTCTCCATGGGCGGGCCAGCGGCGTGCCATGTGGTAGACCCTCAGCACCAGCAAGGTATTG